>NZ_JBMDJC010000015.1:0-118593 GCF_057808995.1 Acidovorax sp. FG60
CAGCACCGGCAAAGAAAGCCGCTCCCGCCAAGAAGGCAGTAGCAGCGAAGAAGGCCGCACCTGCCAAGAAGGCAGCAGCACCGGCAAAGAAAGCCGCTCCCGCCAAGAAGGCAGTAGCAGCGAAGAAGCCTGCCGCCCCAGCCAAGAAGGCGGCTCCCGCCAAGAAGGCAACGGCTGCCAAGAAGGCCGCTCCCGCCAAGGCTCCTGCAAAAAAAGCTGCACCGGCCAAGAAGGCCCCCAAGGCGCCTGCCCCTGCGGCAGCAGCTCCAGCAGCACAGACCACCCTGAATCCTCAGGCAGCCTGGCCCTTCCCTACGGGCAACAAGCCTTAATCCTGGCGTATCACACGCTCAACCCGGTGCCTGCGCACCGGGTTTTTTTGTGCCTGTTCGTGTTGCACACCACACGCCGTGCGACACAAGAAGCCGGCAGCAATGGCGCCCCGTGACTTCATGGAAAGCTGGCCCTATTACGCGGGGATGAAATCCAGTGTGTAGTTTTGCGGGCCCCGCTGTGCAATCTTGAGGGCTCCTACCCGGTTGCCCAGCTCGGAGCAACGCACCAGCGGCCAGCCCTTTTCCAGGCCGAACAACAACGCGCCCCGCCAAGCATCACCACACCCCGTAGGATCCACCACTTGGGCAGGCACCACGGCGGGTACATGGGTTTTCTGACCATCCACCCAGACCTCGCAGCCCTCCGCGCCCAGCGTCACCACAAGCCCCTTTACCTTGCGCGAAATCTCTGCAAGCGTCCAGCCCGTGCGGTCGCAAAGCATTTTCCCCTCGTAGTCATTGACCGTCACCCAGGAAGCCTGGTCCACGAACCTCGCCAGCTCTTCGCCATTGAACATGGGCAAGCCCTGGCCCGGGTCAAATACAAAAGGAATACCGGCCGCCACAAACTGGGCCGCGTGTTCAAGCATGGCGTCACGACCATCCGGCGCGATGATCCCCACGCTCACCCCCACATCTGCCCCGATGCGGTTCACATGTGCCTGCATCATCGCCCCAGGGTGGAAGGCGGTGATCTGGTTGTTGTCACGGTCCGTCATGATCATGGCTTGTGCGGTGTAGGTGTCCTGGACCTGCCCCACATGGCGCGCACTGATACCCAGCAATTCCAGGCGCTGCAGATAGTCTGCGCCATCGCTGCCCAGCATGGCCATTGGCAATGGCTCACCGCCCAGCAACTTGAGGCTATACGCAATGTTGCCCGCACAGCCACCAAAGTCGCGCCGCAACGAAGGCACCAGGAAAGAGACGTTCAGGATGTGCAGCTGGTCGGGCAGTATCTGCTCGGCAAAACGGCCCTCGAAGGTCATGATGGTGTCGAACGCCAGAGAACCACAAATGAGGGCAGCCATATCAAAGAAGTAGGTTGGTAAAAAATCAGGGATAAAACGCCAGCAACCGATAGCCAGCAACACGCGCTCCGCCGGTGGTCACAATCACTGACACGGACGCACTCCACTCGCCCCCTGCAGACAACTCCATGGGAGCCCCCATGTCAGTGGGCAAGAGCACACGCCGCAGCACTGGCTGGTCCTGCGCATCGGTCAACGTCAACTCGACAGCGGGCATGGCCAGAGGTATCGAGGCCTTGCTCTTCATGGTCAGCGCGAGTTGGTAGCTATCACCTCGGGCCTTGTTGAACGAAGAGCTGTCGATGACCACATCCGCAATCTGGCGCGGCGGCGCGATCTCGCAGTGCAAGGGAGCGCACAACGCCATCAACCATGGCCTGGCACGCGCATCCATCGCGGCAAGGCGGTCACGCTCCTGAACAGCGACCTGCAGCGCAAGCACCGCCACAGACATCAAAAGCAGCACTCCAAGCACCGTGCGCACCATCGGCCTGCGCCAGAACGCCTTGCGCCGGGCAGCGACTACAAAGCTGACTTCCTGTCCGGCCTCTGGGTCATCGTCCTCGTCAACGGCATCCGACGCCTTTCGGACCGAGGATCGCTTGCGAGTCGATGCCTGCAACACGGCTGCGGGCGAATGGTCTTCCACCAGCGCAAGTGCCTCTGGCGCGATTTCCGGCGTCACAGGCTGCGCAAAACCCACCGGCGGCACGGGCTGCTCTTCAGCCCGCTCTTTCGACTCCGCATCTTCCACCGGCAACGCCGTCTTGGTAGGCAACTCCAGCGCAGGGTATCCCATCGGGGTCAACGCCACGGGTGCAGCTGGATCAGATGCCACCTCTTCGCCATCTCGAAGAGCAGCAGCAGGTAACTCATACCCTGCAGGGAGTGATGTTCCATCGCCTGCACCGGGCAACGCGGCTGACAACGAGGCAGTGGGGTGATCCCCCTTGGGCAAAGAAGATGACCCATCAGCAGCCACCTCGGGAAAGGCCAAAGGAGGTAAGGCGACGGCATCGCTCCGCATCCCTGCAACATCCCCGCCCGTTGTTGGCACATTGCGCACGGAGTCCGGGCGCCAGGCAAATGGAGTGAAGGGGCCGATTCCCGCATCGGCACCCGGTGCCACCGTCCCGGCTGCCGCAGACAGAAACGCGGGCACCGCAGGCTGAGGAACCTCTAGAACCGGAGCCACCACCTGGGCCTGTGCATCCGGCAACCCCGCCATTACGTCGGAAGCACCTGTGGGGAACAGCGAAAACGCTGGTTTTTCGGAGGCTGGCGATAGCGCCTCCGCAGATGGGGCAACCGGTGGCGAAGAAGGCGGCTCACCCCATGACCGCCCCGTCTCTGCCTTGCGCGCCACCGGCATGGATGGCGGACGTATGTCGGTCAACGAGACATCGGGCAACAACGCTGGTGGAGCCGCTGGAAGCAGGTGCGCCGAAGCGTCAAACACCTCTTTGCATTGACCACAACGCACCCACCCTTGCGAGATGCGCAATTGGTCCGCCACCACCTTGAACGAGGTAGAGCAGGACGGGCAGCGAGTGATCTGGCTCATCAGCGATGGATTGTAGAGGCGCGTGCGACCCCGGCGAAGCGGGCTTCGGCCCCGTCTTAGCGACGGGCGGTCATCAAGATCCAGCCATCTTCTGTATCCGCCACATCGAGCTGAAGCCAGGGAGCATATGCCTCTTTCAACTCCTCAGCCTGGCGTTCCAAAATGCCTGCCAGCACCAGATTCCCGCCAGGCGCGACGTGGCTGCACAAGAGGGGCGCCAGCACGCGCAAGGGGGTGGCAAGAATGTTTGCCAGCACCGTCTGGTATTCACCCCGTGCCTTGTCGGGCAGACCCGCGTTGAGCCGCACGTCATTGGCCTGTGCATTCAGCGCGGTGGACTCGACCGCCGCAGGATCAATATCGACCGCATCGATGTCCGTGGCACCAAACTTGGCCGCACCAATGGCGAGGATGCCAGAGCCACAGCCATAGTCCAGAACCCGGCCCAGCGGATTGCCCATGGACGACTCGGTGGCACCGTTACGGGCAATCCAGCGCAGACACATGCGCGTCGTGGGGTGGGTGCCGGTGCCAAACGCCAGGCCCGGATCCAGCCGGATGCTGCGCTTTGCCTCGGCGGGAAGTTCGTGCCAGGTAGGAACTATCCAAAAATCCGGCGTGATGTCCACAGGCGCAAATTGCGATTGCGTGAGCCGCACCCAGTCCTGCTCGGGCACGTGGGCAACCCCCAGCACCTGGCAGCCCGCAAAAAAATCCTGCACCACCAGCAGTTGCTGGGCCTCCCGGGCTGCCACCTCCGAAGGAAAGAGCGCCACCACCCTGCTGCGCTGCCAGCCATCCTTGGGCGGCGGCATGCCAGGCTCGCCAAACAAGGCCTGCTCGGCGTCGGTCTGGGCATCAGCGTCCTCCACCGAAACGCTCAGCGCATCCAGCGCATCCAGCGCATCGCTGACCGCCTCGATCCGATCCTCGGGACACATCAGACTCAGCTCAAACATAGAAGCCTCTCAGAAAAAGTGAAATGCTGGCACCCGTTGCCAGGAGCCAGCATGTGAATGACTGCGCAATACGATTTCAGCGCTTGTGCTGCGACAGCCACTCTTCCAGGTAATGGATGTTGGTGCCACCGGCCATGAACTTGGCGTCCACCATCAGCTCGCGGTGCAGCGGCACGTTGGTGTTGATGCCTTCGATCACCGTCTCGGACAGCGCCGTGCGCATGCGGGCCAGGGCCTGCTCGCGCGTGTCGCCGTGCACGATGATCTTGCCGATCATCGAGTCGTAGTTAGGCGGCACAAAGTAGTTGGTGTACGCATGCGAATCCACACGCACGCCGGGGCCGCCTGGTGGATGCCACGTTGTGATACGCCCGGGCGACGGAATGAACTTGTAAGGGTCTTCCGCATTGATCCGGCACTCGATGGCATGGCCCCGGATCTCGATCTGGCGCTGGGTGAACGGCAGCTTCTCGCCCGCCGCGACCATGATCTGCGTCTTCACGATGTCCACGCCGGTGATCCACTCGGTGACGGGGTGTTCCACTTGCACACGGGTGTTCATCTCGATGAAGTAGAACTCGCCGTTTTCGTACAGGAACTCGAACGTGCCCGCACCACGGTAGCCGATCTTCTTGCACGCGGCCACGCAGCGCTCGCCGATCTTCTCGATCAGTTTGCGGGGGATGCCGGGGGCTGGAGCCTCTTCGATGACCTTCTGATGGCGGCGCTGCATGGAGCAATCGCGCTCGCCCAAATACACCGCATTGCGGTGCTTGTCGGCCAGGATCTGGATTTCGATGTGGCGCGGGTTCTGGAGGAACTTCTCCATGTACACCGCAGGATTGCCAAACGCAGCGCCCGCTTCGGCCTTGGTCATCTGCACCGCATTGACCAAGGCAGCTTCGGTGTGCACCACGCGCATGCCACGGCCACCACCGCCGCCTGCGGCCTTGATGATCACCGGGTAGCCCACGGCCTTGGCGATGCGGCGGATCTGCACCGGGTCATCGGGCAGTTCGCCCTCGGAGCCCGGCACGCAGGGCACGCCTGCGCGGATCATGGCCTGCTTGGCCGACACCTTGTCGCCCATGATGCGGATCGACTCGGGCGTGGGGCCGATGAACTGGAAGCCACTCTTTTCCACGCGCTCGGCGAAATCTGCGTTCTCAGACAGGAAGCCATAGCCGGGGTGAATGGCCTCGGCGTCGGTCACCTCGGCGGCCGAGATGATGGCTGGCATGTTCAGGTAGGACAACGGCGAGGGCGCTGGGCCGATGCACACCGCTTCTTCGGCGAGCTTGACGTATTTGGCGTCGCGGTCGGCCTCGGAGTAGACCATCACGGCCTTGACACCCAACTCATGGCAGGCGCGCTGGATACGAAGGGCGATCTCCCCTCTGTTTGCGACCAGGATTTTCTTGAACATGCGCGCCTTATTCGATGACGAACAAAGGTTGGCCGTATTCCACGGCCTGACCGTTTTCACCCAGGATGCGGGTGACGGTGCCAGACTTGTCAGCCTCGATTTCGTTGAGGATCTTCATCGCTTCGATGATGCAGATGGTTTCGCCTTCCTTGACCTGGCTGCCGACTTCAACAAAAGCCTTGGCGCCCGGGCTGGACGAACGGTAGAACGTACCCACCATGGGTGACTTGACGATGTGGCCAGCAGGGACTGCAGGGGCCGAGGGCGCAGGCAACTCGGCAACTTGGGCGGCGGCAGACGCAGGGGGCGCAGGCGCTTGCATCGGGGCGGGGACGTACTGCTGAACGACACCACCCACGCTCTTGACGATGCGGACTTTGCCCTCGGCTTCCGTGATTTCGAGTTCAGATACGTTCGACTCGGACACGAGATCGATGAGGGTTTTGAGTTTTCGCAGATCCATGGGAGCTCCAACGGCTATAAAACTGATAGGACTCACGCCAATCGGGACGCAACAGCCGCCTCGCGTTGGGCGAGCCGCTTGCCTGAGCCCTGCTTTGCGCAAGTCATGACTGAATAGGGCGCGAATTTACTCCAATTTCAGCCTATCTCCGTCTTCCACAGGTATTTTTGATGAACTACATCATGCCGATACCCAGCCCGGGCCCACAAAAATGCCGAACAGAAGGCTTGGTTGATCAGCGCAGAGGCGCCCACAGCTGGAGGTCTTGCGGGGTGATTTGCCCCATTTTACGGTGCAGGACACGCCCGTTGCCCCCGAGCACCACGGTAAACGGCAGGCCACCGGTAAGGTTGCCCAGTGATCGCCCCAGGTCGGTACCGCCCAATCCGGCAAGACCCACGGGGAACTCCAGCGGAATACGCTGCAGAAACTTGCGCACGGCAGAGGGCTGGTCGATGGCCAATCCCAGAACTTGCCATCCGTTCGGCGCCTGTTGGCGATAGAAAGCATTGAGCATGGGCAGCTCTTCCACACAGGGCGGGCACCAGGTGGCCCAGAAGTTCAGCAGCAGCGGCTTGCCAGCCAGAGACTTCAGCGCCACTACGCCCCCTTCAGGCTTTTCAAACTCCATCGCCCAGAGCGCTTCTTCCACCCCCTGCTCCATGGCATGGGGCTGGAACTTCCACCATGCCAGGCCGGCACCACCCAACGCTGCTGTGCCTGCCACCCCGGCGTACAGCAGTCGCCTACGTGCGGCCGACGGTTGCGCATCGCTGGTGGCGGGGATGGACTCAGGGCGATCGGAAGGGCTTGTCATGGGGCAGGGGTTTCCTGGAGCAGGCGCCGAACGGCGGTCATGTCACCGCGCGGCACACGCCCTTGGGCATCCGGGCGCAAAGCGCCGCGCAGGTCATCGAGGTCATAGATCATCAAGTGCACCCCGATCATCTCATTGAGTTCGGGCGACTTGCTGCCCAGGCTCAGCGCTTCGACCGACTCACCATGAAAACCGGTGACCGTGCGTGGCTCGTAGTCCACATGGTGATCGATGAGCGCTATTTCTGCAGATTTGGAGTCATCGCAGAACAACTGCAGGTAAATGTCGGACAGCCGCGTGGCTGTACCATGCCATACAGCCCCCGCCAGATGGGGACGGAAGGCCGCCATGCGCTCCATCCACACGAGGGCCAGCTGGCGCAGCGCCCGCAGCTCGTGCGGCTGCGTATCGGCACAAAAGAGCTGGATGTACTCCCGTACGGCGGCCTCGACCTGGTCGTTGCTCGGCAGGGGCGTGCGGGCAGGCAAGCCCATCTGGCGCAGCGCACGGCGCTTGGCCGGGCCCCATTCCAGGCCCTCTTCCACCACCAGCCGGGCCGTGGTGTGGGCGATTTCGTCGCTCAAAGGTGTGTGCATGGCGGTAGGGGATGGTGGTGGCAGGAAAAGAAACCGCATTGTGGCCCGAAGCACCTGCCTGGACTACGGGTTACCCCTAGATATGCCCAGGGTCACTATATTTTTCATAGCTTCTCGCGCTTATCCACCAAGCGCTGGGGGCTTGTTTTTTATTGAACCTTAGAATCTGCGCCCATGCATATACACATACTGGGCATCTGCGGCACGTTCATGGGCGGCCTGGCCGCGCTCGCGCGCGAGGCAGGCCACAAGGTGACGGGTTGCGACGCTGGCGTTTACCCGCCGATGAGCGACCAATTGCGGGCCCTGGGCATCGATCTGATCGAAGGTTTTGGCGCCGACCAACTGGCCCTGCAGCCCGACATGTTTGTCATCGGCAACGTGGTCAGCCGCGTCCGCCTGCCTGACGGCTCGCCCAAGTTTCCGTTGATGGAAGCCATCCTGGACGCAGGCCTGCCCTACACCAGCGGCCCGCAGTGGCTGGCCGAGCATGTACTACAAGGCCGCCATGTGCTGGCGGTTGCTGGCACCCATGGCAAGACAACCACCACCTCAATGCTGGCCTGGATTCTGGAAAGCGCCGGGCAGCAGCCAGGTTTTCTGATTGGCGGAGTACCGTTGAATTTCGGCGTGTCCGCCCGCCTGGGGGCGCCCCGGCGACCATCACCCGGCAGTGCGCCGCTGGGGGCCGCGCCGCTGTTCGCGATCGAGGCTGACGAATACGACACCGCCTTCTTCGACAAGCGCAGCAAGTTTGTGCACTACCGCCCTCGCACTGCGGTGCTGAACAACCTGGAGTTCGACCACGCAGACATCTTTGACAACCTGGCCGCCATCGAGCGGCAGTTTCACCACCTCGTGCGCACGGTGCCGCCATCGGGCCGTGTGGTGGTCAACGGTCTCGAAGAAAGCCTCACCCGCGTGTTGCACACGGGCTGCTGGAGCGAAGTGGCCAGCTTCGGCGAAGCCGTCAGCGACTTTTCGGCACAAGGCGACCCCCAGGCATTCGACGTGCTGCACCAGGGGCGCAAGGCCGCCCGGGTGGAGTGGGCGCTGACCGGCGTGCACAACCAGCTCAACGCACTGGCGGCCATTGCCGCCGCCCACCATGTGGGCGTGAGCCCCGAGCAGGCCGCTACGGCACTGGCCACCTTTCAGAACGTGAAGCGGCGCATGGAACTGCGCGGCACCGTGAATGGCGTTGCGGTGTATGACGACTTTGCCCACCACCCCACCGCCCTGAGAACCACGCTGGACGGCCTGCGCCGCAGCCTGGGCCAGGGTGCGCGCATCCTGGCGGTGTTCGAGCCCCGCAGCAACACCATGAAACTGGGCGCCATGAAGGCCCAACTGCCGTGGGCGCTGGAGCCTGCCGACCTCGCGTTCTGCCACACGGCCGGGCTGGACTGGGACGCGGCGCAGGCCCTAGCCCCCCTGGGCGTGGGCCCAGGCCTGCGGGCGCAAACCGCTGCCGACATCAACACCCTGGTAAAACAGGTCACAGCGGCAGCCCGCCCCGGGGATCACATCGTATGCATGAGCAACGGGGGATTTGGCGGCATCCACGCCAAACTGCTGGAATCGCTACAAAATAAATAGCTGCCAACACTTACCAGGCAAGCGCCGGGGCCTGATTTACTTCAAAAATCAGAACGATACCGCCATGCCCGGGACGTCCACGCGCACCACGGGCTTGGCGAGCGCCGCGCTGGCAGCGCGCGCAAAGTCACGGGACCATGCCGGGTCGGCCAGCAACGAAGCCCCCGCAGCGCGGGCCACTGTGAGAACCTTGTCCGCCAGCAGCACCTTGCCGCTGGCGCGCAGGGGTTCGCAATCGAGCGCGGTGAACTGATCATCCAGCCAGCGCCTGCCAGCCTCGTGGCCCATGGGCTCGGCGCCCTCCAGATCAAAACGGAATTCCTGGTTTCCGGCCAGACGGACCGACACTTCGCTGTGCATGATGGTTTGCCTTTCTATCTACTGAAACCGTGGCAGCGACTGCCGTGCTCCCTTGCACGGCCCGCCACGGGCTTCCAGTTTAGGGCCTTCGGCCAGCGGCGCAGATCACCGCGCGCGGCGCGCCTTCACGGCGTCAGACAGCTCAGCCAGCGCCGTCAGCGAATCGTCCCAGCCCAAGCAGGCGTCCGTGATGCTCTTGCCATACTCCAGCGCGCCGGGCTGGTCCTTGCCCGGTGAGAACTTCTGGGCACCGGCGGTGAGGTGGCTCTCGATCATGAGGCCGAACACACTGCGCGAGCCACCGGCGAGCTGAGCGGCGATGTCGCGCGCCACGTCGAGCTGCTTTTCATGTTGCTTGCTGCTGTTGGCATGGCTGCAGTCCACCATCAGGGTGGCGGGCAGCTTGGCGGCTTCGAGGTCCTTGCAGGCAGCGGCCACGCTGGCAGCGTCGTAGTTGGGCGTCTTGCCGCCGCGCAGGATCACGTGGCAATCCTTGTTGCCCTTGGTGTTGACGATGGCCACCTGGCCGTTTTTATGCACCGACAGGAAGTGGTGGCCCCGGCTGGCCGACTGGATCGCGTCGGTGGCAATGCGGATGTTGCCATCCGTGCCGTTCTTGAAGCCGATAGGCGCCGAGATGCCGGAGGCCAGCTCGCGGTGCACTTGGCTTTCTGTGGTGCGGGCGCCAATGGCGCCCCAGCTGATGAGGTCGCCGATGTACTGGGGCGAAATCACATCCAGGAACTCGCTGCCGGCGGGCATGCCAAGGCGGTTAATTTCGATCAGCAGCTGGCGCGCAATGCGCAGGCCTTCGTCGATGCGGTAGCTTTCGTCGAGGTACGGGTCGTTGATGAGGCCCTTCCAGCCCACCGTGGTGCGTGGCTTCTCAAAGTACACCCGCATCACGATTTCCAGGGTGTCGGCGTACTGCGTGCGCGCGGCCATGAGGCGGCGCGCGTACTCAACAGCGGCAGCCGGATCGTGGATGGAGCATGGGCCGATCACCACCAGCAGGCGGTCATCCTTGCCGGCCATGATGTTGTGGATGTTCTTGCGGGTCTGGGTGATCAGCGTCTCGACCGGCGTTCCACGGATCGGGAAAAAGCGGATCAGATGCTCGGGAGGAGGCAACACGGTAATGTCCTTGATACGTTCGTCGTCGGTCTGGCTGGTTTTCTCGACGCTGCGGTACCAGGCATCGCTGGTCGGGGTGGTGGTGGCCGTCATGGTTGCTTCCTCGTGGAGTAAAAGTAGTGGGAGGGATGAAAAAACGGGAGGGCAGAAAAACAAAAACCGCCGGGCTTTGCAGCGTCGGCGGTTGGTATGGGAAGGTTGTGTTTGCTTGCGCGTTTTCCTCTCATCCGCCGGGGACCGAGATAAAAAACCAAAAATAAAACGCGCTGCGAACTTGCATGGCAGCCAATGTAGCACAGGAGTGCGGCAGTGCAGCACCCCCGGATTGTTGCGATTGCGCGACAGCAATGGTAATCCGGATGCCTACCAGGCCCCACTTCCAACCCCCTGATTCAACGCCTCCAGCGACGAAACCAAGCGCTCGCACGCTGCAGGACTGACAACTTGCGCGGCGGCGCCCGATCCTGCAGGTCACTGGGTGGATCGCTCTGGTGCTCATACATGTCGATGAGCAGCAGCGCCTCGCCCAGCGTGCGCCAGGCCAGTAGCTCAAACTGGTCGAAGCTTGCACTTTCCTTCGGGCTGCGCCGCTCCAGCATCTGCTGCCAGTCCGCGATCGCATTGCGCAACTCCCTCAGCGCACGTTCATAGGCCCCGAACTCGTACAACGCGTGCCAGGCCGATCCCAGGCCCGTCAGGAACAGCTGGTGCTCGCGGGCGCAATGCGACAAAGTCAACACACGCCGGGTGATGGCTGTGGTATCGGTGCTGGTGCGGCGGATCCGCACCGCCTCGTCGATCTGCGTTGAGAGCGCGCTCAAGCTATCGCGCAGTTGGCGAGATTCCTCATCGGCCACGCCTTCACGCAGAAAGCGGCTGATGTCGCCAAATGACTGAAGGGTCAGTAGCTGACTGGGGCGCGTCGCGGGCATGCGCCATTTTGCGCTGCCAGGGCATGCACCACGCGCTTTGTGCACCGCACAAGGCCAAAGATGGTGGAAGCGAGCAACAGTCAGCGTGTCGAGCCGAAGCAGGAACGCTGTCGCCGATCGTCAGGCCGTCCCACCCACCGTCAACCCCTCGATACGCAGCGTAGGCTGGCCCACGCCCACGGGTACGCTCTGGCCTTCCTTGCCGCAGGTGCCTACGCCGCTGTCAAGGCGCATGTCGTTGCCGATCATGGTGACCTTCTTGAGCGACTCGGGGCCGCTGCCGATGATGGTCGCGCCTTTCACGGGGTATTGGATCTTGCCGTTTTCCACCCAGTAGGCTTCGCTGGCCGAGAACACGAACTTGCCCGAGGTAATGTCCACCTGTCCGCCGCCGAAGTTGCTGGCGTACAGGCCCTTCTTGATGCTGGCGATGATTTCCTGCGGGTCCTTGTCGCCGCCCAGCATGTAGGTGTTGGTCATGCGCGGCATGGGGATGTGGGCATAGCTCTCGCGGCGGCCGTTGCCGGTGGGTGCCACACCCATCAGGCGCGCGTTGAGCGAATCCTGGATGTAGCCCTTCAAGATGCCATCCTCGATCAGCACATTGCGCTGGCTGGCGTGGCCCTCGTCGTCCACGTTGAGCGATCCACGGCGGTCGGCGATGGTGCCGTCGTCCAGCACCGTCACGCCCTTGGCCGCCACGCGTTGGCCGATGCGGCCGCTGAATGCGCTCGAGCCCTTGCGGTTGAAGTCGCCTTCCAGCCCGTGGCCAATGGCTTCATGCAGCAGGATGCCGGGCCAGCCCGACCCCAGCACCACCGTCATCTCGCCCGCAGGGGCGGGGCGCGATTCGAGGTTGACCAGGGCCGCATTCACGGCCTCGTCCACGTACTTGCCCATCTGCTCGTCGTCAAAATAGGCCAGGCCGAAACGACCACCGCCGCCCGCCGAACCCATTTCGCGGCGGCCATTCTGCTCGGCGATCACCGTGACCGACAGGCGCACCAGCGGGCGCACATCGGCCGCCAGGGTGCCGTCGGCACGGGCCACCAGCACCACGTCGTATTCGCTCGCCAGCCCGGCCATGACCTGCGCCACGCGCGGGTCCTTGGCGCGGGCGCGCTGCTCCAGCTTTTCCAGCAAGGCCACCTTGGCGGTGCTGTCGAGCGAGGCAATGGGGTCCACGCCGGGGTACAGGCTGCGGCCTGCCGCTACTTTTTTAGGAGCTACTCGCGCTTTACCCGCCTGCGCTGCGGTCGAAATAGACCTTACAGTTCGGGCTGCGTCCAACAAGGACGCCTCGGAGATGTCGTCCGAATAGGCAAACGCCGTCTTCTCGCCGCTCACCGCGCGCACACCCACACCCTGGTCGATGCTGAAGGAACCGGTCTTGACGATGCCCTCTTCGAGGCTCCAGCCCTCGCTGCGGGTGTACTGGAAGTACAGGTCGGCATCGTCCACCTTGTGGGTACGGATCTCGGCCAGTGCTCGTGCCAGATGGCTTTCGTCAAGCCCGAAAGGGGTCAGCAACAATTCGCGAGCGACATCGATGCGCTGGCTGGTGGCCGCACGCTGGGGCGCGGCAGTGGTGGAGCGGGAAGTCATCAGGGCATTTTAGGCGCGCAGCCCCACCTTACCGGACAAGGGGGCACATGCCCCCTGCCACAACGCACCTGCCCAGAGCATCAAACTGCCGTCTGATCGTCCAGGACGGCCTGGGGCGCATGGGTCTGCACCGACTCGATGCCCGCATCGCGCGCCTTGGCACCGGAATACATCTGGCTTTGGCCGATCACCTGGCCATTACCCGCCTTGAGCGTGAAATAGGGCGATCCATCCTTGGCACTCAGGCGACCGAAGCGGCCATCATCGGGAGCGTTCTTGCGCACGGATTCGATGCCGTTCAGTGCACTGGCCCGTGATTCATACATCTCGCTGGTGAGGATGATCTGGCCATTGGAGGCCAACAGGTTGAAGACAAATTTATCGTTCTTCGACTTCTTCAGCTCGAACTTCGCCGCCATAGGGAATCCCTCCGGTTGCATAGGCCAAGGCACAGTTGGCCTGCCGGTTTGTACCCTCTTGCCGCCCTGCACGCAACGCCTGGGTAAAGACCCTGGAAGGTGTTCCTGATCTCCCAGCGGAGCCTATGGCTATAGGGCAGGCCGAGCGTCCTTGGGGTCCTGCTTCTGGGCCCGGGCCACCGACATCAGGATGCCCAGCGCCAGGCCCAGGGTGACCATGGCGGTGCCGCCATAGCTGATGAAAGGCAGCGGCACGCCCACCACGGGCAGGATGCCGCTGACCATACCCATGTTCACAAAGGCATAGGTGAAAAAGATCATCGAGACCGCCCCGGCCATCAGGCGTCCGAACAGGCTGGTGGCCCCTGCGGCGATGGCCAGGCCGCGCCAGACCAGCATCAAAAAGCAGACCAGCAGAAACAGGTTGCCTGCCAGCCCGAACTCCTCGGAAAACGCGGCAAAGATGAAGTCGGTGGTGCGCTCGGGGATGAACTCCAGATGCGTCTGCGTACCCGCCATGAAACCCTTGCCCCACATGCCCCCCGAGCCGATGGCGATCATGCCCTGGATGATGTGGAACCCCTTGCCCAACGGGTCGCGTGTGGGGTCGAGCAGGGTGCAGATGCGCTGCTGCTGGTAGTCGTGCAGCACCGACCAGCGCACGCCGTCCGCGCACAACTGGTCCCCCAGCAACACCAGGGCCAGGATGCCCACGCCCCCCAGCACCACCGGCGGCAGCACCAGTTTCCAGGAGAGCCCGGCAAAGAAGATCACGGACAGGCCAGCTGCCAGAACCAGTAGCGACGTACCCAGATCGGGCTGCTTCATGATCAGCCCCACCGGAACGGCCAGCAGCAGCCCTGCCGCCGCAAAGTCGAGCGGGCGCAAGGTGCCCTCGCGTTTCTGGAACCACCAGGCCAGCATCAGGGGCATGGCAATTTTCAGGATCTCGCTGGGCTGGATGACGATGCCCACATTGATCCAGCGCGTCGCCCCTTTTTTGGTGATGCCAAACAGCGCCACCGCCAAGAGCAGCGCCACGCCGGCCGCATACAGCGGCACAGCGAACAGCATGATTTTCTGGGGCGGCACCTGGGCCACCATGAACAAAATGGCACCCGCAATGAGCATGTTGCGCCCATGGTCCGAAAATCGTGTGCCGTGGTCGTAGCCCGATGAATACATGGCCACCAGCCCGGCGCAGGCGAGCAACGCCACCACCAGCATGAGCGGCAGGTCAAACCCGCGAAACAGGGGAAGAAAACGCTGGGCGAGCGAGGGCTTTTCAAAAACAACGGCCATCGCGGGATTATCGCGGCCCTTGGGGCCGCGCCACCGTCACCCCGCCTGGCGGAAGGCCATCACCGCCTGGTTGCGCAGGGTGCGCAGCAGGCCCAGGGCCTTGTCGTCCACCACGATGCCCCCTGCCGTGGACTGGTCGGCATAGATAAGCGCAAACGTCTGCCCCTTGATCTGCAGCGGAAGCAGCAGGAACGAGGGGGCATTGAGCCCCGCGCGGTACCACTCGGGCAGGCGGGCCTGCATCTTGGGCTCCGTCGCGTCGTTGATGAGCGTATCGGCACCGCGCAGGCAGACGGCGGCAAACAGGTCGCCCGGCGCCTTGAGCGGGACTTTCATGGCACGCACGGCGGCATCGCTGCCCTCGCCCAGGCCAAAGCGGCCGGTCAGCAAATCGGTGCGTGCCTCACGCAGGCAAAACACCATGCGCCGAAACCCCAGCGCGCGGAACATGGTCTCCAGGATCATGCGCAACACGTCGTTGAGCTGAAAACTCTCGACCATGGCATTGGTGATGTCCTGGATGCCCGCTGCCAGCACTTCGTTGACCTGCGCGACCGACACGGCGCCGCTGGCCTGCGACTCCAGCACCGCTGGCAAGGGCTGGGTTTCGCTGGCCCGCAGCTCGTGCGAGCCCAGGGCGTCATCCTGCGCGGGCCCGGCACCGGCCGCCGGGGGCAGCTGCAGCAGCCGCGCCGCAGGCGTGCCGGGGGCTACGCGCAGGTCCAGCGCCTCGGCCAGCGCCACGAGCTTGTGGCGGGCGCGCAAAGTGCCCTCCGAAATCGCTGCGGGAGACAGCGCCAGCGTACGGGAATAGCGGGTGCCGATCTGGGCCAGGCGGGCTTCCAGCGACGCGGCATCGCTCGCCAGCAGGGTGCTGGCCACCTCATTGGCAGCCATCGCCACCCAGCGCAGGCGCTCCACCCCCTGCTCCGGCGCGCGTTGCATGGGCGAGCCCAGGGGCTTGCGCATGCAGCGCTGCAGGCTCTCGGGCAGCCCCCAGACGCGGGCCACGCCAACCCCCAGGTCCTCGAAGCCCAGGCCCAGCACCTGCAGCGCGGCCGACTCTTCGCCCCCCTCCACGCGGCCAGTCTCCATCAGGGCGCGCACCTGGCGCGCCTCATCCGGAAAGTAGAACTCGCACAACATGCGGCCCAGGTTCTGGAACATCGCGCCAATGAAGGCCTCTTCAGCCGCCTGGCCGGGCTCGCACAGCTCCGCCGCCACCGAGCCAGCCATCATGGCGCGCAAAAACTCCTCGCGCATCTGGCTTGCATGGGCCTTGTCCTGCATGTGGTCCAGCAGCACCAGGCTGAGTGCCATGTTGCGCACGGCGTTGAAGCCCACCAGGCTCACGGCCCGCGACACGGTGCTGATGGTGCCCCGGCCCGCATGCGCGAAATGCACGCTGTTGACCAAGCGCAGCAACTTGTTGGTGAGAGCCACATCCTTGAGGATCTCGTGTGTGAGATCGCTGATGCTGTCGTCCTCGGAGTTGGCCACGCGCTGGATGCGCGCCACCGAGTCCGACAGCGCCGGAAAGTCGCTTTTGTGGCGCATGCGCCGCAGCAGGAAGTCGAGCGTGGCATTGCTGGCGGCCGTGGGCGCGCTGGCCGGAGCGGCCCAGGCACGCAAGGCATCGCGAAACTCCGCCGCCGACGGATAGCGCTGGCCCGGCTCGCGCGCCATCGCACGTTGCAAAATGGCCCGCAGGGCGTCGTCCACGCCCGGCCCCAGGTCTTCCGGCAGCACCAGGGTTTCGTTGGCAACGCGGTACAGCGCCTGCCAGGCGTCCTTCTGGTGGATCAGTCGCCGGCCCGTGAGAAGCTCCACCAGCACCAGGGCGGCCGAATACACATCCATGGCCGGTGCAGGGGCCGCCCCGTCCGCCGCCTCGGGCGCGAGGTACGCCGGGGTGCCACTGGCCAGTTGCGAATCCGGCACAGCCTGCACCGGTGCCGCCATGCCGAAGTCCATCACCCGCGCGTGGCGCTGGGTGTCGATCATGATGTTGGAAGGCTTGAGGTCGCGGTGCACGATGCCGGCCTGGTGTGCGGCCTGCAGGCCATCCAGCACATCCACCATCAGCGCCACTGCGTCGTGCGGCGTGCAGCGCCCCTGCTGCGCCAGATGCTCGGCCAGCGTCTTGCCTGGAACGTACTCGAACACGATGTAGGGCTGGCGGCCCTGCACATCGGCCTCAAACACCGGAACGATGAAGGGGTGCGCCAGGCGCCCCACATGCCGGGCTTCGCGCAGCCAGTGCTCCAGCACCGACGGGTCCTGGTCCTCCACGGGGCGCATGAGCTTGATGGCCACCTCGCGCTGCAGGCGCGGGTCCAGCGCCAGCCACACGGTGGCCTGGGCGCCCCGGCCCAGCAGCTTTTTCAGTTCAAAGCGGCCCAGCGACGTGGGAGGCTTGTCGGTGGATCCCAAAGCCCAGCGTTTGGCGGTGGAAAGCGGGGCAAAATCAGTCATGGTGGGGATCAAGGCAGCGGGCCCACCGCGTGGTGCCCATGCCATGCATCTTATGTCTCGGCCACCCCTTTCGCAGCAGTGATTCCCCTGCCCTGTCGTTTTCCCCCTCCATGACCACCACCCACCTTCTGTACCTGCACGGCTTTCGCTCTTCGCCCCAGTCTGCCAAGGCGCGGCAGATGGCCGCGCATGTGGCGCAGCACCACCCGGGTGTCACCTTCTGGTGCCCCCAGCTGCCGCCCTCCCCCAAAGCGGCGATGGAACTGGTCGCGCAGGGCATTGCCCTGTGGCCCGGAGCAGCAATGGCGGTGATCGGCTCCTCGCTCGGTGGCTTTTACGCCAGCTGGGTGGCGCAGCACAAGGGCTGCCCCAGCGTGATGCTCAATCCGGCCGTGCACCCGGCGCGTGACCTTGCGCGGTACATCGGCGAGCAGACCACCTGGCACGACCCAGCTGAGCGGTTTTACTTCCAGCCTGAATACATTGACGAGCTGCGCGCGCTGGACACCGCAGGCCAGCCGCCCGCAGCGCCCGAGATGGCCATCATTGCCAAGGGCGACGAGGTGCTGGACTGGCGTGAAATGGTGGCGCGCTACCCGCAGGCACGGCTGGTGGTGCAGGAGGGGGGACAACACGCCCTCGCCAATTTCAGCGACTACCTGCCCCAGGTGACGGAGTTCCTGGCTCTGGCCTGACATCAACCGGGCGCCAGGGGCACCAGCGCATCAGAACCTCTTCAACGTGCCTGGGATGCCCGGGTTCCACCCGCCCCCATCCAGCGGGCATAGTCGTCCGGGTAGGCTGCACGGTAGCGCTTCATGTGGAAAGCCGCTTCGTCGTCCTTGCCCAGCATCACGGCGCTTTCAACCAGCACTTCAATGACGCGGGGCTCGGGGGAGTAATGCAGCAGTTCCTGGGCCAGGGCGTTCATGCGCGCTGCGTTGTCGCGGGTCAGCCCCGTGGTGGTCAGGCGCGCAAAGTCCAGCGGGCCCGAAAACAGCAGCGAATGGGACACCTTGGCCTGCGTGTCCTCACGGTACGCGGCAGCCCGCTGCGCCCCCGGCTTGTAAAGCTGGCTCACGCGGTGGTAGTCCCAGGCGGCAAGGCCGCAGGCACCCAGGACTGCCAAGGCGGCCACCAGCGCAGCAGCCCCCGCAGGCCACGCGCGCCCATCCGATGCTTCGTCGCGCCGGGGCAAGACCAGGATCGCCACCGAGAGCAAGGCCACCACCTGGAACGGCCCGTACCACAGCGGGTATTCCAGCATGCTGTGCAGTCCGATGATCGCCAGCACGCCCCAGGCCAGTTGGCGCACGGGCTCGGTTTCGCTCCAAGGCCGGGCCCACAGGCACCCTGCCACGACGACTCCGCACAACACCACGGCAGCGGGCAGGCCCAGCTCTACGGCCAGGTGCAGGGGCAGGTTGTGCGCGTTGTCCAGCAGCACACAAAAGCGCTCGCCCGGGAACAGCGTGATGTAGTGTGCGTAGTCCAGTTCGCCCCAGCCCCAGCCCAGCCACGGTTTCTGCGCAATCAGGGTGAGCACGTTGGACCACAGCACCCGCCGACTGGTGCAGGTGTGCGATCCGTCCGTAAATCGGTGGAACAAGGCATCTGCGCGCACGCCCTGGAACTTCCAGAGCGCCTCGGGCAGCACCCAGGCGGCCACCAGAAAAACCGCAAACCCTGCGATACCCAGGCGCAGCGCCTCGCCACGGCCCGCGCCACGCCACACGACCAGAAGCACCAGGACAAGCAGCCACTGCACCACCACGGTCCGCGACGCTGTGGCGGCCCCGCCCACGGCGATCCACATCAGCGCCACGGCGGTCAGCACGCCCCACACGCCGGAGGAAGGTGCGCGGCCTGGGCTGGCCGCCCCGGCAAAGTCCGCGTTGCCTTGTGGACGGGCATGCAGCGTCCACCACAGCCAGGCCCACGCGCCCAGGCTGAGCAGGGTGGCCTGCTGGTTGCGCTGGCGCAGGTTGCCCACCGCCTGGCCCGGCACCGAAGCGTGAATCCAGGGCCCTAGGCCGACATCGCCAGCAAGGTACTGCACCAGCCCGATGACGCTGGCCACCAGCGCGGCCAGCCCCAGCCCACCCGCCAGCAGCCAACCCCAGCCCGCAGGCCCCCTGCGCTGCGCGACCCCGGCGCGTGCCCACCCGGCTGCCAGCAGCAAAAGCACCGCCCCACACACCCAGGACGCGATCAGCGGCCAGAAGTTGGCGATTGGGGAGTCAGTGACGGCGAACAGAAACGGCAAAGCCACTGCGAGCAAGGCCAGCGGAACGGCAATGGCATCAAAAAACATGTCGAAAGAACCGGGCCATCGTGCAAAGCCCTGGATCATAGGGGCAGGCCCGGGGCCGTCGGACCGGCGCGGCACCCATGGGACAATGCCGCCCATGCACGCATTGTTTGAAGAAGCCGGCAAGTTCATGGCCGGTCGTATCCTGTCCGAAGCCGATACATCCGCCCAGGTTGAGCTCGACTCGGGCAAGCGGGTCAAGGTCAAGGCCGCCAACATCCTCCTGAAATTCGAGAAACCCTCGCCTGCCGACTTGATCGCCCAGGCCCAGGCCGTGGCCGAAACCATTGAGCTGGACCTGGCCTGGGAGTTCGCGCCCGAAGACGAGTTCGGCTTTGCCGACCTGGCGCGGGACTATTTCTCTGAAAACGCCACCCTGGCCCAGCAGGCCGGCGCACTGTTCCGCCTGTACGACGCGCCCCACTATTTCCGCCGTGCGGGCAAGGGCCGGTTCAAGAAGGCATCGGCCGAGATCCTGCAGCAGGCGCTGGCCGCCATCGAGAAGAAAAAGGCCATCCTCGCGCAGATCGACGAATGGGCCGCCGCGCTGGGACGGGGCGAATGCCCGCAGCCCATCCGCGACCAGCTTTACAAGATCCTGTTCAAGCCCGACAAGAACGCGCCCGAGTACAAGGCCGTGGTGGACGCCAGCCGCGCCACGCACACCGCGCCGCTCGACCTGCTGCAAAAGGCCGGCGCCATCGACTCGGCCTACCAGTTCCACTGGAAGCGCTTCTTGTTCGAGAACTTCCCCAAGGGCACGGGCTTTCCGGCCGTCACCGCGCCCGTCATTGCCGACGAGCTGCCGCTGTCCACCGCGCGGGCGTACTCCATCGACGACTCGCAGACCACTGAAATCGACGATGCGCTGTCGGTGCAGGGCCTGGGCACGGGCACCGTGGTGCTGGGCATCCACATCGCCGCGCCGGGCCTGGCCATCCAGCCGGGCAGCGCCATCGACCAGCTCGGCCGCGCGCGCCTGTCCACGGTGTACATGCCGGGCTACAAGATCACCATGCTGCCCGACGACGTGGTGCAGACGTACACGCTGGACGAAGGTCGCGCCAACCCGGCCGTGTCGCTGTACGTGACCATCGACGAAGCCACGCTGGAATTCAAGAGTTCCGAAACCAAACTGGAGCGCGTGCACGTGGTCGCCAACCTGCGCCACGACCAGCTCGACAGCGTGGTGACCGAAGAATGGCTCTCCAACCCGGCGTTCGAGCATCAAAACGACCCCCAGCGCTTGTCTGACCTGCGCCCCCAGCTATCATTTTTGCACCGCCTTGCCAAGGACCTCAAAGCCCGCCGCGAAGTGGTGCGTGGCAAGCCCGAGAACTTCAACCGGCCGGACTACAACTTCCGCCTGGTCGGCAACAACGGTGCCGAGCCCACGGGCGATGAACGAGTGCAGATCAGCGTACGCCAGCGCGGCGCGCCGCTCGACCTGATCGTGGCCGAGGCCATGATCGTGGCCAACAGCACCTGGGGCAGCTGGATGGCCGAGCTGGGAGTGCCCGGCATCTACCGCAGCCAGGCCAGCATGGCGCCGGGCGTGAAGGTGCGGATGGGCACCAAGGCGCTGCCGCATGCGGGCATCGGCGTCAAAGCGTATTCGTGGGCCACGTCGCCCCTGCGCCGCTACACCGACCTGGTCAACCAGTGGCAAATCATTGCCTGCGCCCGCCACGGCAAGACCGCTGCGCTGGCCGCGCCTTTCAAGCCCAAGGATGCCGACCTGTTCTCCATCATCAGCAGCTTTGACGGCGCCTACAGCGCCTACAACGGCTACCAGGCGGGCATGGAACGGTTCTGGACGCTCAAATATGTAGAGCAGAACGGCATCACTGAGCTCAACGTCACCGTCTTCAAGGAAGGCCCGGGCGGCAGCTTCCTCGTTCGTGCAGACGATATTCCGCTGGTCTTCCCCGTGCTGGGCGCGCAGAACCTGCCGCGCGGCGCGCGCCTGAAGGTCAAGCTGGGCGAGGTGGACGAGATCACCCTCGATATCCATGGCACCGTGATCGAGCGCTTGGATGACCCGGCCGACACCAGCGACGACGGCCCGGTGGACGATGCCGAGGACGACGATACCGTGGCCGGACCGATTGCCATTGCAGTGGACGTGAGCGAGGCACCCGCCGAAGCCGCTGCAGCAGCACCGGCCGCCTGATTCCCTCTGACAGCCCCTGATAATTGCTGGCGATGAAACTCCCTGCCTTCCTCCGCACCTTCAGCACGCTGCAGCTCGCGTTGGGCATCTCGGTGGCCGTGCATGCCGCGCTCATCTCGGTGCGTTTCATTGACCCCGAGGGCTTCAACCGCGTGTTCCAGGACACGCCGCTCGAAGTCATCCTGGTCAACGCCAAGTCCAACGAACGCCCCGACAAGGCCCAGGCGATTGCCCAGGCCAACCTGGCTGGCGGCGGCGATGCCGAGAAGGGCCGCGCCACCAGCCCCCTGCCCTACACCGCGCTGACCACGGTGGGCGACGACTACGAAGAAGCCCAGCGCAAGATGGATGCGATGCAGGAGCAGCAGGCGCAATTGCTGGCCCAGTTGCGCAAGCAGTTGGCCACCATGCCCGAGCCCGATCCGCGCCAGGCTAGCCAGAGCGCCGAGCAGGCCAACGAGCAGGAAAAGCGCCGCCAGCTCGTCAAGCTGCTCGCCGAGATCGAAAAGCGCATCAATGAAGAAAACTCGCGCCCCAAGAAGCGCTACATCAGCCCCGCCACGCGCGAGGAGGCCTACGCCATCTATTACGACGGCCTGCGCCGCAAGGTGGAAGACAAGGGCACCGAAAACTTCCCCGAACAGGGCGGCAAGAAGCTGTATGGCGAGCTGACCATGATCGTCACCGTCAACCACGACGGCCGCGTGCTCGACACCGAGGTGGTGCAAGGCTCGGGCAACCCCACGCTGGACCGGCGCGCCGAGGCGATTGCCCGGGCTGCCGGCCCGTTTGGCGCGTTTGGCGCCGACATGCGCAAGAAGGCCGACCAGATCGCCATGGTGGCGCGCTTCAAGTTCACGCGCGATCAGACGCTGGAGACCAGCGTCCGCTAGTCGCCACCAGGCCCTGCCCGCAGCGGCCCTGCCAACCCGCCTTTTTTCATACCGCACGATTTCTTACCCATGAGCCAAGCCGCCGACCTGTACTGCGTGATGGGCAATCCGGTGGCGCACAGCCGCTCCCCCGCCATCCACGCCCGCTTTGCCGAACTGACGGGTGAGCACATCGCCTACGAACGCCGCCTGGTGCCCATGGATGGTTTTGCCCAGGGCGTGCGCGACTTTGTGGCCCAGGGTGGGCGCGGTTGCAACGTGACGGTGCCGTTCAAAACCGACGCACCACTTCTCGCCACCGAATGCAGCGAGCGCGTGCAGCTGGCCGGTGCGGCCAACACCCTCACCTTCCGCGCCGACGGCAGCATCTATGCCGACAACACCGACGGCCTGGGCCTGGTGGCCGACATCACGCGCAACGCGGGTGTGTCGCTGGCGGGGCGCGATGTGCTGCTGGTGGGCGCCGGTGGCGCCGCTGCGGGCGTGCTGGGCCCGTTGTTGCTGGCAGGAGCCCGCCACATCACGGTGGCCAACCGCACGCTGGCCAGGGCGCAGGCCCTGGTGCAGTCGCACAGTGCGCTTGCATTGCTACAAAAATCAGAGCTTATTGCGCTTACTCCACAAGCGCTAGAGGCCAATTTTGATGTCATTATCAATGCCACGGCCAGCAGCCTGGCCGGTGCCGAAGTGCCGGTATCCGCCAGCGTGCTGCGCCCCGGTTGCCTGGCCTACGACATGATGTATGGCCCCGCCGCGCAGGGTTTTCTGGATTGGGCCCGCCAGCACGGCGCCGTTCCGCGCGACGGCCTGGGCATGCTGGTCGAGCAAGCCGCCGAAGCCTTCTTGCTGTGGCGCGGCGTGCGCCCGCCGTCGGCCCAGGTGCTGCAGGAAATGCAGCAGGCCAACTCATCTAAATAACAAAACCCCACACGAGGAGACACACCGCGATGAAAGCCGTGCTGCGCTGGCTGGGACTGGTGGTGCTCGCCTTCGTGGCGCTGCAGCTGTTCTTTGTGGTCCGTATCGCTGCCATGGTGGTCATCGACCCCGAATCCACCAGCTTTCAGCGCTCCGAGGCCTGGACGCTGCTCACCACCAAAGGCAGCGTCCCCTGGCGCCAGCAGTGGATGCCCTACGCCAGCATCTCCGACCAGCTCAAGCGCGCCGTGATCGCCTCGGAAGACGATGGCTTTGTGAGCCACGACGGCGTGGACTGGAATGCCATCGAAAAAGCCTGGGAGCGCAACGCAAAGGCCGAGGCCCTGGCCAACAAAGCCCAGGCCCGAGCCCCCGACCGCCCCGTGCGCGCCCCCAAGATCCGTGGCGGCTCCACCATCACGCAGCAACTGGCCAAGAACCTGCTGCTCTCCGGCGAACGCACGCTGCTGCGCAAGGGGCAGGAATTTGTACTCACGCTGCTGCTGGAGCAGCTGCTGAGCAAGCAGCGCATCCTGGAGATTTATCTGAACAGCGTGGAATGGGGCGAAGGCGTGTTCGGCGCCGAGGCGGCCGCGCAGCACTACTTCCGCAAAAGCGCCTCGCGCCTGAGCGCCACGGAAGCCGCGCGGCTGGCGGTAATGCTGCCTGCACCCAAGCGGTTTGAGAAGACACCGGGGTCGGCGTATCTGGCGGGAAGGACGCGGACGATTTTGGGTCGGATGGGGAGTGCGGAGCTGCCGTGAAGGATCCAGTGCTCAACGGAAGGATTTGCTGATGATATTCACGCGAGCCGAGCGTTGGGTGGCCGCCGCAAACATCGCACTGGTTGTTGTCTTTAGCGCCTGGAGCCTCGGGGTCGCCTATGGCGAGATTCCACTCTCAGCATGCTGTGGCGTTCCGAGCTATGTCGAGGCCGTGCTGGCAACACTGAACTTCCCTTCGTGGTTGCCCTCCGCACTTGCCGCGAAAGCTCTCCATGGTCAGGACTTCACCGCATTCATTGCCTTCAAGCAACTGGTGTGGATCACCCTCTGCGGGCCGCAATGGTGGGCCTACATCTCCATCTATCGGTTTTTGAGAAATCGGCGACGCTCCTCTCCGTAGCAGTACCTCGGCATCAGTCTGGGGAGCAAATTGCCAAGCTAAAAGCGTCTACCCCCTTCGCGCTAGCAGCAGCGTTACTGGTTCCTCCGGCCGTAAAGTCACCTGCAACTTCGGCACACACACCGCCACCCCCTCCGGCAACCGCAGCCGGTACCGCTGCAGCAACATCGCCGCCAGCAGCGTCATCTCCAGCATCGCAAAGTGCTGCCCAATACAGACGCGTGGCCCCACTCCAAACGGTATCCACGCGCCTCTGGGGATGGCCGGGGCGTCATCCAGAAAACGCTCCGGCACAAAGCGGTCGGCCTGGGCAAACCAGCGTTCATCCCGGTGCAGCACCCAGGGCGTGATGCGCAGCATGGCGCCCTGGGGCACCTCCACGCCGCCCAGCGTGATGGGTGCGGTGGTGCGCCGGGTCATCAGCGCGGCAATGGGCGGGTACAGGCGCAGCGCCTCCTTGAGGGTTGCGGCCAGAAAGGGCAACCGGGCAAGGTGCTCGGGGCCGGGCGTCTGGCCCGGGGGCAGCACGCTGTCCACCTCGGCCTGTGCGCGTTGCGCGGCCTCGGGGTGTTCGGCCATCAGGCGGCTCCACCACAGCAGCGTGGTGGCGCTGGTCTCGTGCCCGGCCTGGAAGCTGACCATGCACTGGTCGAACACTTCCTGCGGCGACAGCGGCTCGCCGGTGGATTCGTCGCGCAGCGCCAGCAGCATGTGCAGCAGGTCAGTGCGTGGCGGGGCGCCTGCTGAATCTGCCGCATCCCGGCTGCGCGCACCGATGTGGCGCTGCACCAGCCCCTTGAGTGCCTTGAGCGCGCGCCGCTTGGCGGCCTTGCCGGGCAGGGGCAGCCAGTCGGGCAGCGTGAAGGGCATGAACATTTCTCGGAAGGCTGTCTCCGACAGCGTCTGCGTGGCCCAGGCGGCATCGCGCGCGTCGGCCTGGGCCGATTCGCTGAACAGCGTGCGCAGGATCACGTCCATGGCCACATCGGTCCAGAGCGTGTCCATGGCCACCAGCGCTTCGGACTGGCCTGCGGGCACGGCAGCATCGAGCGCGCTGCGGGCGGCATCGGTCATGAGCTGCGCGTAGCCCGCCACGCGTTTGGGGGTAAAAGCAGGCATCAACATGCGGCGCTGGCGCTGCCAGGTGTCGCCCTCGGTCACCAGCACGCTCTGGCCGAACACCTGCTCGAACACGGCGATGCCGCGCTCCCAGCGGATCAGGTGGTCTGCGTGGGTAACCAGCGCCTCGCGCACGAGGTCGGGCGACAGGAGGTCCCAGGCATCTTCATTACCCAGGCGCATGCGAGTCAGGTCGCCATGGTCACGCTGCAGACGGGTGACGAAACCGAGGTAATCGGCCCGCATCTCCCACAGCAAGGGCAGGCCCCACCAGCGGCTGGGCGGGCCACCGGGCTCGGGGAGCCGGGCTGGCGCAAGCTGCGCAGAGGGGGAAGGTGTTGCGGGCTTCGATGGGGCAGTGGTGATGGCGTGGTTCATGGTGCGGATGGTGCGGTGCAGCAGCGGGCAGGTATTGAACGAATTCGACATCGCCCCTGGCCTACACTCGCGCCCCATGGCAACCCTGGTCCCACCTTCCGCACGGCATCCGCAGGGGCTGATCCCCTCGGGCCAGCTGTGGCTGCCGCGCGCCAGCCTGTCGGCCTGCCTGCGCGGCACCATGGTGCGCAGCACACTCGGCTACACGCTCACGGATGCGCAACGCATCAACCGCTTTCCGGCCACGCCCCTTTGCAGCCTGAGCTGGTGGTTTGAAGGCCGCAGCGAAGCCCTGGTGGCAGACCGCCCCGACACCCTGCCCGGCCTGCACAGCCCGCGCGAGGCGTATCCCGGCCGCTGGGTGCTGGCGGGCCCCCAGACCCGGCCCAGCGCCAGCTATTGCGCAGCGCCCACCCACGCCATGATGGTGATGTTCATGCCCGACGCGCTGCACCAGCTCACCGGCCTGGAGCCTGAGGCGCTGACTGACCGTTTCGTGGATGCGCAAACCGTGCTGCCACCCGACTGGATCGCGATGTGCGAAGCCGTGCAGCACCAGCCGGGCGATGCCGCCCGCATGGACTGCCTGGAGGCGTTTCTGGAACCCCGCTGGCAAGCCTGCCGTCCCGCGCAGGCGCTGCAGGTGCAGCGCTACGGCGACTGGGCCATGCACCTGGCACAACGCGCCGCCGTGTCGGCTCCCGGCCGCAGCCTGCGCCAGCTGGAGCGCCGCATCAAGCGCTGGGCCGGACTGCCGCTGCGCGAGCTGCGCGGCTTTGGCAAGGCCGAGCAGGCGTTTTTCGACACCATCGCTTCGGACGCCGCGAAGGGCACCGTGAAATGGGCCGATGTGGCGGCAGGCGCGGGCTTCTCGGACCAGTCGCACCTGTGCCGCGTCACGCGGCGCATTACCGGCTATGCCCCACAGGCGCTGTACGACGGCATCTACGGCGACGAGGCGTTCTGGGCATATCGCATCTGGGTGTAGTGGCCTGGGTAGCTGCAGCCGCCCGGCTGCGGCCCGCCACAGTACACGCCCGGCAGGGCACACCCGCCACGTATCATCCCCGCCATGCTTGCCAAGTTGATGAGTTTCCTTCTGCTGGGGATCGTGCGGTTTCTGACCGGTTCCCAGGCCCGCTGGTACGGCTGCCCGCCCAAGGCCGAGCAGCGCATTTATTTCGCCAATCACCAGAGCCACGCCGACATGGTGCTGATCTGGGCGGCCCTGCCCGAGGAGCTGCGCAGCATCACGCGGCCCATTGCCGCCAAGGATTACTGGACCAAGACGCCGTTCCGCCAGTGGATCACCACCGCCGTATTCAACGCCGTGTATGTAGACCGTCAGGCCACGCCTGCGCGGCCCCCGGCTCCCCAGGCGGTGGAGCCGGTGGGCGTGCTGGAGGCCCTTGCCACCGCCGCCAGCGACGCGGACACCGCCATGGCGGGCGGCCCCGATCCGTCGCCCGAAGCCCCGCCCCGCGCGCCCACCCCCGAGGAACTGCGCGCAGCCCTGCCCGAGTCCGACCCGCTGGCCCCTCTGGTGCGTGCGCTGGAGAGCGGAGACTCCATCGTGATCTTTCCCGAAGGTACGCGCGGCCATGGCGACGAGCCGCAGCCGTTCAAGTCAGGCCTGTTCAAGCTGGCGCAAATGTTCCCGCAGGTGGTGCTGGTGCCCGCCTGGATCAACAACGTGCAGCGCGTAATGCCCAAGGGCGAAGTGGTGCCAGTGCCCATCCTGTGCTCGGTGACTTTTGGAGAGCCTGTGCAGCTGGAGGCAGGTGAAGAGCGTCGCCCGTTCCTCGACCGGGCACGCCGTGCAGTCATCGCGCTCAGGGAAGTCTGAATATGAACAACTTCCTCCGCAATTTGACTGCCACCCAGCAGGTCGGTGCCCTGTTCCTGGTGATGTTTGGCATCCTGTCCGTCGTCACCATCTGGGCCTTCGTACGCAATCTGCGCGAACACGCCAGCGACGACCCTGAGTCCGAAGCCCGCATTCTCGAAGCCAAGCGTTTCTGGGGGCTGCTCAAAACATCCTGGATGATGGCTTCCGTCTTCTGGATTGGCTGGGTGCTGGGCGACACGGTAGCCACCGTGCTGTTTGCCATCGTGGGGTTTTTTGCGCTGCGCGAGTTCATCACGCTGTCGCCCACACGGCGTGGCGACCACCGCAGCCTGGTGCTGGCGTTTTTTGTGGTGCTGCCGCTGCAGTTCTGGATCGTGGGCAGCAAGCACTTTGACCTGTTCACGGTGTTCATCCCCGTCTACGTGTTCCTGGCCTTGCCTGTGGTGAGTGCGCTGGCCAATGACCCGCAGCGTTTTCTGGAGCGCAACGCCAAACTGCAGTGGGGCATCATGGTGTGCGTGTACGGCATGAGCCACGTGCCCGCGCTGCTGCTGCTGGACTTTCCGGGCTACCGCGACAAGGGCGCGTTTCTGGTGTTTTTCCTGGTGTTTGTGGTGCAGACCTGCATGCTGGTGCAGCACCTGCTGGGGCGGCGCTTTCCGCACAAGCCCGTGGCGCCGCAGGTGAGCCAGAGTTTTCAGTGGACGAGCTGGCTGGCCGGTGTGGCGGCCGGGGGGCTGGCCGGCGGGCTGCTCACATTCATCACCCCGTTCAAGCCAGGCCAGGCGCTCGGTATGGCGCTGCTGGCTTGCGTGGCGGGCAGCCTGGGGCACCTGGTGATGAAGGCCCTGAAGCGCGACCGCGGGATCACCAGCTGGGGCATGCAGGGCATGTCGGTCACCGGTGCGGGTGGCCTGCTCGACCGGGTGGACGCGCTGTGTTTTGCTGCGCCGGTGTTTTTCCATTCGGTGCGCTGGTACTTCGGTCTGTAAATGAACCGGCCCAGAAGTTTTCAAGAAAATTGACATCTAGCGCTTTACCAACAAGCGATAGCAGCTATCAAATAGTGAGCAAATGCGCATCTTAGGCATCGACCCCGGCCTGCAGACCACCGGATTTGGCGTGGTAGACATGGACGGCCACAAGCTCAGCTACGTGGCCAGCGGCACCATCCGCACCACCACGCTGGCGCTGGGCGATCTGCCCGGGCGCCTGAAGATCCTGTTCGACGGCATCACCGAAGTGGCGGCCCGCTATGAACCCGATGTGGCATCGGTCGAGATCGTGTTCGTCAACGTCAACCCCCAGTCCACCCTGCTGCTGGGCCAGGCACGGGGCGCCTGCATCACGGCCCTGGTGGCGAGCAATTTGCCGGTGGCCGAATACACCGCGCTGCAGATGAAAAAAGCCGTGGTCGGCCACGGCCGCGCCGCCAAGAGCCAGGTGCAGGAGATGGTGCGGCGCCTGCTCAGCCTGCCCGGCGTGCCAGGCACCGACGCGGCCGATGGCCTGGGCATGGCCATCACACATGCGCATGCGGGTGCTGCCATGGGGCGGCTGGGCGAAGCCGCCACGCTGAACCGGCGCCAGCATGCGATGTACAAGGGTGGGCGGAGTTACTGACCCCAGGCGAGCCAAAGCACCGCCGCGCGGATGGGCGCCCACGGCCGCGGGGATGTCGAAATGTGCGGACAAAAAAATACCGCGCCTGAAGACGCGGTACTGCCCCACCAGGCTTTAGCAACAGCGAAAGGTCAGACCACCTGCGTCTTCATCCGGTCCGCCCGCTCCTTGGGTGACGGATGGGTAGACAAAAAGCTGGTCGAATCCCCGCCCGACATGGCGGCGAGTTTTTCCAGCGCAGTGACGCAAGCGGCGGGCTGGTAGCGCTTGGCCTTCATGAAGCCCATGGCGTAGTCGTCAGCCTCGCGCTCGTTGCTTTGCGAGTGCTGGGCACGCACCACTTTCTCGAACAGGTCGCCCAGCTGCGAGCTGGCAATGGCACCGGCCTTGCCGTTGCTCGACGCCACGGCATTGCGCAGCGCGCTGGTGCGCAGGGCGGTCTGGATGCGGGCCTTGGTGTGGCCGGCCTTGACGTGGCCGATCTCGTGGCCGATCACATAGCGCACTTCATCGTCGGTGAACTTGTCCATCAAACCCGAATACACCCGGATGGTGCCGTTGGCCATGGCAAAGGCGTTGATCTCGGGCGTGAGGTAGACCTTGAAGTTCATCTTGAGGCCGTCGTGGGTGCCCAGGCCCGAGGTAAGTTTGGCCAAACGCTTGGCATAGGGGTTGCCTGCCGGAGCCACCTGGTTCTGGCTGTCCATCTCGGCGGACATCTGGTCGAACGTGCTCTTGAGTTCCTCGTCCGACAGGCTCTCGGACTTGGCCAGGTCCTTGCCTGCATCCAGCATCTTGCCCAGGTCAAACTGCGCCCACACGGGCGATACGGCGCTCACGCCGGAAGCCAGGGTTACGAGCGTCAACAATTTACGGCGGTCCATGGGGTTCCCTCTCTGACGTGGTCAGCTTCTTGATTGGTCTTGAATCGATGGGTCGATTGTGTTTTTGCGCAACCAACTGCAAGCAATGGTTGGCGCGCGCCGAAGGATAGCCACGCCAACGGCGTTTCTCGCTGGCGGCCGTGTCTTCAGATGTAAGAACTGTGTGCCGATGCTGGCGTGCGGGCCGAAACGGTGGGGACTGGGCGAGGTTGCGGCGCCGGAAATGTTCGCTGAATTCAGATAAAAATGGCCTTGGCGCTTGTGTATAAAGCGTTTTAAGCTATCAAAAACAGAGCTACCATTCACACAGCGCCGAGTGGCCCTGGCCGTGCCTGTGTACACCGCGCCCCAAGGTATCAGCGCCCCAGGCCCCGCTTGAGTTCCTTGAGCAGCAACAGCACCTGGTTGGACGCATGGCGGCAGCTGCTGTTGAGCAGTTGCACGGCCTTTTGCTGCTCGCCCGCCTGGAACGCAGTCACCACATCGGCCGCCTGCTGGTGAAAGTATTTGTGCCGGGCCACCAGCATGTCGAACGCGGGGTAATGCCCCAGCCGCACGCGCCCCGTGCCATAGAGCCATCGGCCCAGGTCGCAGCGGTCGTCCTGGCAGATGCGTTCGGGCCGCATCACTTCCTGCGAGCGGCCATTGACCATGTCCTGCAGCTGCAGGCGCCAGCGCTCATGGCTGGCAATGGCCGCGTCGATATCGATTTCGGTCATGAGCATGGAGGCGTACTCGGCGTCCAGCACCAATTCGCTGCCGTTGTCTTCCATGGCCCAGGTGGTGTCAGGGCTGGTGGGATCTTGCTCCCGGATCTTGAACAGACGACTGAAAAAACCCATGCTTGGTCCCTGTGGAGGCACCCCGTCCGCCAGCACCAGGAATGGTCCTGCCGGAAATGCCTTGAAACATTCTGTGGGGCGCGCGCGGTTTTGGCTACCAAAAAATGACCTCTTGGTAAAAACCGTGCGCGTCAACCCTTCTGTCCCTGCCAGCTCTGCCCCTGTAGCCAGCAGCAATGTGGCCAGGGCCAGACAATGCACGGATGACTCCCACTGCTCAACGCCCCGCCCTGTCCATGCTCGACCTCGTCGCCGTCCGGGAGGGCGGGACCGTAGCCGATGCGCTGCAGATTGCCCTGCGCACCGCGCAACATGCTGAAAAGCTGGGTTTTGCCCGTTACTGGCTGGCAGAGCACCACAACATGGCGGGCATTGCCAGCTCAGCCACCGCCGTGCTGGTGGGCCACATTGCCGGTGGTACCTCGCGCATCCGTGTGGGTTCTGGCGGCGTGATGCTGCCCAACCACGCGCCTCTGGTGGTGGCCGAGGCCTTTGGCACCCTGGCCGAGCTGTACCCGGGCCGCATCGACCTGGGACTGGGCCGCGCGCCGGGCACGGACCCCACCACCATGCGCGCACTGCGCCGCAGCCGGGTGGAGACAGCCGATGATTTTCCGCAGGACGTCGCAGAGTTGCAGCGCCTGCTGGCCCCGGCCGAACCAGGCCAGCGCCTGATTGCCATGCCCGGTGCGGGTACCAACGTGCCGATCTGGCTACTGGGCTCCAGCCTGTTTTCGGCGCAACTGGCGGCGGAGCGCGGGCTGCCGTATGCCTTTGCCTCGCACTTTGCACCGCGCCTGCTGCACCAGGCCATTGACCTGTACCGCAACCTGTACCGGCCGTCCGCCGCCTGGCCCCAGCCCTATGTGGTGATTGGGGTGCCGCTGATTGCAGCGCCCACGGATGAAGAAGCGGAGTTTCTGGCCAGCAGCACCTACCAGCGGGTGCTGGGCATTCTGACCGGCGACCGGCGCCGCCTGCTGCCGCCCGTTGAGAACTACGCCGCGCAGCTGCAGCCCCAGGAGCGCGCCGCAATTGGCGACTTTCTGGCCGCTGCCGTGATCGGCGGGCCCGACACGGTGCGCGCGGGCCTTGCACAGCTCACCGAAGCCACCGGGGCCAATGAGCTGATGCTGGTGAGCGATGTCTACGACCCAGCACTGCGCCTGCGCTCGCTGGATATTGCGGCACAGGCCCACGCCGAAGCGTGGGAAACCTGCCAAGCCCCTTGAGGAGGGCCGGGGGAGGGCTTAGCTCTTTTGCCCGGTGTAGACGAAAGTTTCTGCCTTGCTCGCACTCTGCCCCATGATCACGATCGCTTGGGTGGTGTCGTTGTACAGAACAACGTGTTGAACAACCACGCCATCGCCCACGGGGCAGGTGGCTCCGCTGAAGGTGAGCGGCAGATCAAACACGTTCCGGCCGCTGGCGCGGGGCACCACGGTGCCGCGAACGGAGCAGCCCGGGTAGGAGGGAATAGACACCAATCCACCTGTGGAAATGGAAACCGACACCAGGGGCTCTCGCACCTGATTGCCAATGCCAGTGCCGGAATACGTACCCAGCAACTCGCTCACGACAGCAGGCTGCTCGTAGAGCACGCCATAGGTACCGGTGAACTTCACGCCCTTGGAATCCGTGACCTGCACCGAATCCCGCACCGCGTACTTGCCGCTATAGCTGACCGCCACCGTCGTCCGGCTGGCAAGGTTTGCCTCATCCACCACATTGAGATAGCGCCCGGTGCCAGAGACAACATCTGGGCCCGACGTCTGAACGGCGCCTTGCGATATGCCCACCACGGCGCCCACTGCATCGGTCAGGATGCTCCAGGATTCGCCGTTCTCCAGCACCACACCCTGCACATTCAGAGGGTCGGTGGTCGCCCCGGTCCACAGGCCTTCCACGCCGGTGACCACGGTCGCAGGAGGCTTTGGCGCAGGTGGCGCCACATCATCCCCGCCTCCGCCGCAAGCAGATAACACCAAAGCGGCAACCAGTCCTCCCAGGGCAGTCGTCTTATTCACTTTCTTCTCCTTTGTGAGTCAAATCTGGGGGGCTGCGCCATGGCGCGGCCCCAACTGCCGCATCTTAAGCGCAGGCACCGCAAGCGGCACAGGGCAAAATGGCATCCGGTGGCGGGCCGTCTCACCCACGCCACATCGGGTTCGAGGAGAACTTCATCAGAGGCAGCCACCCTTTCCAGCCATCCAGTTTCCATGGCTCCAACGCCGCGCCGGTGTTTTATCGCGCCAGGTAGCCGCCATCCACCGGGTAATACGCCCCGGTCACAAACGACGCCTTGCTGGACGCCAGCCAGGTCACCAGCTCGGCCACCTCTTCAGGTTGCCCCAGGCGGCCGATGGGGTGGGCGCCCACCAGCATCGCGTTGATGCCAGCATCCTGCTCCAGCCCGCTGATCATGGGCGTGTGGATAAAGGCAGGCCCGACGGCATTGATGCGCACGCCATGGGCGCTGTATTCAATCGCAGCCGCCTTGGTCAGCCCCACCACACCATGTTTGGCCGCGGTATAGGCCGGGGCGGTGGCAAAACCCACCGATCCCAGGATGGATGCCATGTTGATGATGGAGCCGCCGCCATTCTTGAGCATGGCTGCGATCTGGTATTTCATGCCGTAAAACACGCCGGAGAGGTTGATGTTGATGACCTGGGCCCAGCCATCCAGGGGGTAATCGGCCGTGGCCGCCTGCGGGCCGCCGATGCCCGCGTTGTTGCAGGCGATGTCCAGCCGGCCGTAGTGGGCCACGGTGCGGTTCACCAGCGCTTCGCAGTCCTCAGGCTTGCCCACATCGGCAGCCACAAAAATGGCATCGCCCCCGGCTGCGCGTACCAGCGCCGCCGTTTCCTCACCCGCCTGCACATTCACATCCGACACCACCACCTTGGCGCCTTCGCGCGCCCACACCAGCGCAATGGCACGCCCAATGCCCGACGATGCCCCGGTGACCAACGCAACCTTGTTCTTCAGCATGAAAGACTCCTTGTTCATTCAGAACACCTGCAACCCGATGCCACAGATCGCTTTTCATTCTGCGCGCCCAATGCGTCAGCGCCTTGACCTGGGTCATCCCGCTGGCAAGGGTACTGGCCCACAGCCATGGGCCTTGGGTACCGGCTACCATCAGGGGCTGCAAGGTTTTCGCCCGCATCAGCCTGTTGTGTGACCGCCTGATTTCCACGCCACCGCCATACCGCCCGCACCCGCATGCCTGCATTTTCCTTTGAAGCCCTGGACGCCCAGGGCCAGACCCGCAAGGGCCTCATGGAGGCCGACACCGCCAAGGCCGCGCGCAGCCTGCTGCGAGCCCAGGCCCTGGTGCCCCTGGCGGTAGAGCTGGTGCAGACCGGCCAGTCGCTGGATGGCAGCTCGGCCAGCCTGGGCCAGCGCCTGTTCACACGGCCCGTGTTCAGCGCCACGGGCCTTTCGATCTGGACGCGGCAGATTGCCGGGCTGGTGTCTTCCGGCCTGCCGCTGGAGCGCGCCCTCACGGCACTGTCTGAAGAAGCCGACGACGAACGCCAGCGCCACCTGGTGGCCGCACTGCGCGCTGAGGTCAATGCCGGAGCCACGTTTGCGCGCGCCCTGTCGCAGCACCCGCGCGAGTTTTCCGACATCTACTGCGCGGTGATCGGCGCGGGCGAGCACAGCGGCAACCTGGGCCTGGTGCTGGAACGCCTGGCCGACGACCTGGAAGAACGCCAGGCGCTCAAGGCAAAACTGGTGGGCGCAGCGCTCTACCCCGCCATCGTGACCATCGTCGCCATCGTGATCGTGCTCTTCCTCGTGGGCTACGTGGTGCCCCAGGTGGCCAGCGTGTTTGCGGGCACCAAGCGGGCGCTGCCGTTTCTGACCGTGGCCATGCTGGGCATCAGCGCTTTTGTACGCAGCTATGGCTGGATGATGCTGATTGCTTCTGTTTTGATAGCTTTTAGCACACGCTGGGCGCTGACCATCGGGCATGTTCGCGAAAAATTCGATGCCGCCTGGCTCAACCTGCCGCTGGTGGGCAAACTGGCGCGCGGCTACAACGCGGCGCGTTTTGCGGCCACCTTGGCCATGCTGGCGGGTGCGGGCGTACCCATCCTCAAGGCGCTGCAGGCCGCCGCCGAAACGCTGAACAACCGCGCCCTGCGCGCCGATGCACTCGAAGCGCTGGTGCTGGTGCGCGAAGGTGCGCCCCTGGCCTCGGCGCTGGCGCAGAAAAAGCGCTTCCCCGGCCTACTGTCCATGTTTGCGCGCCTGGGCGAGCAGACGGGGCAACTGCCGGTGATGCTGCAGCGCGCCGCCAGGCAGCTTTCCACTGAGGTCCAGCGCCGCGCCATGGCGCTGGCAACCATCCTGGAGCCTTTGCTCATCGTCGGCATGGGCTTGATCGTGATGCTCATCGTGCTGGCCGTGCTGCTGCCGATCATCCAACTGAATCAGTTCGTGAAGTGACTTTATGGCCGTGACCCTAGACGACAAGCTGGTGGTGGCGATCTCATCGCGGGCGCTGTTCAACTTCGAGGAGGAAAACCGCGTCTTCGAGCACGAGAGGGATGACCGCGCCTATGTGGACCTGCAGCGCCAGCGCCTGGACGTGCCCGCCGCACCCGGCGTGGCGTTCTCGCTGGTGCGCAAGCTGCTCGCCTTCAACACCTCGGAGCACCAGCGGGTGGAGGTGGTGCTTCTCTCGCGCAATGACCCGGTCAGTGGGATGCGCGTCTTCCGCTCCTGCAACGCCCATGGCCTGCCCACCATCCAGCGCGGCGTGTTCACCCAGGGGCGTGACCCGTTTCGCTACCTGCGACCGCTGGGCGCACACCTGTTCCTGTCTGCCAACGAGGCCGATGTGCGCGAGGCGCTGCACCTGGGCTACCCGGCCGCGCGGGTGATCACCGAATCGGTACAGGCAGGCGACGCCAACCCGCAGGAAGTGCGCATTGCCTTTGACGGCGACGCCGTGCTGTTCTCCGATGAGGCCGAGCGCGTGTACCAGGCCGAAGGCCTGGCCGCCTTCCAGCAGCACGAAACCGACAAGGCCGCCCTGCCTCTGCCCGATGGCCCGTTCAAGCCCCTGTTGGCGGCGCTACACCGGCTGCAATCCGCCGGAGAGGCCGGCGGCACCACCGGCATGCGCATCCGCACCGCACTGGTCACGGCGCGCAGCGCCCCGGCGCACGAACGCGCTATCCGCACGCTGATGGACTGGAACATCGATGTGGACGAAGCCATGTTCCTGGGTGGCCTACCCAAGGGCGAATTCCTGCGCGAATTCGAACCCGACTTTTTCTTCGACGACCAGACAGGCCATGTGACCTCAGCCGCCCGTCATGTGCCAGCCGGCCATGTGAACAGCGGTATCTCCAACCCCCTGCGCCCTGCTGGCGATTAACCCGGGGCCGGGCACGGACCCGCGTTCCTTCGAAAAGTTTTGCAATCCCCTGCAACTCCCGGTGAAAGCTGCAAGCCTTGGGTTGCATTCCGCCCACGCACGCCCAGCTGTGCCAACATCGTTGCCAGTCCACAGAAGGAGCCTGTTTTGCACATCAGATTTTCCCTGGCCGCCTGCGTGATGAGCACCCTGGCGACAGCCTTGGGCACCACTGCGCTGGCCATGCCCCCTGCAACTGCGTCGGCACCGCCTGCACCCGCTGCTAGCAGCACCCCCGCGGAATCCCAGGCAGCCCTGACCCAAGGCGAGATCAAGGCCATGCGCGAGTTCAAGATGCTGGACTTCAATGGGGACGGCAAGCTCAGCCGCACCGAGGTCAAGCTCTTTCCCCGCCTGGCCGCCGCGTTCGACGATGCGGATACAGACAAGGATGGCTATGTGTCGTACGAGGAAGTGCGGGCCTTTGCCGCCAAGTACCGCGCGGAGCGGGATCAGCAGCGGGCGGCCCAGGCAGCGGCTCCCGCTTCATCGCCCCGGCCTTGAGGCCAGGATGGGGCAAAAATTGAATGAAATGAGGCCCCAGCGCTTATCAGTTATGCGCAAGAAGCTATAACTTTAGGAGCAAAACCCTCACAAGCCACCAGTGCGCTTGATCTTGGGGTCGGAGTAGGTCAGCGGCTCGTTCTTGACCTGCTGGGCCATGCGCTCCTGCAGGGTCATCTTGTTGATGTCCTGCGCCACCTCCACCGCACTGCCACTGGCCCGCCACATCGACTGGATCAGTTCCAGCAGTTGTTTGTAGATCGGCTCCTTGGGGGGCTCGGGCGGTTCTTCCACGGTGTCTTTTTTCTTGACCTCGGTCCAGTCCCGGTTTGCTACGTCGGGCGCCGAGGGCTTGTCGGGCTCGCGCACGATGGCGCCCTCACCCAGCCGGTCCATGGATTCGACGGGATTGGATGCATTGATGGGCCGCACCGGCGGCGCGCCAGAGGCGCCAGTGGAATACAAATCAGCGCCCTGAGGACGCCAACTCGGCGATCGGTCGACAGGTGGCATTTGCATGGCAGTGGCCCCAATGGTTGATGAATAGATATGCTCGAAGTGCAGAGGCTTTTTCGCCGTCTTCGTAATCTATTACGGCAAAAAGAAGGGGGAATTTAGGTCTTTTTCACCGATTGGCTCAAATTTAGGGTTTTCCCTAATCTTTGTCACCCTTTTGGGAGCATGCGGGGGCCGGATCGGCTCACAGCCGACCGATTGCACTCATTCCCGCACCGGGTCTGGAGCTACTGGCTTGTGGGGGGAGCGGGCACGGCAGGGCTTGGCACTGCCGTTGTGCCTTGCCGGTGGAGACACCGGGAGGACCCCGTACAGGGTCAGATCAGAGAAAGCGTTCCAGCAACCGGCGCGAATGCCGGTCCAGCGCCGTGGTGTCTTTGACGCGGAACTGCACGCCGTCGCCCCCGGCAATCAGCAGGCGGGTGCGTCCGCCCAAGCGGCGGATGTCCTCCTCGGCCTTGAGGACGAGGCTGGCAGGGCCCCGGTCCGTCTCCACCTGCCAGGTGCTGGGGGTGGAGAAGCTCGATACTGCAATGATTCTTTCGATAGTGGGCACAAACTCTCGCACTTCCAACTCTTCTTCGATGAGCTGGCGGGCGGGGGCTGGCAGCTGGTCCAGCCGGTCGATCCACAGCAGTTCGTGGCCGTCAGATCCGATCAGCGAGAGCCCTTCGGCGGGTGCCGCGATGGGGAAGGCCCGCACAGGCGTGACGCCCTCGTGGGCCGTGCCGTCGGCCAGGGTCAGAACCAGCCGACCGTGTGGATTGCGCGCCAAGGTGAACGTGGCGGAGGCGGTGGACGGCGATTGCGGGAAGGAAGGGGTGTTCATGGCGTTTTCCTGCAGTGCAGTCATCACGGGTTGCCCGCAGGGTGGGCGGGGTGCAGCAGGCTGCTGTCGATGATGACGCCGGCCGCCTGGGCGTCTTCTTCGGCACGGCGCGCCTGGGCTTCGTAGAGCCGCCAGTAGGCACCCTGCTTCTCCATGAGTTCGTCGTGCGGCCCGACCTCCACGACCTCGCCCCGGTCCATCACTACCAAGCGGTCGGCCTTGCGCAGGGTGGACAGGCGGTGGGCGATGGCAATCGTGGTACGGCCCTGCACCAGGTTGTCGAGCGCCTTCTGGATTTCCTTCTCGGTCTCGGTGTCCACGGCCGAGGTGGCCTCGTCCAGGATCAGGATGCGCGGGTCGATCAGCAATGCGCGGGCAATGGAAATGCGCTGGCGCTCGCCGCCCGACAGGCCCTGGCCGCGCTCGCCCACCAGCGAGTCGTAGCCGTGCGGCAGGCGCAGGATGAATTCGTGCGCGTGGGCGGCGCGGGCCGCCGCCACGATCTCTTCGCGCGTGGCGTCGGGCTTGCCGTAGGCAATGTTCTCGGCGATGGTGCCGAAGAACAGGAACGGTTCCTGCAGCACCAGGCCAATGTGGCGGCGATAGTCGGCCACAGCAAAACGGCGGATGTCGATGCCGTCGACCTGGATGGAGCCGTCGCTCACGTCATAAAAACGGCTGATCAGGTTGACCAGCGTGCTCTTGCCCGAGCCGCTGTGGCCCACAAGGCCAATCATCTCGCCAGGGCGAATCTCCAGATCCAGCCCCTTGATGACGGCGCGGCTGCCATACCGAAAGCCCACGCCCTGCATGGTGATCGCGCCCTTGACCTTGTCCACCTTCACGGGTTGGGCCGGGTCGGGCACGTTGCTCACATGGTCAAGGATGTCGAAGATGCGCTTGGCACCGGCGGCAGCCTTTTGCGTGACCGACACTATGCGGCTCATCGAATCCAGCCGCCCGTAGAACCGGCCGATGTAGGCGATGAAGGCCGTGAGCACACCCACCGTGATCTGGTTGCGCGACACCAGCCAAATGCCGAAGCCCCACACCACCAGCAAGCCAATTTCAGTGAGCAGCGAGACGGTGGGCGTGAACAGGCTCCAGGTCTTGTTGAGCTTGTCGTTGACTTCCAGGTTGTGCTGGTTGGCGTCGCGAAAACGCTGGGCCTCGCGCTTTTCCTGGGCAAAGGCCTTGACCACGCGGATGCCGGGGATGGTGTCGGCCAGCACGTTGGTCACTTCGGACCACACGCGGTCGATCTTTTCAAACCCGGTGCGCAAGCGGTCGCGCACGGTGTGGATCATCCAGCCGATGAAGGGCAGCGGCACCAGCGTGACCAGCGCCAGCCATGGGTTGATGGAGAACAGAATGGCCGCCGTCATCATGATCATGAGCACGTCGGTCACAAAATCCAGGGCGTGGAGGGACAGGAAAACGTTGATGCGGTCCGTCTCGGAGCCAATCCGCGCCATCAGATCGCCCGTGCGCTTGCCGCCAAAGTAGTCCAGCGACAGGCGCAGCAGGTGCTCGTAGGTGGTGGTGCGCAGGTCGGCGCCGATGCGTTCGGACACCAGCGCCAATATATAAGTGCGCGCCCAGGAGAGGCCCCAGGCCGCCAGGGCCGACAACAGCAGGCCGCTCAGGTACAGCAGCACCAGGCCTGGCTCGATCTGCTTGCCGTTCTGGAACGGGATCAGGATGTCATCCATCAGCGGGATGGTCAGATACGGCGGCACCAGGGTGGCCGCCGTGGACGCCAGGGTCAGCGCAAAACCGGCGGCCAGTTGCTTGCGGTAGGGCCGGGCAAAGCGCCACAGGCGCAGCAGCACCCAGGTGGAAGTTTGGGGCGGCTGGGCGCGGGCGCAGGCGGGGCACTCTTCGGTGTCGGGCGGGAGGGGCGTGTGGCAGGTGGGGCAGGCGGGTTCGTCAGCCTCGTCCTCGGCGCCGTTGTCACCCCGGGCGCTTTGCTGGTCAAAACGCTGCAGCAGACGCAGGGCCTGGGCGTGGTGCGCCAGGGTAAAGCGCCACAGCGCCAAGCGCTCGCGGGGGCTGTGCAGCTCCAGCGAGCCCACACCGCCATGGTCGTGCAGCTTGAGCGCCAGGCCATCGCCCAGGGGCCAGCTGCGCCAGGCCGTGGTGCCCGCATCGCAGGCCAGCAGCCGTTCAGACGTCACCACCACCCAGCCTGCCGCAAAGCGCAGCACCGTGCTCAGGTCAACCTGAAGCGCTGCCAGTACGTTTTCTTTGGGAGCGAGCATGGCCCGCAGATCGGCCCCCAGAGAGCCAGAAAAGACACCCGAGGCGTCCACAGAATGGTGATGTTGCATTTTTGGTTGGTTTTTCCGCCCCCGGCTGCCTGCGGTGACCGATCTCGCGAAAGCGCGAATTCTCCCCGATACTGCATGCCACGGTGCGACGGCATCCTCATTTAACGCCTCTGGCGCTCATTTGGCTGACACTGCACGCAGCCCCAGGACTGGAGCACAATCCTCGTCCACAAAAGTTCCCTTTCCAAGTTTCCTCCTCTCCCGCATAGCCCATATAGCCCTTACCCGGCCGGACCAACACACCCGCTGCAATCCATGGCGAAACTCAACGACATCCAACTGCTTCGCATCAACTACCTGCGCGGCCCCAATATCTGGACCTACCGGCCTGTACTGGAAGTCTGGCTGGACCTGGGCGATCTGGAGGACTACCCCTCCAACCTGCTGCCCGGCTTCAACGACCGCCTTACCGCCTGGCTGCCCGCACTGATCGAACACCACTGCGGCGTGGGCGAGCGCGGCGGTTTCCTGCAGCGCCTGCAGGAAGGCACCTGGTGTGGCCATGTGCTGGAGCACATCGTGATCGAGCTCTTGAACCTGGCGGGTATGCCCACCGGCTTTGGCCAGACGCGCAGCACCAGCCAACGCGGCGTGTACCGCATGGTGTTCCGGGCGCGCGATGAGAGCGTGGCGCGCGTGGCGCTGGCCCAGGGCCATGCACTCATCATGGCGGCCATCAACGACCAGCCTTTTGACGTGCAGGCCGCCGTAGCGCGTGTGCGCACCGAGGTGGACGACCAGTACCTTGGCCCCAGCACGGCCTGCATCGTCACCGCCGCCACCGACCGGGGCATTCCCCACATCCGCCTGAACGACGGCAACCTGGTGCAGCTGGGCTATGGCGCCAGCCAGCGCCGCATCTGGACGGCCGAAACCGAGTTCACCAGCGCCATCGCCGAAGGCATTGCCAGCGACAAGGACCTGACCAAGAGCCTGCTCAAGTCCTGCGGCGTGCCCATCCCCGAAGGCCAAGTGGTCAACAGCCCCGAAGAAGCCTGGGCAGCCGCGCAGGACATCGGCCTGCCCGTGGTGGTCAAGCCCTCTGACGGCAACCATGGCCGGGGTGTGACGCTGGATCTGCACAAGCAGGCAGACATCGAGGGCGCCTACCACGTGGCCTACCCCGAGGGTAGCGACGTCATGGTCGAGAGCTTCATCCCCGGCGACGAGCACCGCCTGCTGGTGGTGGGCGGCAAAGTGGTCGCAGCGGCACGTGGTGAGGTGGTCACCATCACCGGCAACGGCCGCTCCACCGTCAAGGAGCTGGTCGACACCCAGCTCAACTCCGACCCGCGCCGGGGCTACGAAGAAGAGTACCCGCTCGAAATCATCGACCTGGCCACTGACACCAAGGTGCAACTCGAACTCAAGCGCCAGGACCTGGACGCCGACTCGGTGCCCGCAGCAGGCCGCCAGGTGGTGGTGCAGCGCAACGGCAACGTGGCGGTGGACTGCACGGACGACGTGCACCCCGAGGTGGCCTACATCGCCCAGCTCGCCGCCAAGGTGGTGGGACTGGACATCGCCGGTATCGACATGGTGGCCAAGGACATCTCCAAGCCCCTGCACGCCCAGGGCGGCGCGATTGTCGAAGTCAACGCAGGCCCAGGCCTGCTGATGCACCTGAAGCCCGCCGTGGGTGCCCCGCGCCCTGTGGGCCAGGCCATTGCAGAGCATCTGTTCCCGTCGGAAGACGATGCGGGCCAGGCAGGCCGTATTCCGCTGGTGGGCGTGGCGGGCACGCGCGGCACCTCAACCATCGCGCGGGTCGTGGCCTGGCTGCTGCACCTGAGCGGGCACCACACCGGCTTGGCATGCCGCGAAGGGCTGTTCCTGGACCGCCGCTGCGTCGAATCGACCGATTGCGCGCATTGGGAGGCCGCCCACCGCCTGCTGATGAACAAGACCGTGCAGGCCGCCGTGATCGAAAGCGACGCGCGCACTATCCTGCGGGATGGCCTGGCCTACGACCGCTGCCAGGTGGGTGTGGTGACCGATATGGACGGCGTGGAAACGCTGGCCGAATTCGATGTGCACGAACAGGACCAGATGACCAAGGTGATGCGCACCCAGGTGGACGTGGTGCTGTCCGAAGGCGCAGCGGTGCTCAACGCCGCCATCCCGCAGGTGGCCGACCTGGCGCCGCTGTCGGACGGTGCCGTGGTGCTGTATGCGCAAGATGCGACCCTGCCCGTGATCGTGGAACACCGCGCCACCGACAACGGCCGCGCCGTGATCGTGAAGAACGGCCGCGTGGTGCTGGCCACGGGCAGTGCCGAGCACGTGCTGGGCTCGCTGGCAGACCTGACCTTTGGGCGCAATGCCGTGGCGCCCGACACCGACGCGCTGCTGGCGGCCATCGGCACGGCCTGGGCGCTGAACATTGCCCCCGACCTGATCGGTGCGGGCATCAAGACCTTTGAGCCCGAGCTGGTCCCCACCGCCGCACTGCGGTCGTGATGGCACCTCGCGCATTAGCTTTAGTTTGTTGTTTGACCTCGCATCCCACGACCTGAACAGGGCCTCAGCGCCCTGATGGACCACTGAAAGAGACTTCCATGGATGTATCCCGCACCCGGGCCCTGCGCGGCCCCAACCTCTGGAGCCGCCACATGGCCATCGAGGCCGTGGTGACCTGCGCCGAAAACGAGCGCGCCGTGGGCCAGATGGCCGGGTTCGAAGCCCGCCTGCGGGCCCTGTTTCCCGCCATCGGCGCGCTGCACCCCGAAACCGGGGGCGGCGATGTCTCGCTGGCCCATGTGCTGCAGACTGCCGCCCTGGCATTGCAGGCGCAGGCAGGTTGCCCTGTCACCTTTGCGCGCACCACCGCTACCACGGATGCGGGTGTGTACCAGGTGGTCGTGGAATACAGCGAAGAGGCCGTGGGCCGCAAAGCCTTTGAGTATGCGCAGCAACTCATCAAGGCAGCGCAAGGCGAAGGCAATTTTGATGCCGACACCGTGATTGCCGAGCTGCGCGAACTCGACGAAGACGAGCGCCTGGGCCCCAGCACCGGCTCCATCGTGGACGCCGCCGTGGCGCGCGGCATCCCCTACCGCCGCCTCACGCGTGGCAGCCTCGTGCAGTTTGGCTGGGGCTCCAAGCAGCGCCGTATCCAGGCGGCCGAGGTGGATTCGACCAGCGCCGTGGCCGAATCCATCGGCCAGGACAAGGACCTGACCAAACGCCTGCTGCATGCCGCTGGCGTGCCCGTGCCGCTGGGCAAGCCGGTCGAGAGCGTGGACGAAGCCTGGGAAGTGGCCTTGAAGGTCGGCCTGCCCGTGGTGGTCAAGCCGCAGGATGGCAACCAGGGCAAGGGTGTGACCGTCAACATCACCGACCGCGCCCAGCTCGAAGAAGCCTACAAGAACGCCGCCGAATACGGCACCGTGATGGTCGAGCGCTTTTTGCCGGGCCATGACTTCCGCCTGCTGGTGGTCGGCGACCAACTGGTGGCCGCTGCACGCCGCGAACCGCCCCAGGTGCTGGGCGACGGCCAGCACACGGTGCGCGAGCTGGTCAACCAGGTCAACCTCGACCCGCGCCGGGGCGAGGGCCATGCCACCTCGCTCACCAAGATCCGGCTCGACGACATTGCCGTGGCCCGCCTGGCCATGCAAGACCTGACGCCCGACTCGGTGCCCGCCAAGGGCCAGCGCGTCGTCCTGCGCAACAACGCCAACCTGTCCACGGGTGGCACCGCCACCGACGTGACCGATGATGTGCACCCCGAGGTTGCCGCACGCGCTGTGGCCGCCGCCCAGATGGTGGGCCTGCACATCTGCGGCGTCGACATGGTGGCCGAGACCGTGCTGCGCCCGCTCGAAGAACAAGGCGGCGGCTTTGTGGAAGTGAACGCCGCCCCCGGCCTGCGCATGCATCTCGCGCCCAGCTACGGCAAGCCCCGCAACGTGGGTCAGGCCATGGTGGACAAGCTCTACGCCCATGGCGACGATGGGCGCATCCCGGTGGTGGCCGTCACCGGCACCAACGGCAAGACCACCACGGCCCGCCTCATCGCCCACCTGTTCACCGCCCAGGGCCTGCGCGTGGGCATGACCAACACCGACGGCGTGTACGTGAACGGCCGCCAGATCGATAGCGGCGACTGCAGCGGCCCAAAAAGCGCGCGCAACGTGCTGCTGCACCCCGAGGTGGATGCAGCCGTGTTCGAGACCGCCCGTGGCGGCATCCTGCGCGAAGGCCTGGGGTTTGACCGCTGCCAGGTGGCCGTGGTGACCAACATCGGCGCGGGCGACCACCTGGGCCTGAACTACATCACCACGGTGGAAGACCTGGCCGTACTCAAGCGCGTGATCGTGCAGAACGTGGCCATCACAGGCTACGGCGTGCTCAACGCGGCCGACCCCATCGTGGCCGCCATGGCGCCCGCCTGCCCTGGCAAGATCATCTTCTTTGCGAGCGACCGCCACCATCCCGTGATGGCCACGCACCGCGCTCAGGGCCACCGCACGGTGTATGTGGATGGCGACTCCATCGTAGCTTCGGAAGGCTCGTGGCGCGAGACCATCCACCTGCGCGACGTACCCATCACACGCAACGGCAAGATCGGTTTTCAGGTCGAGAACGTCATGGCGGCCGTGGCCGCCGCCTGGGGTGTGGGCATGCCCTGGCAGACCATCCGCCGGGGCCTGTCAGGCTTTGTGAACGACAGCGACAACGCGCCCGGCCGCTTCAACATCATGGACTACCGGGGCGCCACCGTGATTGCCGACTACGGCCACAATCCCGACGCCATGCGCGCCCTGGTGGGTGCCGTGGACGCCCTGCCCGCCAAGCGCCGCAGCGTGGTGATCAGCGGTGCGGGCGACCGCCGCGACGAAGATATCCGCGACCAGACCGTGATCCTGGGCGCCGCATTTGACGACGTGATCCTGTACCAGGACGCTGCCCAGCGCGGCCGCGCCGATGGCGAGGTGATGGCCCTGCTGCGTGAGGGCCTGGCGGGCGCATCGCGCACCACACACGTCGAAGAGATTCGCGGTGAGTTCATCGCCATCGACGCCGCCCTGGCGCGCCTGCAACCGGGCGACCTGTGCCTGGTGCTGGTGGACCAGGTCGAAGAAGCATTGGCGCACTTGGCCCAGCGATGCACCGAAACCGGAGCCACTGCATGAACGCAGCCACCACGTTGTGGACCCGTGCGGTGCTTGCCATCGCATCGGCGCTCACCCTGGCCGGAGCGGCCAACGCTGCCAGCGAGAAGATCGGCACCGTAGACACCGCCTTCCAGTGGATCGGCCGCGACCACGACATCCTCGTGGAAGCCTATGACGACCCCGGCGTGTTGGGTGTGACCTGCTACGTCTCGCGCGCCCGTGTGGGCGGCATCAAGGGCACCCTGGGCCTGGCCGAAGACCGCGCCGAAGCCTCGATTGCCTGCCGCCAGGTGGGGCCCATAAGTTTTCCCGAGCCACTCAAGAAGCAGGAAGAAGTGTTCAGCGAACGCATGTCCATCCTGTTCAAACGCCTGCGCATCGTGCGCATGGTGGACCCAGCCCGCAACACGCTGGTGTACCTGACGTACTCCGAAAAGCTCATCGAGGGATCACCGCAAAACAGCGTGACCGCCGTGCCGGTGGACCGGGCCATGGCCATCCCGCTGCGCAAATAAGCGGGCAAGGCCGTACACAACAGAAAGCAGAAAGGGGCCATGGCCCCTTTCTGCTTTTTATATAAAATCAGCCCCTAGCGCTTATCTATCAAGCGCCAGCAGCTATCAAAACAATAGTATTCATCAAGCCTGGCTGGCAATCTGCCGCAGCGCCTGCTCAAACACCTCCACCGGCTGCCCGCCCTGGATCAGGTGGCGCTCGTTGATGATGATGGCGGGCACCGAGTGGATGCCATTCTGCAAATACAACTGCTCACGCTCGCGCACCTCTTCGGCAAAACGATCAGACGCCAATAGTTCACGCGCCTCGTCCGCATTCAGCCCCACCTCACCGGCCACGCGCACCAGCACTTCGTGGTTGCTGGGGTCTTGCCCATCGGTGAAATAGGCTTTGAACAGCGCATGCTTGAGCTGCGGCTGCAGGCCCTTCTCTTCAGCCCAGTGCAGCAGGCGGTGCGCGTCAAAAGTGTTGTAGACGCGGCTGCGTTTGCCTTTGCCAAAGGTGAATCCCAGGTCTGCGCCACGCGCGGCAATGGCCTCGCGGTTGCGTTCGAGCTGCTCGGGCGTGGAGCCATACTTTTCCTGCAGATGCTCGTTGATGTCCTGGCCCTCGGGGCCCATCTGCGGGTTCAGCTCGAAAGGCTGAAAGTGCATATCAAGGGCCACTTCGCCCTTCAGGCGATCGGCCGCCTGCTCCAGCGCCTTGAGGCCGATGATGCACCAGGGGCAGGAGACATCGGAGACGAAATCGATCTTGAGGGTTTTGGTAGTCATGGCAAGCTCAAAAAATCAGAGCTGGATGGTAGACCAATGCATTGGCCTTCGCAGGAGGGCGCTTTTGTGCCCCTGAAGCGCCCGCTTCCTGCCCCAGTGTTCTCTAGTGTGGCGTTGCACGCTAGCGCAGAACGCCAGGCTTCAGTCCTCCTCGTTTCTGCCGATATCCGTCAGACAGCTATGAAATATCCTGAATGAGTGCGATCAGCCTCTCCCCTCTTTCCACAAGCTGGAGCCCGTCAGGAAATTCCACCCAAGCATCGGTGACGGCCTCTGCGCAGGCTTCTTCACGCGTACCGATAGCGAGCGCCGTATCGCCGGACGTGACCCGCAACAGCGTCACAAACTTCACTCCATCTGCCATCCCGGAAGCCGTGCCTTCGACGATGGGTGACACCCGGTTTCTGCACGTTACCCAGTGGCCCTCGGCGATGGAGTCGATCGACGTCACCTACGAAGCAATCGCCCCATCGCAGACCAGCAGCCGGCAAATGCAGGTATGGGAGCAGACACCAACGACCGCTGTGGATCAGATCATCGGCCGAAACGCGAGCGCCACGACGGAAAAGGCGCGGTTTGCCGGTTTGGGGTCCGCCCTGATAGAGCAGGCCGCCCGCACCGGCTCGAGCTACCGTCAGACGGTGGTGAACCTGGGTGCAGTGAGTTCGCCCGACAAAATTCAAGGCAAGGCTACTGGCGCTATGTGGGGCATTCAATCCAGCCCCAGCGCCAGTGCGACATTTGCCATCACCACTCAATCTGGCGCCACGGTGCGGATCTCCATAGCCGACCAGCGGGAGCAACGCGCCACAGGCTCTGGCATCGCTGTGCAGATCGAGGTGGATGGCAACCTTACGCAGCAGGAAAAGGACGCACTCCAATCTCTGGCAGAAGGTTTCGATCTTGCTATCGAGGGCTTGACGGCTGAATCCCCTGTGCTGCGGCTGGACGGTCTGCTGAAGTTCGATAGCAAGCTCTTCACCAAGCTGGAATTCAAGGTGGATATCTATGGGGTGGACCAGGATGGCGTCCGCATCCTGAAGCTCGGTGCCAACATCAGCGCAGACGCCAAAACCCGCGAGATTGAACTCAAGAGCCCTGAAGGCACCGTAAGAATGAAAACCGATTTGCGGCAGCCCGCGCTATGGGGCACCGCAGACCAGAAGGCCTACGCCGTGCGACAGTACCTCAGCCGCATCGACAAGGCAGCAGAGCGCGGGCATGCAGACAGCGGCTTGGTTGACCTGTTCAAGTCCAGCTTCGCCGCCCTGAACGGCGGCTATGAATCGGCAAACTCCCCTGGGAGGTCAGGCAGCGCCAGTATCAGCATTGGCGACCCGGTCGATCTGACGCGCGACGCCAACGCCTTCAGTGAAGGCGACAAGAGCCTGCTCACCGGCCTGGCGGACTTTGATGCATCGATTACCGCAACCCGCCGTGCGTCCAATCCGCGCCGCACCAAAGAGGTTGACACCTTCGAATACACACTCAAACAGTCCACTCAGATCTCCGGCTCATCCCCCAGCAACCGCGGCTTCACCCAGACCCAGTCCGCCAAGCTTTCTGCTGCCTATCACCAATCGCTGCACTCAAGAGCAGCACCAAAGTTGACATCAGACTCTGCAACCCAGAACTATTCCTACGAAAAGGTGGAAGACAGCAGCAGCACGCAGGTAGAGCTAGGCTACGAGAAGGATGAGCCTGTGCGCGCACTGATCACGCAGGCCGCCTCGCAATCGCTGCACGTCCTCAAGGTGGAAAACAACAAGATCACCGAGAACACGGCAGAGCCAGCTCATGTGCAGTCAAAGCAGACAGATTTGCTGCCCTTGCTGAAGCAATTGAAACGGCAGCAGGATGCGAACCAGTTGACGGATGACGAGAAACAAAAGCAGCTGCAGGAATGGGGCGGAATGGTGCTGGGAAGCTTGACCACGGATTCGCACCGCTGAAAAATTTCGTTGACGCAGCGCCCGTGCGTTCTCTGCTGCGCAAACTGACAAAGACGCCGAACACCCGCGCTAACCCGTTCGATCCGCCGAGAGCATCTCTCGAAGTGCTGTCTTTGGCACTTTGCCATAGCTGTTCTTGGGCAAAGCCTGCACAAAGCGGTACAGCCGAGGGCGCTTGAAACGGGCTATATGGGCCAGGCACAGCGCGTCCAGTGCATCCGGGCTCACGCCCTCCTCCGCCACCACAAAAGCCACAGGCACCTCGCCCCATTCCGCATCGAGCTGCCCCACCACGGCCACCTCGCGCACCTGGGGGTGCAGCAGAAGCACCTCCTCCACCTCACGCGGGTAGATGTTGGAGCCGCCAGAGATGATCACGTCCTTGGAGCGGTCCTTGAGGGTGAGGAAACCATCGGCATCCAGCGCGCCCATGTCGCCGGTGTAGAGCCAGCCATCGCGCAGCGTCTGCGCCGTGGCTTCGGGGTTGTTCCAGTAGCCGGGCATGACGGTGTCGCCGCGCACCACCACCTCCCCGGTCTCGCCTGCGGGCATCGGCTGGCCTGCAGCATCGACCACACGCACCTCCACCAGCGACTGCGCCACGCCGACCGATACCATGCGCTCGGCCCAGCGCGACTGGTTGCGGTCGGCCAGCTGGGCGCGCGACAGGGCGGTGATCGTCATGGGGCTTTCGCCCTGGCCGTAGATCTGCACGAAGCGGTTGCCGATCACGGCCAGCGCGTTGCGCAGGTCGTCGGCATACATGGGACCGCCACCGTAGACGATGGTCTTGAAGCCGCTCACGTCGGCACCCGTGGCGCGCACATGGTCCACCAGGCGGTGCACCATGGTGGGCGCAGCAAACAACGTGAGCTGGCCCACGCTGGCCGCAAGCTGCACCAGCTCCGCAGACTCAAAGCCACCCGACAGCGGCACCACATGCCGCCCGCCGCGCAACACCTGGGCATAGTTGTAGAGGCCCGCTCCGTGCGACATGGGCGCGGCGTAGACCATGGCATCGCCGGGCAGCACATCGTCCACGTCGGTGAAGTAGCAGGCCGTCATGGCCAGCAGATTGCGGTGGGTCTGCATCACCCCCTTCGGGCGGCCAGTGGTGCCGGAGGTGTAGAACAGTGAGGCGACATCCTCGGGTGCGCGATCGCAAACGTCCATGGGCGCGCGCGTGACGGCGGCGCGGTACGCTTCGGAGCCGAACACCAGCAGACCGGCATCCGCCGCCCCGGCCTCGCGCGCGGCCGGTGCCAACGCCTGCGATGCCAGCACCACACGCGCGCCGGAGTCGGCCAGCACGTAGGCCAGTTCTTTGGCATGCAGCTTGTAGTTGACCGGCAGCGACACGGCCCCGGCCCACACGATGGCGTGCAGGGCCTCCAGGTACTCGGGCGCATTGGCGGCGTAGATGGCCACTCGGTCACCGGGGGCAACGCCGCATTGCGTGTGCAGATAGGCGGCCAAGGCGGCAGCGCGTGCGCCCAGGTCGCCGTAGGACCACAGCACGTCACTCCCCTGGAGTACAGCGGGCTGGTGGGCATGCAGCAAAGCACTGCGGCGCAGCAGGTGGGCGATGTTCATAGTGTGCACTCCACAACAACGGGATTTTTCAGGGTCGGCCGCCTCCACAGCCGTGGAGACCTGTTGGCACTGTAGGCACGCCGGGCGCTGGCGCACAGTCGCCAAAATACCCAAGGGATAACCCGGCCCGCCCCCGAAACACCCGGTTACCACGCGCGCCCAAATCCCCACAGGCTGTGGCGTTGAAACCCCGTTGCCTAGACTGCATCTGATCCCATGCGCGCGACCGCCCCCCAGGCGAGCGCACCACCGTTTTTACCCAACGCCTTGCAGGCAACACCCCATGAACCTGGACCAGCAAAAATCCATTCTCACCATCGCCCTCCTGGCCGCGTTTGCGGACGGCAACAAGGACGACGCCGAGCGCGAAGAGATCCGCCGCATTGCCCAGTCGCTCGCGGGCGACGCAGGCATGGCGGACCTTCCACGCATCTACCAGGACGTGCTGCTCCGGCGCACCAGCGTGCAGGCGGCGGTGCAGGCCCTAAGCGACCCCATGCACCGCCAGCTGGCCTACGAAATGGCCGTGTGTGTGTGCGACGTGGATGGTCGCCAGACGGCGACAGAACGCGAGTTTCTGAACGGCCTGAAGACGGCGCTGCAGCTGGGCGCACCGCAGACCGACGCGTTTGACCGGGAAGCCGATGCGATCGTGGATGTGGCCGAAAAGGCCGTGCCTTTATCCGTGCCTGTGTCCGCGCCTATCGCGTTCCCAGGGGCAGCCGCCGCCGCAACGGCAACAGCCGCCGCAGCCCCCAGCAGTGCTTTGGATGCCGAGCTGGACAAATCCATCCTCAACTACGCGCTGCTCAACGGTGCGCTGGAGCTGCTGCCGCAGTCCTGGGCGTCAATGGCCATCATCCCCATGCAAGTGAAGATGGTGTACGGCATTGGCAAGGCCCATGGCGTAGAGCTGGACCAGGGCCACATCAAGGAATTCATCGCCGCTGCGGGCGTGGGCATGACGTCCCAGTACCTGGAGCAGTTTGGCCGCAAGCTGCTGGGCGGCCTGCTGGGCAAGGCGGCGGGCCGGACCATCGGCGGACTGGGCAGCGCCGCCACCGGCATGGCGTTTTCGTTTGCCACCACCTACGCGCTGGGGCAGGTGGCCAAGCGCTACTACGCCGGGGGTCGGGTCATGAGCACGGCCATCCTGCGCGATACCTTCCAGAACCTGCTGGGCCCCGCCAAGCAGATGCAGTCGCAGTACCTGCCGCAGATCCAGCAAAAGGCCGCCACGCTGGACGCGGGGAAGATCATGGCGATGGTGCGCGGTGCCTGACACGCCACAGCCACTGCGGCAAACGCTATATTATTAATAGCTACTAGCGCTTAACAGATAAGCGCCAGAGGCCATTTTTAATCAAAGTCCAGTGGCGAGGCCCGCGTGGGCCAAACGCAATCAGGCCAGAGCGTTGCGCCCGCGCTGACCCGCGCGCAAACCAGGTGGCGCAAACATCGGCCCATGACAGAATCGGCCCATGCTCGACCACACGGACCCTGTCGCCTCCATCATCCCGGCCATGTCGCTCGACTCACCGTCCGACAACGCCATGACGGCGCTGTCCCGGCTGGCACTGGGGCCCGTGAACACGGCCTACTACATGGCCGTTTTCGAGCGCTTTGACAACACGGGCCGCACCACCACCACCTGGAACTGGGCGGCCTGCCTTGCCACGCTCAACTGGATGCTGTTCCGGCAGTTGTGGACCCCCGCGCTGGTCTACCTGGCAGCGGCCGAAGGGCTGGCGCTCATCGTGTATGGCATCGGCCGGACCTTCCTGCAATGGCCGCCGGGCGTGGAACTGGGCGTGCTCGGCGCCTTTGCAATGCTGGCCTTTGCGGTGCCGGGCCTGTATGGCAACGCCATCCTGTATGCCGACATCCGCAAGCGGGTGGCCCGCGCGCTGGCGGCCTCACGCACGCTGCCCGAGGCCTGTGTGCTGCTGGAGAAGCAGGCCAGCTCACGCAAGCGGCTGCAGGCACTGGTGCTGGCCAACCTGGTGCTGGTGGCCGCAGCCGCGCTGGCATACCTGGTATGGGCCCCTTCAGACACCAAGCCGCTGGCCCTGGAGCCCGCCGTAACGGTGGCGCAAGCCACGGCGGCGGCGTCCCGGCCCAGCGCAGCGGCTTCTGCACCAGCCGCTGCCATTGCGGCGGCGCCTTCACCAGCACCAGCACCCGTACCTGTTCCGGTTCCTGCACAAGAGCCCCCTACCCCCGCCCTTCCCGCCACCACCGCCTCGGCTCCTGACCCAGCGAAACCGGCAGCGGCCCCGCCCACCGCCAAGTCTGCGGCCCCGGCAAACCCAGCGCCAAAGGCCGCAGCACCAGCCAGCACGCCAGCGCGATCCTCGGAGGCCAACCGCCCCACTCCGGCTGCGGCCTCTGCAGCCTCCACGGTGTCCAAAACGCCCTCTTCAGCGCCCGCCACGGCTGCCCCCAAGCCCTCTGCAAAGACAACGCCCCCCGCCGAGCCCGCCAGCCGCGCGGCCTCGGCAGCCAAGGCCAAAACGCCCAAAGCCTCCGCTTCGGCCGCTGCGCCAGCATCCTCAGCCCCTCTCCCCACCGTGGGCACGGCGGCGGGCTACTACATCAACGTGGGGCTGTTTGCCGACGAAGCCAACGCCCGCAAGGCCCAGGCCCGCCTGCTCAACGAAGGGCTACCCGCCTTTCGCCAAGAGCTGAACAACGCCAAGGGCCGCCGCATCCGCGTGCGCGTGGGGCCCTATGAAAACCGGGCGAAGGCAGAGGCTGCGGCCGCGTCGATCCGGGCGATGGCGCTGGAAGCTGTGGTTTTCAAGCAATGAGATGGGTACCTCGTACCTTTAGCTCTTTGGAGGTAGCGGCTCCGCAGTGCCTGCACCCCTCTTCGCGCAGCGCCTGATTGGTAAAAATTCGCTGTTCCATTCGATAGGAAACACATAACATATGTAACAACAAGTTATCTTCACATTCCAAATCAGGGGTCACGCATGTCTTTCGCGAAGTCGCTTTCCAAAGTGTTGGCAGTAGGGGTTTTGGCACCGATCATGGTGGCTGGCGCACAGGTCGACGATGTGGGGGGGATCGCATCCGGCGGAAGCGTGTCCATGCCGAGCCCTATGGTCGCAGCGGCCATCAGCGCGGGCTCCCTGTCCCTGACAGGCGGAGAATCCACCATGTCACCCCGTTTTTTCCGCTCAGGTACGCCGGGTGATGCCTGCTCAACGTTCAGTTCAGGTAACTTTCAATACACGACGGTTCCCTTCCAGACCAATGGCAGCGGTTCATTGCGGGCCATCGTCGATCCGCAAACCTGCGGCACAGGCGTTTTTGTAACGTTCCACGTCGGCGCCTTCAATCCATCCAGCATCTGTAGCGGGTATCAGTGGTCCTTCGGCTCTTCGCAGGCCTTTGACCAAACCTTCTCGGTCCCGGCGAACACCGCCATGACCATGGTTCTTTCTGGCGTGGCCAATGCCCCCGGGGTGAACTGCGGCCCGGTTACGTATTCCCTGGACGGAACAGGCGGTGCCGCGTCGTCCATTCCCGTCAACAACCCATGGGCGATGGTGGTTCTTGCAGCATTGGTCGGCGTTGCGGGCTGGAGACTTCGCAGTTCTCGCCAGGCTTGATGGACTGAGCGGCCCCCTCTCGGGTGCATAGGGGCGCGCGGCCCTGCCTTCATCAACTCCTGGAGTCTGCTGCCACCCAGCCCAGGATCTTTTCAATCACCCAGCCAGGGTCGTCCAGCGGCAGATCATGCCCGGCCCAAGGATGGACCGCCACGGGCACATGCCAGGCATTGGCGATGGCTTGCGAGCACCGGCCATGCACCAACCCATCCTCGCGGCTTGCCAGCAGCAGCATGTTGGCCAAGGGGGGCTTCTTTGGAGCGCGGTAGCGGGCCGCAGCCGCTAACTGGCGCAATGTGTTGGCAACCGACACCGGGCGCTGCCTGCGTATCGCAACCCAGCCTGGCACCACCTGCTGTCGGTGCAGCGCGCGGTTGCTGGTCAGGCGCAAGACCTCCTGCTCCACCTGTTCCGACGGACTCCCTCCGAAAGCGAGGCGCAGCAATGCGGCGTAATTGCGTGGCCGCAGCCGTTGGTAGAAGGGGCTAAAAGGCCGCAGGCTGGTGTTGATCAACACACAGCCCACCAGCTCCTCAGGCGCCACCCGCGCCCACTCGGTCGCCACCATGGCGCCCAGCGACATGGCCAGCACCCGAAAAGGTGGCCGCACACCTTGCGCGGCCAGCTGGGCACGGCAGGCGTCCACCATGCCCCGCACCGTGGCGGGCGACACGGCCCGGTGCAGCAGGCCATTGCCAGGCAAGTCTTGCACCACAACGCGGGCACCCGGCAGGGCGTGCTCGAACGCTTCGACAAACGAGCCCCAGTGCGCGGCCTCGCGCGTGAGGCCTCTGAGCAGAATCCATGGATGGTGCATGGGGAACACCTCTTCAGTACCACGCGGCCAAGGCATCCGCCCTGCGCTGCGCCCGCGCTTCGGGAGCTGGCACCCAGCGCTCGTGGCTACAGGCCGCGCGGGCCAGAAAATCGAGCAGTGACAGATGGCGCCGCAGCACCCGCTGCTGGCGGTGGTTGATGAGTGGGTTGAAGATGCCGTTGCGCGAAAACAGCTGGCGCGGGTTCTTCTTAATCCACAGCCACGACCCCATCTCCAGCGTGAGCGGCAGGAAGGTGTGTGTGGGCGCCTCGCGGCAGGCCTGCAGGTACAGGTGGTCCCACAGGTCGCCGTGCGCCAGGTACTGGGCGCTTTGCGGCTCGATGACGTACTGGTGGTGGCTGTGGGCCTGCAGAAAGATCTCCTGCAGCGCATGCAACTCGGCCAGGTGCGCAATGGGCTTGCGCGTGTGGGCAAACGGAAACCACAGGCGGTCACGCACGCCAAACCCCGAATGGCAGTCGATGGCCATGCTGAACGGCCGCGCCAGCAAGTCCTGGGCCACCACCTCGCACAGCGCCTGGCTTTCGGCCTCCATGGCATCGCCCGCGCGCCCCCGGTACCAAGGCAGCCCCGCGCTGATGCGTTGCCCGCCGATCCAGGGCGGCACGCGGTCCGTGGCATCGACCGGTGCATTGCGCATAAGGTCCACCCCGCGCGGATTGGCGCGTGTGGCGGCCCACATGCCACCCGGGTTGACCACGGGCATGAAAACCAGGCGCATCTGCTCCAGCTGGCGGTGCAGCGTGGTGTCCCACTGCAGCCGCATGACCACGTTCTGCAAGTAGGCGATGACCACCTCGGCGCCGATGCGCTCCAGCCCATGCACGCCTCCGAAAAAGCCGATGGCAGGCACGTCCAGCGACGGGTTGCCCACGCCGATGGCATGGATCGGAAAGCTGTGGCCCGACGCCAGCTGCACCTGCCGAACCACCTGCACCTGCAGATGGGGTGCCCCCAGCTCGATGATTTTTTCGAGCGCCAGCAACTCGGGCAGCGTGTTCATGGTGGATGGCGATGGCGGCGTGGGGCCGTGCAGCAAGGCGATAGGCAGCAAGCATAGCCCCGGCCCGCACGCGCCAACAGCGCCATGACGCCTCTGTGTGAATTCGGCGAAACGACTCGGAACTGTCACACAAGCGCGTTAACTTGCCCGCAGACACAACCCTTCGAAGAGGCACATGATCATGCTCTGGAGATTGCTAGGACTGCAGCGGCTGCTGGATGAACTCTTTGATGCCCCGGGCTGGCCCAGCTTCGATTTGCCCAGCCCCGACGGATGGACCCACTATGAAGACGCAGCCGCAGCGCAGGACTGAGGTGCACCGCATCGCCCTGCTGTGCGGCACCCTCGGTTGTGCGCTGGCCTGGGGTCTGGTGGAGTTGCTGGCGCTGCAGCGCCAGCGCTACCACCAGTGGCGCCAACGCCACGAGACCCCTGCGCACCGCTGACGCAGCAGCAAGACCGGACACATGCGTGCATGCATGCATGCATGTATGCGAGCGCACGCAGCACACACGGCCTTCAGCAGACGCCAACTGCGCACGACCCCTCACTCGCAGCGTCTTTCTACAGCCCTTCTCAGAAGCCTCTAATGCTGGCGGGTCTTCGTTTTTGCACGGTATGCCGCAGTCGCACCTAAAATTGCGCACCTTCCCTTCATTGGGGGGAGGCATATTCAACTCTGAACAAAGAAGAATCACCATCATGGCAACTGCAAAAAAGACTCCAGCGCCCGCGAAGAAGGCCGTCAAGGCGGCAGCACCTGCTGCTGCAAAGAAGGCGGCACCTGCCGCCAAGAAGGCTGCAGCCCCCGCAGCGAAGAAGGCCGCCGCACCAGTGGCCAAGCCTGTTGCTGCAGGCATCAAGCCGATCAAGACCGCCTTCAACAAGACCACGCTGATCGCCCACCTGGCCGAGCAGGCTGGTGTGGAACCCAAGGCCACCAAGGCCGTGCTGGCCGCACTCGAAGCCACCATCCTGGGTTCGGTGCACAAGAAGGGCTCTGGCGAATTCACGCTGCCCGGCCTCATGAAAATCGGCCTGCAGCAAATCCCCGCCAAGAAGAAGCGCTTCGGCAAAGACCCCTTCACCGGTGAAGAGCGCTGGTTCCCCGCCAAGCCTGCAGCCGTGAAGATCAAGACCCGCGCGCTGAAGAAGCTCAAGGACGCCACGGTCTGATCTCAGCCGTTGCGAAGGGCGTGACGGGGTGATGCCCCATCATTCCTTCTCCGCAAAAAAGGACCCGTTGCCCAAGGCAGCGGGTCCTTTTTTACGGGTGGATTCGAAAAGCCGCAGAAGGCGCTGCCACGGCACCCCGTCAGATTGAGATCACGTTGGGGGCAGCAGGCCTGGCATGCAGCAGCTCGACCTGTGCAGCACGGCGCGAGAGCACAGCGCCCTGGTTGATGTAGCCCTTGTCAGTGATTTCTCCAGCATCGGGGTCGGGCGGCGTCGCCATCACCAGTGCACGCGCAGGGCACTGCGATGAACCCGCGCCAGCAGTGCGGCGGGCCTGCATGACACCACGCAGGGCGTCGTCCAGCCGCGCGCGGTCCGCTGCACCGGCGACAGAGGGAAACACCAGCATGCCCACTTCGTCCCGGTTGTGGCCCGTAAGCACGAGGTCCTGCACCAGGGGTGCCAACTCGGACACCAGCTCCACCCGCAGCGTGCCCACCGACACCCAGCTCCCACTGGAGAGCTTGAAATCCTCAGCCACCCGGCCGTTGAAGACCACGCCACACTCCGGCCGCACAGGGTCCACCAGGTATCCCGCGTCACCGATGCGGTAGAAGCCATCGCTGTCAAATGCGGCGGCCGTCTCGGAGGGTGCATTGCGGTAGCCCGGAAACACCGATACACCCTTGACCCGCATTTCGAGCTTGCTGCCGTTGGGCACCAGCTTGAGTTCAAGCCCGGGCAACGGCGCACCGATACAGCCAGCGCCGTCCATGCGCCAGTGGGCGCTGGTCACTGCGGGCGATGTCTCCGTGGATCCCCAGGACGTGGTCAGCCACAGCGGCGACGCGGGCCGCACGCGTGCTGCCACGGCCTCCAGCCGCTGCCAGGTGGAAGGGGCCAGCGCTGCCGCGGCATAGAACGCCAGGCGCATGCGCGAGAGGATTTCAGCGGCCAGCGCGGCGTCTGCCTCCAGAAACGGCAACAGCATGTCGAAACCACGCGGAACATTGAAGAGCATCGTCGGCTTCACATCGCGCAGGTTGCGCACCGTCTTCTCGATAAGCCCTGGCACGGGCCGCCCTTCATCGATGTAGAGCGCGCCCCCATGGCACAGCACCATGTTGAGGTTGTGGTTGCCGCCAAAGGTGTGGCTCCACGGCAGCCAGTCCACCAGCACAGGCTTTTCGTTAGCCAGGAACCGCCAGGTCTGGGCCATCATCTGCTGGTTGGCGCACAGCATGCGGTGGGTGTTGATGACCACCTTGGGATGGCCCGTGGAGCCCGACGTCAGCAGGTACTTGGCAGGGTCGTCGGGCTGGATGGCCTCAAACGCCTGCGACACGGCCGGGCTTTCCACGCCCGCGAGCAGTTGAGCAAAAGGCAAGGCGCCAGGCACGGCCTCGGCATGGCGACTGAAGACCTTGACGGCATCGGACGCATAGCCCGCCAGGGCGGGCGCGTAGACCGAGGCGTCCGATGCATAAACCAGCGAAGGCTCCAGCACCGCAAGCATGCTGTGCAGGCGGCCCGGGTCACGGGATCGTGCATAGGCGCTCGACAAGGAACAGGGCGTGATGCCCACATGCATCGCCGCCAGCATGAGCACCGCGTGGTCCACCGCGTTGTCGGAAAGAATGGCGATGGGGCGGCCCGCCGGCAGCTTCAGGTCCAGCAATGACTGCGCAACGGCGCCCACGGCCTGGCGCAGCTCGCCATAGGTCAGGGTGCGCCAGTGCTCGGCCGTCTCGTCACGCTCCGCCAAGGCCAGCGCGTGGGGTGTCTCGCGCGCCCACTGCTCCACCCATTCACCGATGCAGCGCGCATACGCGCCCAGCGCCACAGGGGAACGCAATACGAACGAGCCGTCGTCCTGATGGACCAACACCGTGGCGGGCGGTGCGATTTGGTTTTCATCGCCAAGAAATTCGGGGTGCATGGTGTGGGTGATCTCTCGTGTTCTTGGGGCAGCAACAAAAATGGGCAACACAGCGCTAACCAGCGGCGCGGCGGTGCGCAGCACCACTGCTGGAAGCGCTTGGTTGAACCCGTCGAATAAACCCATGCGGCAGGACCGCACGGTGCAATAGCGGATTCAGACCGGCGAACAAAACTCAGCGAAGCGGTTCTGGCCGGGCGCTGCGTCGCAGGCAGTACGGGTAGTACGGCAAGACGCGGCAACAACGCCAGAAGGGTTCTGTTAGCCGCTCTCAGTCCAGGACGCGGGCGTCTTGCTTGGCACGCAGAAGGTCTACCAGCAAGGCGTCGCGTGCAGCCACCAGCTCCGCACTGGTTCTCCCTCCAAGCGCCTGCGTAACGCCGTCAGCGACACGGCTTTGCAGCGCTGGCGTCATCTGCGGAGCCCCCAGGTCCTGCCACCAGTCTTCGATGGGGCCGCCGAGGTGCGCGAGCAAATGGGCGATTCCACCTTCGCCGCCGGAAAGGTGCAAGTTCATGAAAGGCCCCATCAGCGCCCAGCGCAGCCCCGGGCCATGGGCAATGGCGGTGTCGATGTCGCTCACACTGGCAACCCCCTCGTGGACCAGATGAAACGCCTCCCGCCACAGCGCCGCCTGCAGGCGGTTGGCAATGTGCCCCTTGATTTCGCGCCGAACATGGATGGGGCGCTTACCGATGGCGGTGTAGAAATCCATCGCGGTAGTGATCGCCTGGGCCGATGTCTTTTCGCCTCCTCCCACCTCCACCAGCGGGATCATGTGCGGGGGGTTGAACGGATGGCCCAGCACCACGCGCTCCGGGTGTTTGCACTGGGCCTGCATGGCCGTAACAGACAGCCCTGAAGAGCTGGAAGCCAGGATGGCATGCGACGGGGCGGCTTCGTCTATGCGGCGCAGCAGATCCACCTTGAAGTCCAGCCGCTCCGGCCCGTTTTCCTGCACGAAGTCCGCCTGCCCCACGGCGTCCTCCAGCCGAGCATGAAAGTGCAGCCTTGCCGTGCTGGCGCCCGGCGCAAGCCCTTGCCGTTGGAGCACCGGCCAGTGCTGTGCCACGGCATCGTGCAGGCGCTGCTCGGCCCCCGGAGAAGGATCTGTGGCATCCACGTTCAGCCCCCGGGCGAGAAAATACGCAGCCCAGCTTGCACCAATGACGCCAGTGGCGACCACCGCCACCCGGTTCACGGAAACATCCATGTCCGTGCCCTTCAGGACTCGGCCGTGAAGCCGATCTTCTTGACCAGAGGCCCCCAGCGATCTGCCTCCGCCTGTTGCGATGCGGCCATCTCTGCGGCGGTGGAGCCCTTGGCAATCAGGCCCACCACAGCCAGGCTGTCGATCACCGACTTTTCCTTGATCGCCGTGTTGATGGCAGCGTTGGCGGCTGCAACCACGCTGGCCGGTGTCTTGGCGGGTGCGTAGAAGCCAAACCATTCCTCGGTCGTCAGCTCGGGGAAGCCCTGCTCCGCAAAGGTGGGCACCTCGGGCGAAAACGGCGAACGCGCCTGGCCAGAGGTGGCGATCAACCGCAGCTTGCCCGCCTTGTGGTTGGGAATGAAGTCGCCGCTGGGCGTCACCATGGAGGCAATCTGCCCACCCACCACATCGGTCACACCGGGAATGGATCCCCGGTAGGGCACATGCTTGAGGTCCACGCCGTTGTTCAGCCCCAGCAGCGCACCGATGAAATGGGGGGTGGAGCCCGCCGCTGGCGAGCCGTAGTTGGCCTGCCCCGGGTTCGCCTTGGCCCAGGCCAGGAAGTCTTTCACGTTCTTCACCGAGGCTGGCACCAGCGGCCCCACGGCCAGCCCATGGTGCATAACGGCGGCGATGGACACCGGCACGAAGTCTTTCGTGGGGTCGTAACTGAGTTTGCTGTAGATGTGCGGATAGATGGACGTGCAGGAAAACGGCGACAGCGTGAGCACGCTGCCATCGGTGGGGGCGCCCTTGAGCGCCTCCAGCGCAATGCGCCCGCCGGCACCGGGCTTGTTCTCCACCACGGCGGCATTGCGGGTATAGGACGAACCCGCCAGCTTCTCACCCACCCGGCGCGCCACGCTGTCACCCGCGCTGCCCGCCGGGAAACCGTAGAAAATCTTCACCTGCTCCAGCGTCTGGGCCATCGCGCTCCAGGGAGTCAGTGCCCCCAGCGCGGTTGCATAGCCCAGGTGGTTCATGAATTGGCGGCGTGTCTGCATCATCTGTCTCCTCTTTCTTGGTGGGTGAAATCGCAACAACTCAATCGATCGCAAAGGTGGGGCGAACGCCACCTGCGCGGGGCAGACCCATGAGGGCGCGGGCCTCTGCTGGCGAGGCGGGCTCCATGTCCAGCTCCCGAATGATGCGCACGATGCGCTCCGTCAGCTGCACATTGGTGGCCAGTTCGCCCTGGCGGAAATACAGGTTGTCCTCCAGCCCCACGCGGGCATGCCCACCCAGCAGCAGCGCTGCCACATTGCCTTCGAGCTGCGAGGGGCCGATGCCACTCACGCAAAAGATGCTGTTGCGCGGCAGGGCGTCCACCATCATCTGCAGGTAGCGCGGCGAATACGGCATGGCGTTCTGGAAGCTGCGGTGCACGTTCATCACGAGGTTGATGAAATGCGGGCCCTCGTCGTGCCCCTCATCGATCAAGGTGGTGGCATCCTGCAGGATGTGTGTCGGGCTGAACACCTCCCACTCGGGCTTGATGCCGCGTGCCTTCATGCCCAGTGCCAGTTCGCGCCCTTTGCTGAGCGGGGTGTCCATGAGGATCTCGCGGCCGTCAAAGCTCAGATTGAGCGTGGTGGCATCCAGGGTGCACATCTCGGCCCCCGCATCCATGCCCTTGATGCGCTCTTCCCAGGCGATCTCCCAGCGGTCACCGGACAGCGGCCGCACCATGTCGCCATGCACACCACCGCCGGTAGAGTTGTTGATGACGATGTCGCAGCCTTTGGCCCGGATGCGGGTGTTGATGTCGCGGTAGATATCTGCGTTGCAGGTGGCGCCATCATCCGGGCGCCGTGCATGGATGGCCACCACGCTGGCCCCTGCGTTCCAGCACCGCTGCACATCGTCGGCAATTTCACCGGGCTGGGTGGGCAGGTGCGGGTTCTGCGACTTGTGGGCCATGCCACCGGTGGGAGCGATGGTGACGATGACTTTGCGCTTTGTCATGACATGGACTGGTGGAAAATGGTAATGCACCCATTATTTTTTTTAGCGTCTGCATACTCAGTCATCGCGATGACATTTGGACTCAGGGTATACGAGGACGCATTTCTCCTTCACTCTGGAGCCTCACACCATGCTGGTCAAGCTGGCGCCGCCGACGGTCGCCGATCTCCTGAAAAACTCAGCCTGGTTTCCCTTGCTGGACGAGAGCGCACAGCGACGCGTCCTGGACGACCTGCGTGAAGTCGAAGTGGCCCAGGGCAGCGCCCTGTGCCGGCGCGGCGACGTACCCCTGCACTGGTACGGTGCCGTTGAAGGACTGCTCAAGTGGACGGTGACCTCGGACAACGGGCGCTCGGTGACCCTCGGCGGTCTTTCTGCAGGCAGCTGGTTTGGTGAAGGAACCCTGCTGCGTGGCGTGCCGCGCACGGCGGACATCATTGCGCTGCGCCCCAGCCGGGTTGCGCTTTTACCCGTGGACACCTTTGAATGGCTGCACGCCACCCAGCGCAGTTTTGACCACTTTCTGCTGCGCCAGATCAACGAGCGCATGCACTGGTTTCTGGGCAATTTCACGGCCCACCACCTGCTGGACACGGACAGCCAGGTGGCGCGGGCGCTGGCAGGTCTTTTCCATCCCTGGCTGCACCCTGGCAGCGACCCTCACCTGCAGGTATCGCAGGAGGAAATCGCCAATCTGTCCGGTGTCTCGCGCCAGCGCTGCAACGCTGCACTCAAGCGCCTGGAAGCCGAGGGTGTGCTGCAGATCGAGTACGGCGGTATCACTGTGGTGAACCTGGAAGAACTGCGCCGCAGAGTGGAATAAGGGCCGGCGCTGCGTTCGATGGGCGCAGGTGCAGGCCTATCGGGTGTTCACGGATTTCGGCCTGCTGCCATCACGAACGCCAAGGTCGCAGCGATCACATCGTCGGAACGATCGCGGTGGGGTGAATGCGCGCAATCGGACAGTTCCAGCAGCTGTGTTCCGGGCACGCGGGCAGCAATGCCGTGGATCTGTGCCAGCGTGCCGTACTCGTCATTGAGCCCCTGCACGGCCAGTACGGGCACACACACGGTGCCCAGCTCTTTTTCGATGTTCCACGCGCGAAATGTCGGGTCGAGCCAGATGCGGTTCCAGCCCCAGAAAGCGGAGTCCGGGTCGTCGTGGTAACGGCCCAGCTTGCGGGGCAGGTCGGTGGTCTCGTAGGCATCCCGCGCCTGCTCGATGTTCTGGATGGTCACATCCTCCACAAAGAGGTGGGGCGCCAACACGACCAGACCGCTGACCCGCTGCGGGAACATCGATGCATACAGCAAGGCAATGGATGCGCCATCACTGTGGCCAAAAAACCAGGGCGGCTCGTTAACGCCCACAGCCTCCAAAAAAGCAGGCAATACCTCCCGCGCCTGCTGGTGCATGAAGTCCACACCCCAGGCTTCATCGGGCGCCCGTGGGGTGGAACGCCCATACCCCGGCCGCGAGAACACCAGACCCCGAAAGCCTCCCGCCTCACACAGCTGCTGCGGGAAGTCCTTCCACATCGCCAGCGACCCCAGCCCCTCGTGCAGGAACACCACCAAAGGTGCAGACCGGCGCTCTGGCGCAATCCACTGGTATTCCACCCGCACTGGCCGACCTCGCCAGTCAATGGCGGCCCATTCGCGGCCCCCGCTGGTACCTCCGCGTATGCCCCCGTTCACGCCCGGGACTCCAGCTCGCGCAGCCTGAAACGCTGGATCTTGCCCGTGGCGGTCTTGGGCAGCTCCGGTACGAACTCGATGAAACGCGGGTACTTGTAGGGCGCGAGTTTCTCCTTCACGAAGGCTTTGAGCTCGTCCTGCGTCGCGGCCTTGCCATCCTTGAGCACCACAAACGCCTTCGTCTTGGTAAGGCCGTCTGCGTCCTGCTTGCCGATCACGGCGGCCTCCAGCACGGCGGTGTGCTGCATCAGCGTGGCCTCCACCTCGAACGGCGAGACGTAGATGCCGCTGACCTTGAGCATGTCGTCGCTGCGGCCTGCGTAGGTGTAATAGCCGTCCGCGTCGCGCACATACTTGTCGCCGCTTTTGGTCCACCCGCCCTGGAAGGTGTCGCGCGTCTTCTCGCGGTTGTTCCAGTACATCAAAGCAGCGCTGGGGCCTCGGATGTAGAGGTCGCCCACCTCGCCGTCGGGCACGCTCTGGCCGTCCTCGCCACGCAGTTCCACCTCGTAGCCCGGCACGGGCTTGCCGGTGGTGCCATAACGGATGTCGCCCGGGCGGTTGGACAAAAAAATGTGCAGCATCTCGGTGGAGCCAATGCCATCGATGATGTCGCAGCCAAAGTGCGCCTTGAAGCGCTGCGCGATCTCTGCGGGCAGCGCCTCGCCTGCCGAGGAGCACATGCGCAACGCCACCGCCGCACGCGCTGGCAACCGGGGTGATGCGAGCATGCCCGCGAAGCCTGTAGGCGCGCCAAAAAACACCGTGGGCTGGTGGTCCACCCAGCGCTTAAAGGTGGCATCGGGCGTGGGCCGCTCGGCCATCAGCACCACAGTGGCGCCCACGGACAGCGGGAAGGTGAGCGCATTGCCCAGGCCGTAGGCGAAGTACAGCTTTGCGGCTGAGAAACAGACGTCCTGCTGGGTGAGGCCGAGCACCGGCTTGCCATACAGCTCGGCCGTCCACCACAGGTTGCCGTGGGTGTGCACCGTGCCCTTGGGCTTGCCCGTAGAGCCCGACGAATAAAGCCAGAAGCCCGGGTCGTCCGCGCCGGTGGGCGCTGGTGCGGCCAACGGAGACGCACTGTTCAAGGCCGCCTCCAGATCGCGGGCGCCCGCATGCAGCTTGCCCACCGGCAGCGATACCAGCAGCGTGCCCACTTCGTGCGCGCTGCGCGCCATGGCCTCGGACAAAACAGGCAGCAAGGCCCCCGAAACCAGAGCAGCCTGCGCCCGGCTGTGCGCCAGCATGTAGGCATAGTCGTCTGCGGTCAGCAGGGTGTTGACCGCCACCGGCACCACCCCTGCATACAGGCAGCCCAGAAAGCACACGGGCCAGTCGCTGGTGTCGTGCATCAGCAGCAGCACACGCTCTTCGCGCCGCACCCCCGCCTCAGCCAGCACGCTGGCCAGCCGCCGGGCGCGGTCTTCCAGATCGCCATAGCTCAGGCGCCCCCGGTCGTCGATGTAGGCCGTGCGCTCGGTATGCGCCCGGTTCAGGTCGAACAGATGTTCGGCGAAATTGAATCGCTCTGGCAGGCTGGTCATGGGGATGTCTCCGTATTGTTCTGGGCAATTCACAGGCCTTGGCAGGCCTCATAGACCGAGCGATGCCAACACACCTGGGCTGGCTTGCACCGCACTGCGCTGGTGGTAAAAGTCGAGCGCACGCAAGCCACCCAGCTCTGCACCACCACCAGCGCGCCCCGGCCCCCCGTGCTGCGACATGGGCATCACATTGCCGTGCCCTGTGTGAGCCTGCGCCACATCGGGTGTGACGACATGCACACGCCCGTGGCTCGCGGCCAGCTGCACGGCCGCAGCTGCCAAGGCTGCCTCGTCAGCACCAAACAGCGAGGTCACCAGCGATCCTTGGCCCCTGTGCGCCAGCGCCAGGGCATGGTCCAGGTCACGGTAGGGCAGTAACGTGGCGACAGGGCCGAATACTTCCATGTCATGCACCGCAGATGCTGCATCGGCATCGCGTGCACCCAGCAGCACCGGCCCTATGCAGGCCGCTACGGCAGGGTCGGCATCCACCAGCGGGCGTGCGCGGCCATCGTGCAGCAGGTCGGTGTGGGCGCTCAAAGCGGCCAGACCTTCGCGCACCGCGTGCAATTGCGCGGCGCTGACCAGGGAGCCCATGCGCACGCTCTCGTTGCGCGGGTTGCCCACGCTGATGCCTGCGAGCTTGGCACCGATGGCCTCGGCCGCAGCGTCGTATACCGCAGCGGGCACCAAAATGCGGCGGATCGCCGTGCACTTCTGCCCGGACTTGACCGTCATCTCGCGCACCACTTCACGCACCAGCAGGTTGAAGGCATCGCTGCCCACGGTGGCATCGGGCAGCAGGAGGGCAGAGTTCAGGCTGTCGGCCTCGATATTGGCCCGCACCGAGCGGTGCGCCACGGCCGGGTGCGACCGGATGGCAGCCGCAGTTTCTGCCGAGCCCGTAAAGGAGACCACATCGAAAGGCTGCAGCTGGTCCATCAAACCCGCAGAGCTGCCCGCGATGACCGACAGCGCGCCCACGGGCAGCACACCCGCATCGATCACATCCTTGACCATGCGCTGCGTGAGCCAGGCCGTGGCGGTGGCGGGCTTGACGATCACCGGGACGCCAGACAGCAGCGCAGGCGCCGCCTTCTCCCACAGCCCCCAGGCCGGAAAGTTGAAGGCGTTGATGAACAGCGCCACACCCCGCGTGGGCACCTGCAGGTGCTGCGACAAAAAGACCGGCTCCTTGCCCAGCTTGACCGCGTCGCCATCGCGCAGCACCCGCACATCACCCAGCGCATCGCCCCACCGCGCATACTGGCCCAGGGTGAAGATGCCGCCGTCGATGTCCACCGCCGAATCGTTCTTCACCGTGCCAGAGTTGGCGGTTGCAATGTCGTAGTAACTCTCACGGTGTGCCTGCAGTACCTTCACCACCGCCGCCAGTAGCGCGGCCCGCTCACGGTAGGTCATGGCGCGCAAGGCGGCGCCGCCGCGAGCCCGTGCAAAGGCAAAGGCTTCCGGCAGATCCAGCCCCGTGCAATCGACGCGCACCAGCGCGTCGCCCAACACCGGGTCGCTGAGCACGGTGCCCGGGCCGTTTCCGGTTTGCCAGCGGCCAGCGGCAAAGTTGGCCAGAAGTTCAGTCATGCAGGTCTTTCAAAAAAAGGGATCGGTATGGCGAGAAGCGCCAGAAAGGAGGGACCGCTTTAACGCGTGAACAGGATCTGCCCTTCCGGCAGCAGATAGAGCACCAGCGCACGCCCCTGGGCCACCGTGGGGCAGTGGGCGCTGGCCGGTGGATAGACGCACCACCCAGCGGGGTGCCCGTCGAAGGTGGCACCGGCCGTGAGCGGCAGGATCAAATCGATTTCCCCCAGAGGGTGGCTGTGGTGAGGGCCCGCAATGTCCTGCATGTCCACCACATCGACGGAAAAGCGGTGCAGCGCATCGTCAGCCTTGAAGACGCGGCCGTAGCGGATGCCGCCACCTTCGCGGTCGCACAGCCACCCCTCTTCCACGCCCACCAGGCAGGCCGCTTTGAGCCCTGCATAGGCAGCGCTGTCAGGCCCGTGGGTTTGGTTGAGCCAGTCCTGCAGTTCGGAATCCAGAGGTCGCCCGGCGATCTGCGCGGTCAGATCCACCAGGGCTTGATGAAATGCGGCTTTGTGGAGCATGGCTTCTCGGGGGCTAGGAAAATGGGGGCCCGCACACCTTTTTGATCTGTATCCTTGTGGATTTTTCAGATGTGCAGTATTTTGCTTGCACATGAACGATAGGTAATGCATGACTGAATGTCAAGCACTATAGTGCATAAATTGTTTTCTCCGAAGGGGTGGAGAAGCGCCGTGGTAAGGCGCTCCTGAGCGCGCTCGACCTGCCAATACCCACCAATACCCGCCAATGGGCTGTAAGAACCTGTTCCAAGAAAGATGGGCATGACCGAACAAGAAGACGCAGAAACCGCGCTCTCCACGCCTGCCGACAACATGCCGGGGGCTGCGGAAGAGGGCAAGAACCCCCTGCTGGTCGCGCTGGGCGAGCGCGTGCGCAACCTGCGCGCACAGCGCGGCCTCACGCGCAAGGCCGTGGCGATGGCGGCCGACGTGTCCGAGCGGCACCTGGCCAACCTCGAATACGGCACCGGCAACGCGTCCATCCTGGTGCTTCAGCAAGTGGCAGGCGCCCTGCACTGCTCGCTGGCCGAGCTGGTGGGCGACTTCACCACACGCTCGCCGGAATGGCTGCTGATCCGGGAGCTGCTGGAGCACCGCAGCGAGCCCGAGCTGCGCCGTGCGCGGCTGGCGCTGCACGAACTGTTGAGCGGCGGTGGCAGCGACACGGCACGCCATAGGCGCATCGCACTCATTGGCTTGCGGGGCGCGGGCAAATCCACCCTGGGCCCCCTGCTGGCGCGCGACCTGGACGTGCCCTTTATTGAGCTGAGCCGCGAGATCGAAACCCTGGCGGGCTGCAGCGTGCGGGAGATCCACGACCTTTACGGCACCACGGCCTACCGCCGCTACGAACGCCGCGCCCTCGAAGAAACCGTGCAGATCCACAGCGAAGTGGTTATCGCCACGCCCGGTGGCATCGTCTCGGACCCCGCCACCTTCAACGAGCTGCTCGCGCACTGCACCACCGTGTGGCTGCGCGCCGCGCCCGAGGAACACATGGGCCGCGTGCTGGCCCAGGGCGATATGCGCCCCATGGCCGCCAGCAAGGAGGCCATGGACGACCTGCGCCGCATCCTGGAAGGGCGCGCGGCCTTCTATTCCAAAGCCGACCTCACTATCGACACCTCCGGGAGCAGCCTGGAAGACAGCCTGCAGCAATTGCGCACCGGAGTGCGCAAGCTGATGACCGCCCGGCCAGGCTGACCTCCTCCCCACCACCAGCCCACAGCCCCGAAGCTCTCCGGGGCTGCCGCCGCGTGGTTTCAGAAAAATCCGCAGAAAACAGCGACATGCATTGACTTGCCTGTTTATATGCACGATGATGCACATCAGCGACGCATTTAATGCATTATTATTCCTGTTAGCAGATGGATGGAGACCCCATGACCACACCCGCCCCCACCCGCGTGGACTACCGCACCGATCCGACCCAATACCGCCACTGGACGCTGGCCGTAGACGGCCCGGTGGCGCGCCTGTCGCTCGACATCGCCGAAGACGGTGGCATCCGCCCCGGCTACAAGCTCAAGCTCAACAGCTATGACCTGGGTGTGGACATCGAGCTACACGACGCACTCAACCGCATCCGCTTCGAGCACCCCAGGGTGCGCACAGTCATCGTCACCAGCGCCAAGGACCGCATCTTTTGCTCGGGCGCCAACATCTTCATGCTGGGTGTCTCCAGCCACGCCTGGAAGGTGAACTTCTGCAAGTTCACGAATGAGACGCGCAACGGCATCGAGGATTCGTCCAAACACTCGGGCCTGAAGTTCGTCGCCGCCGTGAATGGCGCATGCGCGGGCGGTGGCTACGAGCTGGCCCTGGCCTGCGACGAGATCGTGCTGGTGGACGACCGCTCGTCGGCCGTGTCGCTGCCTGAAGTGCCGCTGCTCGGCGTGCTGCCCGGCACCGGCGGCCTGACCCGCGTGACCGACAAGCGCCATGTGCGCCACGACCTGGCCGACATCTTCTGCACCAGCGTGGAAGGTGTGCGCGGCCAACGCGCGGTGGACTGGCGCCTGGTGGATCGCATCGCCAAGCCCGCGCAGTTTGCCGCCGCCGTCGATGAAACCGCCGCACGCCTGGCCGAAGGCAGCCCCCGCCCTGCCCACGCACAGGGCGTGCCCCTGACCCGCGTGGAGCGTGAAGAAAGTACCGACAGCCTGCGCTACGCACATGTCAGCGTGGACATCGACCGCACCCGCCGCACCGCCACGCTCACGCTGAAGGCCCCCACCGGCGCGCAACCCACGGACATCGCTGGCATCGAAGCCGCAGGCGCCGCCTGGTGGCCGCTGGCCCTGGCGCGCCAGCTGGACGACGCCATCCTGAACCTGCGCACCAACGAGCTCGATATTGGCACCTGGCTGCTCAAGACCGAAGGTGATGCCCAGGCCGTGCTGGCCAGCGATGCCATGCTGATCGCGCACCAGGACCACTGGCTCGTGCGCGAAACCATTGGCGCACTGCGCCGCACCTTTGCACGGCTGGATGTGTCGTCGCGCAGCCTGTTTGCGCTGGTCGAATCCGGCTCGGCCTTTGCAGGCTCCTTGGCAGAACTGGCGTTTGCGGCCGACCGCACCTACATGCTCGCCCTGCCCGACGATGCCGAGCGCGCGCCCAAGATCACGCTCAACGAATTCAACTTCGGCCTGCTGCCGATGGTGAACGACCAGAGCCGCCTGCAACGCCGCTTTTACGAAGAAGCCACGCCCATGGAGGCAGCCCGCTCGGCCGCCGGCAAGCCACTGGACGCCGATGCCGCTCTGGCACTCGGCCTGGTCACCGCCGCCCCAGATGACATCGACTGGGACGACGAGATCCGCATCGCCATCGAAGAACGCGCGGCCATGTCGCCCGACTCGCTCACCGGGCTGGAGGCCAATCTGCGCTTTGCCAGCAAGGAGAACATGAACACCCGCATCTTCGGCCGCCTGACCGCCTGGCAGAACTGGATCTTCAACCGCCCGAACGCCGTGGGCGACAAAGGCGCGCTCAAGGTCTATGGCACGGGCCAGAAAGCCGGTTTCGACTTGAATCGCGTCTAGCCCCAACCCCGACCGTTCGGTTTTCCATCCAACGAGGAGACATCCATGAGCACCATCAACTACAGCGAGAAGATCCCCAACAACGTCAACCTCGGCGAAGACCGCACGTTGCAGCGCGCGCTCGAAGGCTGGCAGCCCAACTTCATCAACTGGTGGGACGACGTGGGCCCCGAGGGCTCCACCAACCACGAGGTGTACCTGCGCACCGCCGTGAGCGTGGACCCCAACGGCTGGGCGCAGTTCGGCCACGTGAAGATGCGCGACTACCGCTGGGGCATCTTTTTGAACCCCGGTGACACCAACCGCGAAATCCACTTTGGCGACCACAAGGGTGAAAAGGCCTGGCAAGACGTGCCCGGCGAGCACCGCGCCAACCTGCGCCGCATCATCGTGACGCAGGGCGACACCGAGCCCGCCTCGGTCGAGCAGCAGCGCCACCTGGGCCTGACGGCGCCCAGCATGTACGACCTGCGCAACCTGTTCCAGATCAATGTGGAAGAAGGCCGCCACCTGTGGGCCATGGTCTACCTGCTGCACAAGCACTTTGGCCGCGATGGCCGCGAAGAGGCCGAGGCACTGCTGCAGCGCACCTCGGGCGACGTGGACAACCCACGCATCCTGGGCGCGTTCAACGAGAAGACGCCCGACTGGCTGGCGTTCTTCATGTTCACCTACTTCACCGACCGTGACGGCAAGTTCCAGCTGGCAGCGCTGGCCGAGAGTGCCTTCGACCCGCTGGCGCGCACCACCAAGTTCATGCTGACCGAAGAGGCGCACCACATGTTTGTGGGCGAAAGCGGCATCTCGCGCGTGCTCAGCCGCACCGCGCAGGTGATGAACGACCTCAAGACCGACGACCCCGCCCGGGTGCGTGCGGCCGGCGCCATCGACCTGCCCACCATCCAGCGTTACCTCAACTTCCACTACAGCGTGACCATCGACCTGTTCGGTGCCGACCAGTCCAGCAACGCCGCCACGTTCTATAGCTCCGGCCTCAAGGGCCGCTACGAAGAGGGCAAGCGGAGTGACGACCACATCCTCAAGGGCCAGACCTACAAGGTGCTGGAAGTTGTCAACGGCCAGTTGCAGGAGAAGGAAGTGCCCATGCTCAACGCCTTGAACGAGGTGCTGCGCGACGACTTCATCAAGGACTCGATGGCGGGCGTAGGCCGCTGGAACAAGGTGCTGGAAAAGGCCGGCATCCCCACGCGCCTGGCCGTGCCACACAAGGCCTTCAACCGCCAGATCGGGGCGCTGGCGGGCATCAAGATGTCACCCGACGGCCGCGTGGTGAGCGAAACCGAATGGACAGCCCGCAAGGCCGAGTGGCTGCCCACGCCCGAGGACTTTGCCTTCGTTGCCTCGCTGATGGGGCGCGTGGTGGAGCCCGGCAAGTTTGCGGGCTGGATCGCGCCGCCGGTCATGGGCATCAACCGCCAGCCCGTCGACTTCGAATACGTGCGGTTTGGTTGATCCCCCTGAGCCGCTGCGCGTCGTCCCCTTGAAGGGGACGCCTCCAGCGGCCCGGCAAAGCCGGTTCCGTGGTGGCACTGGCATCAGGTCGCGCCACTGGTTACCGCTGCGCGCAATGGCGCAGGGACATGGCACCGGAACAACTGTTGGAAGAAGAATATGGGCATGACCACCACCACGCTGATCGACAACGGCATCCTGAAGCAGCACCTGATCGACCCCGAGATCTGCATCCGCTGCAACACCTGCGAGGCCACCTGCCCGGTGGGTGCCATCACACACGACGACAACAACTACGTGGTGCGCGCCGATGTGTGCAACGGCTGCATGGCCTGCATCTCGCCCTGCCCCACCGGCTCCATCGACAACTGGCGCACCATGCCGCTGGCGCGCGCCTACAGCATCGAAGAACAGCTCACCTGGGAAGAACTGCCGCCCGAACTCACGCCCGATGAACTGGCTGCCGAGGGCGTGGCGACTTCAGCCGGGGATACAAAGCTGCCGTCCGCAGCGGCTGCACCGACCACGCCCATGGAGCCGGGCACGCAGACGTTCCGCTCGGCGCAGTACGGCGCCACGGTGCCACCCTGGTCGGCCGCACACCCCTACACCAACCTGTTCCCCCCGAGGAGCCCCACCACCGCCACCGTGGTTGGCAACTTCAACTGCACCGAGGCGGGCTTTGAGAGCGAGACGCACCACGTGGTGCTCGACTTCGGGAGCATGCCGTTCCCGGTGCTGGAGGGGCAGTCCATCGGCATCATCCCGCCCGGCACCGATGCGCTGGGCAAGGCGCACCACGCGCGCCAGTACTCCATCGCCAGCCCGCGCAATGGCGAGCGGCCCGGCTATAACAACCTGGCGCTCACGGTAAAGCGCGTGACCACCGACCACGACGGCAACGCCGTGCGCGGCATCGCTTCCAACTTCGTGTGCGATCTGAAAGTGGGCGACAAGGTCCAGGTGGTGGGGCCGTTTGGAAGCTCCTTCCTGATGCCCAACCACCCGCGCTCGCACATCGTGATGATCTGCACCGGCACCGGCAGCGCCCCCATGCGCGCGATGACCGAATGGCGTCGGCGCCTGCGCAGCAGCGGCAAGTTTGAAGGCGGCAAGCTCATGCTGTTCTTCGGCGCACGCACGCAGCAGGAGCTGCCGTACTTTGGCCCGCTGCAAAACCTCCCCAAGGATTTCATCGACATCAACCTGGCGTTCTCCCGCACCGCCGGGCAGCCCAAGCGCTATGTGCAAGACCTGATGCGCGAGCGCGCCGCTGACCTGGCTGCGCTGCTGCGCGACGGCAACAGCCACTTCTATGTCTGCGGCCTGAAGAGCATGGAAGAAGGCGTGGTGATGGCCCTGCGCGACATCGCCAGCGAAGCCGGACTGGAGTGGGACGCTGTGGGCGCCGCACTCCAGCGCGAAGGACGGTTGCACCTGGAGACCTACTGAGCTACATCGCCGCCGGTCCGTAGGCCGGCGGCACGGGAAGTGCGCTGGTGGTGGTGCGCCTCCAGGTTGGTCGGATTGCGCATCAAATTTTGAGTTCAATAGGGCCCTAGCGCTTGATGGATAAGCGCAAAAAGCTATTATTTTTATAGCATTCAAGTCATCCACCACGCTCGCAGCAGTTGCGCATAGTCAGGCGAGAAATGAACGGCGCACTTTCGCGCACGCGCCCCGCCCTTCCCGCCAGCACAGCCAAAGCGCCACGCTGCACTATCCAGAAGAATCCCACGCACCTTTGCGCGCCTCGCAAGATGCAGAAACCGAGTCCACTGAAATCGAGAAATCGGCTGTGCGCCGAGGTGGTAGCGGGTGCAGCGCAAGGCGCGGGCTGCGGCCAAGGCTGGCCGCCTTGGCAAAGCCCGCAACGCCGCGATGCGCCTGCTGCCACCCCGGCCCGAAGGGTGAGGGCCTGGCAGGGCCGCCCTCGTCGTTGCCGTGCTCGCCGGGTGTGCAACCCGCCTGCGCCCGCCGCCTAGAGGACGGCCCTGCCAGACCCTCACGCACAGCCGATTTCTCGGTTTCAGTGGACTGGTGCGCGTTTGCTTACGGCAGATGGAAAAAGGACGACCCACCTATAGGACAGGGACTACAGAAATTGCCCTGGTGCATTTTGAGAATGAACTCACACACGGCTCCCCGTGTGCAATTTTTCTTTTCTTTCACCAGGAGATATCAATGTCCAGCAACAACCCTCAAGGCCAGAACCAGCACACCGACAACAACGACTCCCAGCGCAAGAACCAGGGCAGCCGACAGGCCGAGCAAAGCAACGACCCATCTGGCAACCGCCAGCAGGGGCAGAACGACCCTTCGGGCTCCAGCGGCAATCAGGGAAGCCGTGAGCAACATGGCGATTCTTCCCGCCGCACACCCCAGAACCAGCGCTGATCCGTCGAGCGGCGCCTTGCCGTGAGACTGATGCAGGCCAAACGGGCGCACGCCAAGCCGCAAGCCGGCGGTGGGGCGTCCGCCTTGTGACCTCGGGCCGCGCTGCCTCCACCTCGGAAGCAGCGCGGCCTTACTTTTTGCCTCTGTTGCGGCCTTCATTCAGCGCGCCACACCCCTGCGCTTCGTTTTTCTTTCATTCATTGAGCCAGCACCCTCTGCCATGAACACATCCAAAACGCCCCCTTCCGACACAGCGGTCCATGCAACGGTCCAGAAGCAGAGGCGGATCCAGACCGAGCAGGACCGCCACGACACACACCATCCTCCAAAGAGCAAGGCACGACCCACGCAGGGCAAAGGCAGTCCAGCGGCACCGGGGCCGGGTCATGCGGAACCGGCACCTCCGCTGCCCGACCAGCACCTCACCAAACCGGGCCTGGAGGCGGACATGGAACTCAAGCCCCAGTTCGAGGCAGCCCACTACCGGGGCAGCGACAAACTCAAAGGGTTCTCTACCCTGGTCACTGGCGGTGACTCGGGCATTGGCCGCGCGGTGGCCGTGCTGTTTGCCCGCGAGGGCGCGGACGTTGCCATTGCGTACCTGGCGGAACATGAAGATGCCGAGCAGACTCGCCAGCTGGTGGAGGCCGAAGGCGGCCGGTGCATTCTGATCCCCGGCGACGTCAAAGACGCTGCGTACTGCGCCGATGCCGTGCGGCAGGTGGTCACCGCTTTTGGCAAGCTCAATGTGCTGGTCAACAACGCGGCATTCCAGGAGCATGCGGCCTCCCTGGAAGAACTGACGGCCGAGCGTTTTGACGAAACGTTCCAGACCAATATCTACGGCTACTTCCACATGGCCAAGGCAGCCCTGCCCCACCTGCACCGGGGTGACTCGATCATCAACACCGGCTCCGTCACCGGGCTGCGCGGCAGCAAGGAACTGATCGACTACTCGGCCACCAAGGGGGCCATCCATGCGTTCACCAAGGCCCTGGCTCACAACCTTGCCGACCAAGGCATCCGAGTGAACGCTGTCGCCCCCGGGCCGGTATGGACCCCGCTCAACCCAGCGGACAAGGCGCCAGACGACATCGAAAAATTTGGTGCAAAGGCCCACCTGGGCCGCCCGGCGCAGCCCGAGGAGATTTCACCCGCCTACGTGTTTCTTGCAGCGCCGTGCTGCTCCAGCTACATCACCGGCACAGTGCTGCCGATCACGGGCAACGCCGGCGACGGCGCGTGAAGAGAGCACCGCCTCACATCACGCCAGATCGCGGGCGACCAGCGGTTCAATCCCAGCCCACTCCTCGTCCGTGAACAGGCGCGAGCGGGTGTGGAAAGCCTTGCCGGTGCTGCCCTCCAGCGAAAACGTGCCGCCGTGCCCGTCAATCACATCCAGAATGAGCTGCGTGTGCTTCCAGTATTCGTACTGCGATTTACCGATGTAGAACGGCGCGCCGCCCACATGCCCCAGCAAGACATCCCCCGCCCCAATGGTCAGGTCGGTGGGCAAGTAACAGTTGGCGGCACTGTTGTCGCAACACCCGCCCGACTGGTGGAACATGACGCTGCCATGCTGCGCCTGCAGCCGCGCAATCAGCGCAAGGGCTGCGTCGGTGGCAATGACTCTCTCGACCATGGTGATCTCCTGATGGGCCAACGCAAAAAGCTGCCGCAGAACGACTCTGCCGCAGCGTCACCAGCGGTTCACAGGCCGTTCCTGGCTAGGCGTCTCTCCCGCATACAGTAGCAACGCTACGGCAAGGGAGAGCAACGACGCCAGGGACGGTCTGTGGACCGCCACCACCATCAGAAGAAGCCGAGCTTGTTTTCCGAGTACGAAACCAAAAGATTCTTGGTTTGCTGGTAATGGTCCAGCATCATCTTGTGCGTTTCGCGCCCAATGCCCGATTCCTTGTAGCCGCCAAACGCCGCGTGCGCGGGGTAGGCGTGGTAGCAGTTGGTCCACACCCGCCCGGCCTTGATGGCGCGGCCCATGCGGTAGGCCACATTGCCGTTGCGGCTCCACACGCCCGCCCCCAGGCCGTACAGCGTGTCGTTGGCAATGGCCAGCGCTTCGGCTTCGTCCTTGAAGGTGGTCACGGCCAGCACGGGACCGAAGATTTCTTCCTGGAAGATGCGCATCTTGTTGTGGCCCTTGAACAGCGTGGGCTGCACGTAGTAGCCGCCTTCCAGGTCGCCACCCAGGTGGGCTTGGCCACCGCCAGCCAGGACTTCGGCGCCTTCGGCCTTGCCCAGTTCCAGGTACGACAGGATCTTGGTGAGCTGCTCCTTGGAAGCCTGCGCGCCCATCATGCTGTCGGAGTCCAGCGGGTTGGCATGTTTGATGGCCGCCACGCGCTTCAAGACACGCTCCATGAATTTGTCGTAAATGCTTTCCTGGATCAGCGCTCGGCTGGGGCAGGTGCAGACCTCGCCCTGGTTGAACGCGAACAGCACCAGGCCTTCCACGCACTTGTCGAGGAAGGCATCGTCCTTGTCCATGATGTCGGCGAAGAACACGTTGGGGCTCTTGCCGCCCAGCTCCAGCGTGGCGGGAATCAGGTTGTTGGCGGCGGCCTGCGCAATCACGCGGCCGGTGCTGGTGGAACCGGTGAAGGCGATCTTGGCAATGCGCTTGCTGGTGGCCAGCGGCATGCCCGCCTCACGGCCATAGCCGTTGACGATGTTGAGCACGCCGGGCGGCAGCAGGTCGGCAATCAGCTCGGCCAGGATGAGTATGGAAATGGGGGTGGACTCTGCAGGCTTGAGCACCACGCAGTTGCCCGCGCCCAGGGCAGGCGCCAGTTTCCACGCCGCCATCAGGATGGGGAAGTTCCACGGAATGATCTGGCCCACCACGCCCAGTGGTTCCTGGATGTGGTACGCCACGGTGTTCTCGTCGATGTTGGAGAGGGCGCCTTCCTGCGCACGCACGCATCCCGCAAAGTAGCGGAAGTGGTCCACGGTGAGTGGGATGTCGGCGTTCAGCGTTTCGCGGATGGCCTTGCCGTTGTCCACGGTTTCCGCATAGGCCAGCAGCTCCAGGTTCTGCTCGATGCGGTCGGCAATCTTCAGCAGGATATTGCTGCGCGTGGCGGCGTCGGTCTTGCCCCAGGCGTCGGCAGCGGCGTGGGCGGCGTCCAGCGCCAGCTCGATGTCATCAAAGGTGGAGCGGGCGGCCTGGGTGTAGATCTTGCCGTTGACGGGCGAGATCACATCGAAGTATTGGCCCTTGACCGGGGGCACAAATTGGCCGCCGATGAAGTTGTTGTACTGGGGCTTGTAGGCGATCTTGGCGCCAGCGGCGCCGGGGGCTGCGTAAACGGTCATGTTGTCTGTCTCCGGTGGATTTGTGGACATCTGGTCGGCACACCGCGCCGCCAGATAGAGGACATGACTCAAAACCCGTGCCAACCTGCCCCACCTGCTAAGTGTTTGATTTTTATGGCTTTGTTTGCGCGTCCGCAAGAATGCACAACCCATCGGCCGTTAAGGTGTCCGCTCCAGAACGCGACACCTGTCACGAAATGGAACAGTTGAAGCGGCCCCTCAGCGCTGGCTATTGCCCTGGCCTCTGGCCACCGCCATACTGGCTTTCAAACAGGGCGCGTTCATGACGCCCGGGCAGGAGACAAACACCATGCGATCCACTTCCACATCTGTGGCACTGCGGCAAGCCCGCCAGCACCTGCTGGAATCAGGCCAATGCCCCATCGGCCTCGTGGACGAGCGCCTGGCACGGTCGTGGCAGCGCAGCCTGGACAGCGGCCTGCTGCCCACCGGGCGACTGGGCAACCCCGACAACCTGGAACATCAGGCCTTGCGGCAGTTGCGCGGCCACCACCAGGAGCTGCTGGCGCATTCGCGCCCCGTGATGGAGTACCTGTTTGAGCAGGTACGCGACAGCCAGAGCGTGGTGGTGCTGGCCAGCCCCTGCGGCACGCTGGTGGACACCTGTGGTGACGCCTACTTTCTCGGCAAGGCTGAACGGGTGGCCCTGACCAGCGGCGCCTCGTGGCACGAAAAGCAGCGCGGCACCAACGCCATCGGCACCGCGCTGGCCGAAATGGCGCCCGTGGAAGTGCACGGCGCAGAACATTTTCTGGAGCGCAACGGCTTTCTGACCTGCGCCGCCGCTCCCATCCTGTCTGCCACCGGGCAGATACTGGGCATTCTGGACATCTCCAGCGAACACAGCCGGGGCAACCCCCACACGCTGGGGCTGGTCAGCACCGCCGCCCACATGATCGAAAACCGGCTGCTGGTGTCGGGCAGCCAGCGCCATGTCCGCCTGCACCTGCACACGCACCCCGAGGGCATTGGCACCGTGGCCGAAGGCATCGCGCTGGTGTCGGAAGACGGCTGGGTGGTGGGCGGCAACCGCAGTGCGCTGGCGCTGCTGCGCATTTCGGTGGCGCAGCTGGGCAGCATCTCGCTGGACCAGATCCTGAACGTGGACCTGCAAGAGCTTCTGGCGCGCCACCACCGCCGACCCGACGCGCCGCTGTCCTTGCGGCGGCACGATGGCGCCCCGCTTTTTGGGCTGCCAGTGCCCGACAAGCGCACAGTGCGGACCCTGCCCCCATCTGCGCCTACCCGCCCCCCGGAGGATGCGCTGGCCCAGCTGGACACCGGCGATGCCCGCTGGCGCACGGCTGCCGCCAAAACGCGGCGCATTCTGGGCAAGCCCATCGCCCTGCTCATCCAGGGCGAATCCGGGGTTGGCAAGGAGTGGTTTGCGCGCAGTGCACACCAAAGTGGCCCGCGCCGCGACGGCCCCTTCATCGCCATCAACTGCGCCGCAATGCCCGAGTCGCTGATCGAGTCCGAGCTGTTTGGCTACAGCCCCGGCGCATTCACCGGCGGCCGGCGCGAGGGGCGCCTGGGCCTGCTGCGCGAAGCCCATGGCGGCACGCTGTTTCTTGATGAGATTGGCGACATGCCACTGACCCTCCAGACGCGGCTGCTGCGCGTGCTGCAGGAGCGGCAGGTGGTGCCGCTGGGCAGCGCGCAGCCGGTGGCCGTGGACTTTGCCCTCATTTGTGCCTCCAACCGCAAGCTGCGCGAAGAGGCGGAGCAGGGACGGTTTCGCACCGACCTGTACTACCGGATCAACGGTCTGGCGGTCGAGCTGCCCCCCCTGCGCGAGCGCACCGACTTCGAAGCGCTGAGCCAGCGCATGCTCCAGGACATTGAACCCGCCCGACACCTGCGCCTGGACCCTTCGTTGATGGCAGCGCTGGAAAAATATCGTTGGCCGGGCAATCTGCGCCAATGCGCCAGCGTGCTGCGCACCGCCTGCGCCATGCTGGACGCGCACGAGGAGATGGTGGAATGGCACCACCTGTCGGATGACTTTCTGGAAGAACTGCAAAGCGCGGATCGTTTTTCCACACAGTCCACCACGGAGCGCCCTCCGCAAAACCTGGATGAGCTGTCCCAATCGGCCATCCAGCAGGCGCTGGAGAGCTGCCGGGGCAACATGAGCCACGCAGCGCGCACCCTGGGCATCAGCCGCCAGACGCTGTACCGCAAGCTGGCCCTGCGCAAAGAGCGGCTCGCCGCCCCTGATGTGCAGCACTCCGCCCGGGGCCTGTTGTCAGGGCGCTGACGTTCAGGCCAGCATCAGGCGCTGGCCCGCATGCTGCCCCGATTCCAGTGGCTGGGCAACGCCGGAGAGCTTGAACGTTGCGACCGTTTCCACCAACTTCCTCGACTGGGTGCTCAGGCTGGAGGCTGCTGCGGCCATCTCCTCCACCAGTGCTGCGTTTTGCTGGGTGGCCTGGTCCATCTGGTTCACCGCCACATTGACCTGGTTCACCCCTTCGCTTTGCTCGGTTCCGGCCGCGCTGATTTGCGCCACCGTCTCCGTCACCCGCTCAATGGACGAGACCACCTCTTTCATGGTCTGCCCGGCGGTGCCGACCAGCACGGTGCCAGCCTCAACCCGCTCGACACTCGTGGCAATGAGCGTTTTGATCTCCTTGGCGGCCTCCGCAGAGCGTGCCGCGAGGCTGCGCACCTCCGAGGCCACCACGGCAAAACCCCGTCCCTGCTCACCCGCCCTGGCAGCCTCCACGGCCGCATTCAGGGCCAGGATGTTGGTCTGGAACGCGATCCCGTCAATGACACCGATGATTTCGGAAATCTTCTTGGAGCTTTCGTTGATGCCGCTCATGGTGTCCACCACTTTCGACACCACATCGCCCCCCTGCTTGGCCACCGCGGATGCACTCTGGGCGAGGGCATTGGCCTGGCGTGCATTCTGCGCATTGTTTTGCACCGTGGAATTGAGTTCCTCCATGGCGGCAGCGGTCTGCTCCAGCGCACTGGCCTGGTTCTCCGTCCGGGCGGAAAGGTCGCTGTTGCCGATGGATATCTGCGCGCTGGCCGCCGCCACGGTTTCCGAACCACTGCGCACCTGGCTGACGATGCGGGTCAGCGAGTCCTGCATCACGGCCAGCGCTGCCAGCAGGGGGCTGAATTCATCCTGCGACGCATCCACCACCGCCGTGGTGAGGTCGCCATTGCGCACGCGGTCAGCCACGGCTTGTGACTCGGCAACCCGGCGCAGGAGGGTAGCGCCGATGTGCCATGAAAACAGCAGCAGTCCGATAGCCACCACCACAACGGAGCTCACCAGCGCACGCAAGGTCAGCTTGACGTCCCGCCCAATCTCGGCAAGGCTGGCATCGAGCAGCTTGGACTGGTGTTCCTTCTCCTTGGCAAGAACTGCCAGCACCACATTGCGCGTAGGTATCGTGGACGCGACCAGGAAGTCAAACGCTGGCTCCTTCTTTCCTTCCTTGATCAACTGCAGGTTCTGTTCGGCAACCCGCCAGAAAGCTTCCAGTCCTTGGGTCAATTCGGCACTCAGTGCCTTTTCCGATGCCGAATTTACTGCTTGCTGGAAGCCCGCAAGGTCTTTGTCAATCAGGCGCCTTTTCTCGCCGATATCTGCGAGCGTGGCGGCCAGGTCTTCGGGTGTGCGGACCAGGATGGCATGGCGAACCTGCAAGGAAACCCGCGTGACGTTCAACTCCATGGCACTGGCCTGAAGCTGGCGCGGCACCTCTTCCCGAGCCACCAGTTCGGTCTGGTGATTGACCTCACCCAGATAGATCCAGGCCAGTACGGCGATCCCGGCCAGTCCTGCAATCAGCAGGAAGGAAATGGCATGAAGACGTCTGGCAATGCTCATGGTGTCACCTCTGCAAGGAAGAAATCTGCGTTGCGGCGGCGCTCTAGCACTGCCCCCTGGGCTTCGTGCCAATTGCGACAATTTGCAACCAACCGGGCATCTTGGCGGATTGAACGCGCTTCTCGAATGCGGGTCAATGGGGCCGCCCCTGCATGGCGGCAAGCGGGTCTTCAGGGGTCACAGGGCGAGGGGCTATGCTTTACCCATGAGCCCCCGCAAGACCTTGTTGATCGTCTACCACTCGATGACGGATGGCACGCGCCAGATGGCAGATGCCGCACGGGCAGGTGCTTGCTCCGACAAGGATGGGGCCGTTCAAGTGCGACTGCTGCATGCCGCACAAGCGGGCGCCGCAGACGTGCTGGGCGCGGACGGGTTCATTTTTGCCACCCCGGAAAACCTTGCAGCCATCAGCGGGCAACTCAAGGATTTTTTTGACCGCAGCTACTACGCCGTGCTCGACCACGTCAATGGCCGCCCCTATGCATGCCTGGTCTGCGCGGGCAGCGATGGGCACAACGCGGCCCGGCAGATGGAACGCATTGCGACCGGCTGGCGCCTGCGGGCCATCGCAGAGCCCCTCATTGTCTGCACCCACGCGCAGACGCCAGAAGCGATTCTGGCCAGGAAGAGCATCTGCAGCGATGAACTGGAACGCTGCCGAGCCTTGGGCGAAGCGATGGCGCAGGGTTTGGCGCTGGGCGTTTTTTAGGCGGGCCACTGCGCCCAGAAACCTGGTGGGCTAGGCTCAGCGCACCACCTGAAACGCGGCACGCGCCGCCGAGTCCCGCTCCAGCTGGCGTGCAATATTGCCGCAGACCAGATCACACAAGGCATCGACCGACTCATCGGTCAGCCGGTAGTACACGCTGGTCCCGCGCCCCTCCCGGGCCACAAGGCCGTGTTTGGTCATCAACGACAGATGCCTGGAGACATTGGCCGCCGTGTAGCCACATTGCTGCGCCAGGTCTCCCACGTTTTTCTCTCCGTCCCGCAGCAAATTGAGGATGCGCAGCCGCGTGGGTTCGGCAAGAACCTGGAAGTAGGCAGCGACCTGCTCAAGGGCTTCGGGGGGCATTTCTTTCATCGCGGGATCTCCGTGCATTGGGAACGCATGATACATTATTGACTAATTAGCTGATTAGTTAAATAATCAATCTTACAAAGATTCCCTGGAGCCGCCATGAAGTCCCTGACCCTGTTGACCGCAGCGCTTTCCCTGGCCGTGTCCGGCGCCTGGGCGGCTGGCGATACCGCTGCGCAGCCGGTCGCCACCTTTACCGTCAAGCCCGCTGCCGCCCAGCTGGCGAGCAGTGTGGACGCCCAGGTCGAGGCCGTGCGGGACGCCACCCTCTCCGCCCAGGTACAGGGTGCGGTGATCAGCCTCTCTGCCAAGGCGGGCGACCGCGTTACGGCGGGCCAGGAGCTGGCACGCATTGATGCGCGCGCAGCGCAACAGAACGCCGCTGCCAGCGCGGCCCAGGTGGACGCCGCGCGCGCCGCCCAAAACGTCGCGACCAAGGAATACGAGCGCCAAAAGCAGCTGTTCCAGAAGCAGTACATCAGCCAGGCCGCACTGGACCGGGCAGAGGCCCAGTGGCGCGCCAGCCAGTCGCAGGTGCAGGCCCTGCTGGCGCAGGCAGGTGCGGCCACCACGCAATCGGGCTTCTACGTCATCAAGGCGCCTTTTGCGGGCGTGGTGGGCCATGTGCCCGCCACCCTGGGCGACATGGCCATGCCGGGCAAACCCCTGCTGACCGTGTACGACCCTTCGCTGATGCGCGTTACCGCCCATGTCGGGCAGCAACAGGCCGCCACGCTGCGCGATGGAGGCACTGGCGAGCTGCAGGTGGACATTCCGGGGGTCTCCGCTTCGCGCATCGCGGTCCCGGCATCCAAAGTGCAGGTGCTGCCCACCGTGGATGCACAAAGCCACACGGTGCAGGTGCGCGCAGAGCTGCCAACCAGCGTGGTGGGCGTGGCACCCGGCATGTTCGCCCGCTTGTGGCTGGACGCTGGCAAGGGCACTACCTCACCGACAGCCGCTGCCGTGGGCCCGCTGCTGGTACCCGCCAGTGTGGTGGTGCGGCGCGCGGAAATGACGGGCGTCTACGTGCTGGACGGCCAGGGCCGACCGCTGCTGCGGCAGGTGCGCCTGGGGCGGCCCGCTGGCGACATGGTGGAGGTGTTGAGCGGCGTTCGCGCAGGCGACCGCATTGCACTCAAGCCCCAAGCTGCTGCCAAGGTGCGCTGACATGAGCACCCCCAAAAATCCTTCTCCGCTCGGAATCTCCGGGCGCATCGCCGCCTTGTTTCAGGGCGCGCAAATCACACCCTTGCTGGCTGTGGTGGCGTTTTTGCTCGGCGTGTTTGCCGTGCTGGTCACCCCCCGCGAGGAAGAGCCCCAAATCGACGTCACCATGGCCAATGTCATCGTGCCGTTCCCCGGTGCCTCCGTGGCAGATGTGGAGCAAATGATTGCGACGCCCACCGAACAGGTGCTGTCGCAGATGCAAGGCACGGAGCACGTGACCTCGGTGTCCCGGCCCGGCGTGGCGGTGATGACGGTGCAGTTCAAGGTGGGCGTGCCACGCACCGAGGCGCTGGTGCGCCTGCACGACACCTTGCGCAGCAATGCCGACTGGCTGCCCAAAGGGCTGGGGGCCATGGACCCGATCATCAAGCCCAAGGGCATCGACGACGTGCCCGTGGTAACGCTCACCCTGCACAGCCGCGACGAAACCTCCGGTGCCTTTGCGCTGGAGCGAGTGGCCCACAGCCTGGAGGCCGAGATCAAGCGCGTGCCCGGCACCCGCGAAGTGCAGACTCTGGGCGGCCCGGGCCGCGCCGTGCTGGTGCGCATGGACACCAACCGCATGGCAGCCACCGGCACCACAGTGGACGACCTGCGCCGCGCCTTGCAGTCGGCCAACATGGGGCTACCCGTGGGCGAGCTGCTGGGCGGCGACCGAACCATTCAGCTGGACAGCGGCCCCGTTCTGGCGCGCGCCGATGAGGTGGCCGACCTCATGGTGGGCGTGCGCTCGGGCAAGCCGGTGTTCCTGAAAGATGTGGCCGATGTTCAGGACGGTGCCTTGCCCGCCAGCCGCTACGTCTGGCATGGGGTTCCACGGCGCACCGCCAGCACCGCCAGTACCAGCGGCGAAGCCCCGCAGAGCGCCGTGGACGAATACCCGGCCGTGACCCTCACGGTGACCAAGAAGGCGGGAGAGAACGCCATCGACGTCGCCAATGCGGTGATGCAGCGGGTCGAACAACTGCACAACACCGTGATTCCCGACGGCGTGGAGGTGACGGAAACCCGCAACTACGGCGCCACCGCCAACGACAAGGCCCAAAAGCTCATCCAGAAGCTGCTGTTCGCAACAGCGTCGGTGGTGGCACTCGTCTTCCTGGCCCTGGGCCGCCGCGAGGCCGCCATCGTGGGCGTGGCCGTGGTGCTGACGCTCACGGTGACGTTGTTTGCGTCCTGGGCTTGGGGCTTCACCCTCAACCGGGTATCGCTGTTTGCGCTGATTTTCTCGATCGGCATCCTGGTGGACGACGCCATTGTGGTGGTGGAGAACATCCACCGCCACCAGCTGCTGCACCCCGGCCGCAGCCTCAAGGACATCATCCCGCACGCGGTGGACGAGGTGGGTGGCCCCACCATTTTGGCCACATTCACCGTGATTGCCGCCCTGCTGCCCATGGCGTTTGTGAGCGGCCTCATGGGCCCCTACATGAGCCCCATCCCCATCAACGCCAGCATGGGCATGCTGCTGTCGCTGGCCGTGGCGTTCGTCATCACCCCCTGGCTGGCCCGGCTGTGGATGAAGGAGCACACTGGCCATCCATCAGGGCATTCCAGCCCGGTGCACAGTGGGCTCAGCGCTCGCATCGCGCCCACCTTCGAGCGGGTTTTCAGCCCCTTGCTGGATGACACCCAAGGCCGGCGCAATCGCCGCTGGCTGGGGCTGGGCGTGGCGGCACTCATTGCCTTGTCGGTCGCTTTGCCGGTGCTCGGATGGGTGCAGCTCAAGATGCTGCCGTTCGACAACAAGTCCGAGTTCCAGGTGGTGGTGGACATGCCTGCGAGCACCCCGGTAGAGCGCACGGCCGCCGTGCTGCATGAGCTGGGCGCACACCTTGCGACCGTGCCCGAGGTGACCGACTACCAGGCCTACGCAGGCCTGTCTGGCCCCATCAACTTCAACGGCCTAGTGCGCCAGTACTACCTGCGCTCGGGGGGCGAGGTCGGTGACATCCAGGTCAATCTGGTGGACAAGCAACACCGCAAGGACCAAAGCCACGCCATTGCCATGCGGGTGCGCCCCGCCTTGCAAGAGATCGGCAAGCGCCATGGCGCCAATGTGAAGGTGGTGGAAGTGCCTCCCGGCCCGCCTGTGCTGTCGCCCATCGTGGCCGAGGTGTATGGCCCCGAGGCCGATGGCAGGCGCGAAGTGGCGCGTGCTGTGCGCGCCGCGCTGGCCGCTACCGAAGGCATTGTGGACGCCGACGACAGCAGCATTGCCGACGCCCCTCGCAAGCTGCTCATCGTGGACCGGCGCAAGGCGTCCCTGCTGGGCATTCCCCAGCAGGCCATCGTGAGCGCGCTGCATGCGGGGCTGAGCGGCGAAGCCACCACCTGGCTGCGCGACACCAGCAAATACCCGGCGCCCGTGCTTTTGCAATTGCCCGCAGAAAGCCACGGCGACCTGGAGGCACTGTTGCGCCTGACGGTCCGGGGTTCTCAAGGCCAGTTGGTCCCCATCCGCGAGCTGGTCACGGTGAGCGACACCCTGCGCGAACAGCCCGTGTATCACAAGGACCTGTTGCCGGTGAATTTTGTGGTGGCCGACATGGCGGGCCGTGTCGACAGCCCGCTGTACGGCTTGTTCCAGGCGCGCAGCGCGATTGCCCGCATCGTGGCGCCTGATGGCGGATCGGTGCAGGAATACTTTGTGCGCCAGCCTGCGGATGCCCTGCGGGGCTACGCCATCAAATGGGATGGCGAATGGCAGATCACGTTTGAGACCTTCCGCGACATGGGCGCTGCCTACGCGGTGGGCCTGATCCTGATCTACCTGCTGGTGGTGGCGCAGTTTGGCTCCTACCTCACGCCACTCATCATCATGGCGCCCATCCCGCTGACCATCATCGGCGTGATGCCCGGCCATGCCTTGCTGGGCGCGCAGTACACGGCCACCAGCATGATCGGAATGATTGCCCTGGCGGGCATCATCGTGCGCAACTCCATCCTGCTGGTGGACTTCATCAACCTGCAGGTGCGCGAGGGCGTACCCCTGAAGACGGCCATCGTCCACTCGGCCATCACCCGTGCACAGCCCATTGTGCTGACGGGGATGGCGGCCATGATCGGCGCGTTCTTCATCCTGGACGACCCGATTTTCAATGGCCTGGCCATTTCACTGATCTTCGGCATCTTTGTTTCCACCGTGCTCACGCTCGTGGTGATTCCCACCCTGTACTACGCAGCGTACCGGGACCGCAGCGCGGGCAGCAGCACCAACGGTGCCGGTCCCGCCAACCCACCTGACAACAGCCCCTCAGAGGCTTCCGTTCACCACGGAACGCAGTGAACAGCGCACCGAACGCACTGAACGAACGATCGGGCAACCATCCTTCAACCACAGGAGACAACCATGGCACATGTAGTGATTATTGGAGCGGGTATCGGGGGCATGCCGGCTGCGTACGAAATGCGCAGCAAGCTGCCACGCGAAGATCGGATCACAGTGATCAGCGCGGTGGACTACTTCCAGTTCGTGCCCTCCAACCCCTGGATCGCCGTGGGCTGGCGAAAGCGCGATGACATCGTCCTGCAGATCCGCCCCTTACTGGAGCGCAAGGGCATTGATTTCATCGCCCAACCGGTGAAATCCATCGATGCTCCGGGCAAAACCGTCATGCTGGAAGACGGAAGCACCGTGGCCTATGACTACCTGGTGATCACCACCGGCCCCCGGCTGGCGTTTGAGGAAGTGCCTGGTTCTGGCCCTCTGAACGGGCACACACATTCGGTGTGCTCCGTGGACCACGCCGAGCACTTCTGGCGCGACTACCAAAAGTTTCTGGAAGCCCCCGGCCCCATCGTCATTGGCGCCATGCCAGGCGCGAGCTGTTTTGGCCCGGCCTACGAGTTCGCATTCATCGTTGCAGCGGACCTGCGCAAGCGCAAGCTGCGCCACAAGGTGCCGATCACCTTTGTCACCAGCGAGCCCTATATCGGCCACCTGGGCCTGGGCGGCGTGGGCGACAGCAAAAGCATGCTGGAGAGCGAGCTGCGCAGCCAGGACATCAAGTGGATTCACAACGCGCGCACCACGCGGATCGAAGCGGGCAAGATGTTTGTCGAGCAGCTGGACGACAAAGGCCAGGTGCACCAGCAGCACGAGCTGGACTTCAAGCTGTCGATGATGCTGCCTGCCTTCAAAGGCGTCGATGCCGTGGCGTCTGTACCGGGGCTGTGCAACCCGCGCGGGTTCGTGTTGATCGACGAGCACCAGCGCAGCAAGGCCTACCCCCACATCTTCTCTGCCGGGGTCTGCGTTGCGATTCCTCCCGTCGAGGTAACACCCGTCCCCACCGGGGCGCCCAAGACGGGTTACATGATCGAGACCATGGTCTCGGCCATCGTGCACAACATTGCCGCTGACATCGCGGGCCAGCCCGCCACCGCCACCGCCACTTGGAACGCCATCTGCCTGGCCGACATGGGGGACACCGGCGCGGCGTTTGTCGCGCTGCCGCAGATGCCGCCGCGCAACGTCAACTGGTTCAAGAAGGGCAAATGGGTGCACCTGGGCAAGATTGCTTTCGAGAAGTACTTCCTGAACAAGATGAAGTCGGGCAATTCCGAGCCCATCTACGAGAAGTACGTGCTCAAGCTCCTGGGCATCACTCGCCTGCAGGAGCAAAAGCCCCATTGACCGGCGCGTAACCACGCACCCACGCCCAGTTTCTATCGTTTCTTAACAAGGAGTTCATCATGACAACCTGGCAAATCGTTCGTTTGGTCGCAGGCACCTTCATCCTGCTTTCTCTGGCGCTGGGCATTCCTGGCAGCCCTGTTTTTGCCAGCCAGTGGTGGCTGGCCTTCACGGCGTTCGTGGGCGTGAACCTGCTTCAGAGCGGGCTCACCAAGTGGTGCCTGATGGAGACCATCTTGCGCAAGCTGGGCGTGCGCCCAGGCTGCTAAGGAGGACCACGCCATGCGCAAACTCCTCCTGAGCGCTGCCTTGCTGGCCTGCGGCATGGGTGCAGCCCAGGCGGCAGATTTGCACGAGGCTTGGCTGGCCGCACGGCAGCAACACCCGGACCTGGCAGCAGCGGCGGCCACACGCGCCGCAGGCGAGGCCCGCCGCGTGCAGGCCAGCCGTTTGTGGAACCCATCCGTAACGGCCCAGGCTGCGGCAGGCGCGATGGGCTCACAGACCTCTGCCCAGGGGGCCGCGTTTTCCATGCCAGGGACGCCACAGACCTCTGGGGTGGGTTTTGACACCTCGGTCCGCAGCGGCCCGGGTACACGCTGGGGTGTGGAGGCTCGCATGCCGCTGTACAACCCCGAGCGCAGCGCACAGGGGCGCCAGCTGCTGCTGTCCGCCGATCTGGCAGAACTGCAGGCCGCCTCGGTGCAGGAACAGCTGATGCTGCGAACGGCCCAGCAATACTTCTCGGCCGTGCTGGCGCAGCAGCAGCGCGCGTTGCTACTGCGCCAGCAGGAGGCAACCGATCAGGCTCTCAAAGAGGCGCAGGACCGCTTTGCATTGGGGGACTCGCCGGTCACGGATGTGCGCGAAGCCGAGGCGCGCGCGCAGGCCAACGCTGCACTGGTGCAGGCTGCCGATGTTGAGATGCAGATTGCGCGCCAGGCTCTGGCCCAGACCACAGGCTGGAGTCCTGCGCAACTGCCCCCCCTACACCTGCCAGCCTCGTCGGGCAACGAAACCACCGTCTTGCGCGATGGCAAGCCCCTCGCGCCCCTGTCTCACTGGCTGGATCTCGCCGCGCAGGACAACCTCCAGGTGCGCACCCAGGCGCAGGCCCTCGCACTGGCCGAGCAAGAGGCGACCAAGGCGGCGCGTTTTGCCAGCACCAAGGTGGACCTGGTGGCCCAGGCCGGTGGCGACCACCTGTCAGGATCAGGCCGGTGGGGCTCGGCCAGCAACTCCGCACGCCAGTACATGGTGGGTGTGCAAATCCAGGTGCCGCTGTACACCGGTGGCCAACTTGATGCGCGCCAGCAGGAACTGCTGCGCCTTCAGGACAAGGCCCAGGCCGACCTCGACAGCGCCCGGCTCGCCGTCGCCCAGCAGGTACGCGCCAGCTGGCTGCACCTGCAGGCCGGAGCTGCCCAGACCCAGGCCCTGAAGTCGGCGCTCAGGTCGGCCCAGGTTCGGCTGCAGGCGACCCAACTGGGTCGCCAGGTGGGCGACCGCACCACACTGGATTTGCTGCAGGCACACAATGACGCGATGCAGTCGCAATCCAACCTGCTGGGGCACCAGACCCGCATGGCGCAAGAACGCCTGCAGTTGATGGCTTTGGCGGGCCAGCTCGACGAGGCCGCGTTGCAAGCGGCCACCGACACAGCGCACATGCTGGCCCCGCCCACACCGTGAACGCCTCCAACCATGCCCTCATCCCACACCCTCACCCCGCCAGCGCCATGAACCCCCACCCCGCCCCCACGCTTCCCCTGGTCGTCGATGTCCGTTCGCCCGGCGAATTCGCAGCAGGCCATGTGGCTGGCTCCATCAACCTGCCGCTGGACAGCCTGGCCCAGCAAGCCGCTGCAGCGCTGCCGCACCGCGACCAACCGATGGTGCTTTGCTGCCTTTCGGGCGCTCGCTCGGGCATGGCAGTCCAGTGGTTGCGCACGCAAGGCTATAGCCAGGTGTCCAATGGCGGCGGTGTGAGCAGCGTGGCCCTGCAGCTGGGCCGTCCCATCGAACGCGACTGATGGGATCACGCGCTTGCCACCGCCACACTCGGAGCATTGTGTCCATCGAACCTGCAACAGGAGACCCCCGTGAAGCCCCAGATAGAAGCCTTCTTTGACGACGCGACCTGGACCGTGAGCTACGTGGTGTTTGACGAACCCGGGGGCCACTGCGCACTGGTGGATTCGGTGCTGGACTACGACGCAAAATCAGGACGCACCCGCACGCATTCTGCGGATCGCCTGGTAGCGTTCGTCCAGAGCAAGGGTTTGACCGTGCAATGGATTCTGGAAACCCATGCCCATGCCGACCACCTGTCCGCCGCGCACTACCTTCGCAGCAAGCTGGGAGGGAAAATCGCCATCGGAGCCGCCATCACCCAGGTGCAAGAGGTGTTCAAAGCCATCTTCCACCTGGAGCCAGAGTTCCACGCGGATGGCCGTCAGTTCGACCACCTGCTGCACGACGAAGAAGTGTTTTCTATTGGCCAGCTCGAAGCCAAGGCGCTGGCCGTGCCGGGCCACACCCCTGCGTGCATGGCGTACCAGATCGCAGACGCCGTGTTGGTGGGCGACACCCTGTTCATGCCCGACGTCGGCACCGCGCGCTGCGACTTCCCGGGTGGCAATGCGCACACGCTGTACCAGTCGGTGCGCAAGCTGCTCAGCCTGCCCGCACAGACCCGCCTTTTCATGTGCCACGACTACCCCCCCGCGGAGCGCGCCCCGGCCTGGCAGACCACGGTCGCCGATCAGCGCGCCCACAACATCCATGTGCACGACGGCATGACCGAAGCGGCATTCGTCGAACTGCGCACCCGGCGCGATTCAACGCTGGACATGCCCGTTCTCATCCTGCCGTCGGTGCAGGTCAACATCAGGGCCGGGGCGATGCCCCCGGCAGAAGACAACGGCATGACCTATCTCAAGATTCCCGTGAACGCGCTGTGACACGCTATCCACGAGCCCCCTCAGAAGATCCCGGAGATTTCCATGAGCAACGAACAAGTCACCGTTGAGCTTGTCCAGCAAGAGGACTACCGCTTTGACATCCATTTTGGCGGCACCGTCCCCCACCTGATCGGCGATGAACCCGTCCCGTTGGGCTCGGGCAAGGGCCCATCGCCGGTGCAGCTGCTTTGCGCAGCGGTGGGCAACTGCCTGAGTGACTCCCTGTTGTTTGCGCTGCGCAAATTCAAACAGTCACCGGAACCCTTGCGCGCCACCGTGGTGGCCCAGGTGGGCCGCAACCCAGAGGGACGCCTGCGTGTGATGCGCATGGACGCCACCTTGCAACTGGGCGTACCTGCCGCACAACTGGAACACCTGGACCGCGTGCTGGGCCAGTTCGAAAGCTATTGCACGGTAACCCAGAGCGTGGGGCAGGGCATTCCCATCGTGCTGAAAGTGCTGGACGCCAACAACGTCGTCCTCAAATGAAACCACGGCATATCCACCGTCACACTACTAAAGGAAACACCCGATGAAAACAGCCCACGATCTCGTGGCTGCGGCGAAAGCTCAGGTCCATGAAGTCCCCATCGACCAAGCCGATGAAGCCCTCCGACTGGCAGATGTGCTCATCGACGTGCGTGAGGCCGATGAGTATCAGGCCGGACACATACCCGGTGCCATCCACGCCTCGCGCGGCGTTCTGGAGTTCAAGCTCAGCAGCACGCCTGCACTCACCTCGCGCGATCTGAAGGTGGTGGTGTACTGCAAGACCAGCGGGAGGGCCGCCTTGGCAGCCTGCGCCATGCGCGACATGGGCTACCTGCTGGTGCAGTCCATCGCAGGCGGCTTTGACGCCTGGGCTGCGGCGGGCAAACCCGTGGCGTCTCCCGAGCCACCGTCTTTCGACTGATTCGGTGGTGCATCAGCCATGCGCCACCTCCTGTGCAAGAAAGGTCCCGCCCCCCGGGGCCCATGCGTAACCCAAAGGAATTGTCATGAACGTCAACGTTGGAACCATTGATCGCGTGCTGCGCATCGTGGCAGGCTTGGTGCTGATTGCCTTGGCTGCCACCAACACTGTGGGATGGTGGGGCTGGTTGGGCGTCGTCCCCTTGGCCACCGGCCTGTTCCGCTTCTGCCCCGCCTACACACTGCTGGGCATCAACACCTGCCCCTTGAAAAAGTAGCCAGACGCGGCAAACGCTGCGCGTGCGCTTCAGGCATTTCCCGTACGTGCAGCACTGAGCACTTGTCTACGATCTAGCCGGAGATCGTGAACAGACGCTTCGACAATTTAGCCCCACACATCTCAAGCCGGGCCACCAACTGCGCACAACGGGCTGCCGAAGGGCTGACGCCCCGTGCAAGGTCACCTGCACCGCCACCGGCGGGTGGTCTGCATCGCCCAGGCTCTGACTGACGCGGAGCAGTTCGACAGCTCCACGCTTTCCCGGCTCGCAGGCCCGGGCACCAGAGTTTCTCCCCGTGAAACCTAGTGGGAGAAATACGCCCATGGGCCTCCAATCCCTGCATACCCCCTCCCTGCGAAGCGCTTCTTGGCGCAGCAGATCAATTGTTTCCAATACTGGAACAGTTAGTTTGCGACTGGATAGTTTTTCTCTGAACAGCACCGGCGTACAGTTCATCCCATCGATGAGCCGAACCCGCAAGGCGACTCACCGAACCCGGTTTGAAGCAGTTTTCAGCATCCGCTTTTGGCGCTTTGTTCCGGCTTTTTTGAGACGCTTTTTATCCAAGGATTTGCACCATGAACACGACCGCCCGTTTCCTGTCTATCGCCGCTGTTGCTGCTTTCGCCTCTTTTGGCGCCCACGCAGACGAAGCCGATGGCTCGCAATTTGCGCTCCAATTCGACACCAACCGCACCCGTGCTGAAGTGCAAGCGGAAGCCGCCACGGTGGCCCAGACCCGCAGCCAGGAACCCGCTGGCTCGCGCGTGGTGACATACACCTCTACGGCTGACCGCGCTGCAGTACGTGCCCAGGCAGCCGAAGCCCTGCGCACCGGCAAGATTCCCCACGGCGAATTCAGCGCCATGTAATTGACGCAGTTGCGGGCCTTCCCATGGTGGTGGCACTTCGCGGGTGCTGCTGCCATGGGGAGTGTTTTCCTCACTGTCAGGCAAGCAAACTGGGCTCCCACTGGGAGCCCTTTTTGTTGCTACGCCTATGCCTCGGCAAGGAGCTGTCTCTCCCTGCGCGTTTTGCGTATTCGGTGCGGGGATCGAGGATGAAGGCGGTTCCCACGGGCTTCCTTCTTTGCTCTTGCCCGCATCTCCGAATCGCGACTATCCCGGGTAATTAAAGTCGTAAACCCCTGCCCAGCATCCATGCGGCCTAGCGCCCTGCTCAGCCAAGTGGCTGTCAACCTAAAGTCGTAAACTCCTCCAAAAGCACTGCAACAATCACTCAAATACGGGTTCGAGAAGTCAGCGCTTTCCGGTTCGACGGTCTCAATGGCGCCCCACAGTGGCAGCTACCCCTGCGGCGCTCCTGAACCATCCTCACGACAAGCTCACGAACCTCGTAAAGAGCTTGTTCGTATACGTCCTGCCCAGCCCTTTCAGAGTGTTGATACGTCGCAAAAACCGGAGCGATTCACTGTCGTCGGACTAGAGGCGTCAGTTGGTGCACCGTGAAATCTCCCATGAGCGATTCTCTTGGGCCAAAGGGGAACGTCAGCACTACAGGAACGCATAGCTGCTTGCAGCCTGAAGACGACTGGTCCACTGTGCGGTTTGGACACCGAGGTTACCGAAGTAAGGACTTTCATACCGAGCGCGCTGGAATCGGTCACCGCTCCACAAAAAGTGGTTGCGTTGGCCTGCTTTGAGGTCACAAATATTCTTCGGCAAAAAATCGACCCGGTCATCCCCTCACATGGGTCAATTGCCGCGCTTGAACTACCGCCGTCAGCGTGCCGCAACCGCTGCCGCCTCATAGATATCGATCTGCGGTGGCTCCTGACACAAGCTTGCCATTGACTGTGCGAACGTGCGCGATGCTTCCACGCGGAAATGGGCTTGCAGTGCGGCCATGTTTTCCCAGCGCTCCACAAACACGAAGCGTAGCGGCTGCTGCACATCGCGGCTCACTTCGTGGGACATGCACCCTGGCTCTACCCGGGAGCGCAGGACATGCTCCACGGCCAGTTGCTCAACAGCCTCCTCCGTATCTTGGCGTGCGATCACATGGCCTGTGACGATGATCATGGTGCGACTTCCTCTGTGTTTGCGGGTGGAAAGAACTGAACGGATGGTCTCCGAAGCTAACGCGCGCTGGCGCCGCCGTCGATGGGGATGATGGCACCGGTCATGTAGCTCGATGCCGGTGAGGCCAGCAGCAGCGCCAGCCCCTGGATTTCGTGGGGCTGGGCGATGCGGCCGAGCGGGATGTAGGTGCGCATGCGCTCGGCGCTCTCCGGCAGGCGCAGGCGGCCGCCGTTGATGCCGGTCGCGAAGGGACCGGGAGCGATGGCGTTCACCAAGATGTTGAAAGGCGCCAGTTCGATGGCCGCCTGGCGCACCACGTTGTTCACCGCAGCCTTGGAGGCCACGTAGGCGTAGCCGGAATGTGCCTCCGACCGCAGCCCTGCGATGGACGAGGTCACGATGATCCGCCCCTGCCGCCGGGGCTTCATGTGGCGGCTGGCGGCACGCAGCGTAGCCAGCACACCCGTCAGGTTCACCTGGAGTACCTTTTCCCACGCTGCCGGGTCCACGTTTTCCAGGCGTCCTTGCTCGGCCAGGAAGCCGCGTCCGGCGCTCATGCCAGCATTCGCAAACACGCAATCGATTGGACCCTCGGCCGCGATGGCGTCGATGTTGCGGTCCACGTCGGCGCCATCACTGACATCAATCACCCGGTGCTGTACCTTCGCGTGAGCCTTGCGCAGGCGGTGTACCTCGTGGTCCAGTGCCTTGGCATCGCTGTCGGACAGCACGACTTCCGCACCCGCCTCCAGCATGGCTTCTGCAATGGCCAGCCCGAGACCGCTCGCAGCGCCCGTCACCAGCGCTCGCTGGCCGGTCAGATCAAACAAGGACGGCAACGAGGCCATGGTGGCTGTGCTGGGCATCAGTGAGCCCCTTGCAGCGGAATGAGGTGGTCCCAGCGCTCAGCGGCTTCGATCATGTAGTGCACGCTCAAGGTGACGCGTTGAAAGAACCATTGCCCGTCCAGGCGGATGTACTCGTCGTCAAAGCGGCCCACCACATAAAAGCTCTTTCCGTCCCGCACGGGCCGGCCGTCCAGGTAGCTGGACCCTGTGCCTCGGTCGCCCTGAACCTGGACGACATGGCTGTGGATGAACTGCCGGGCCGTTTGCACCGGAAACGATGCGAAGAACGCACGGATGTTGTCGCGGCCCCGCACTTCGGGGCGCCCACCGTAGGCCACATGCGCATCGTGTGCAAACAGTTCGTAGAGGCGGTTGCCCGCATCCTCATTCACCAATTCGTGATAGCGGGCACGCAGCGCGCGGATGGCTTCGATGCTCTCCATGCATTCAACGCGTTCTGTGAGGGCCCTCACATGGTCATGCAAGGCGGCAAGGTCGGTGGATGGGTGGGCAGCGGTCACTGAAGACTCTCCTGGTGAATATGGTGGAAATCGCCCATGATTTTTTGGCTGCGGTCTCTCACGGACGCGCCAGTGTGGGCATGGGGAATGATGTAGAAGCGGCGCGCATGAATCGCGTCGACCGCAGCGCGTGCGACATCCTCGGCACTGATGTCAGAAGCAGCCATACCGGCACGCACGCGCTCTCCATAGGCGGCAGCCGTAGGGCCGGCCGCTGGCAATGCGGCAGGCCGGTTGCGTTGTGACTGGTCGATGCGCGTGGCCACCAAGGAGGGGCACAGCACGGACACGCCAATGGGAGCGCCCACCTGCGCCAGGTCCTTGGCCAAGCATTCCGAGAAGGCGACGACCGCGTGTTTGCTGGCGCAGTACACGGATGAACCGCCGATAGTGGCGAGGCCAGCGGCCGATGAGGTGTTGACGATGTGGGCTGCCATTCCCCGGGCCCGCATGCGCGGCACAAAACTGCGCACGCCATGCACCACCCCCATCAGGTTCACTCCCAGCACCCACTGCCAGTCGTCGTCAGTGGCATCCCAGGCTGCCCCAAGCACCGCCACGCCTGCGTTGTTGAAAAGCCAGTCCACACCGCCACACTGGCTCCAGCTGGCCTCGGCCAGCCGCTCCACGTCTGCGGCGTTGGACACATCGCAGCGCTGAGCCAGGCAAGCGGCGCCCGTCGCCTCCACCAGCGCCTGCGTGGCGGCCAGGGCCTCGGCATCGATATCCGCCGCCACCACCACCATGCCTTCGCTGGCGCAGGCCAACGCCAGTGCACGGCCGATGCCGCTGCCCGCGCCGGTGACCACGGCCACTTTGGGCGCAGACATCAGAGGCTCGCTCCGGACTTGCGAATCACCTCGGCCCACTTGGCGGCCTCGGTGGCCACGAAAGGCGTGAACTGCTCGTGTGGCATGCCGATCTTGACGCTTGAGACCGCGTCCAGCGCCGCCGTGACCTCGGGCGAATTCAGTGCCTGCCCCACTGCATCGGACAAACGTTTGACGATGGGCTCAGGCGTATTGGCCGGTGCAAAGATACCGCCCCAGTTCATCGCCACCACGCTGGGGATTCCGGCCTCGGTCATGGTGGGTACGTTGGGCAGCGCGGCAAGGCGGCTGGTGCTGGTCACTGCGAGCGCGTTGATTTTTCCGTCCCGGATGTGCGCCCGAGATGTCTGTACATAGTCGAACAGCACATCCACATTGCCCGCAATCAGATCAACCAGGGCCGCAGTGGTGGCCTTGTAGGGGATGTGATTGAAGCGCGCGCCGGTTTGGGTTTGCAGCAACTCCAGACACAGGTGGGCAGACGTGCCATTTCCACCTGATCCAAAGTTGAGCTTGCCAGGCTGTTGCTTGCCGAACTCGATCACGTCGGCGACGGTTTTGAACTTCGTATTGGGATTGCAGACCATGACGTTGGCGTTACCTGTCAGCCCATGGATGGCCACGAAGTCCTTGACCGGGTCGTAGCGAATGTTCTTGAAGAGAACGGTATTGGTCCCCTGTGTGCCCTGGGTGCCGAGCAGGATGGTGTAACCGTCGGGCGCAGCACGCGCCACAAACTCGGCGCCGATGGACCCGCTCACTCCAACCCGGTTTTCAATGACGATGGGCTGGCCGAGGTTGTCGCTCATCGCCTTCGCGATCAAGCGGGCCTGGACATCCACCACGCTGCCCGCCGAGAAGGGCACGACGAGCGTAATGGGGCGCTGCGGATAAGCGCTCTGTGCAAATACCGAGGGCGAGAGTGCCATAGCCCCCATGGATGCCGAGAAATGGCGGCGATTCATCATGGTCTTGTCTCCTTTTTATGTATTCGGTCGTGCTGCATGAGAACGCAGTACGGTCAGCAACTGAGCGGCGCAGAGGCGGTTTGCCCGGCCGCCCCTTCCTGCATCAAACCATCGCGAAGCCGCCCGATGCGCCGATGGTCTGCCCCGTGATGAACAGCGCGCGGTCTGACGCCAGGAACGCCACGATGCCCGACACGTCGGTGGGCCGGGACAGGCGACCCACGCCTTTGGAGATGGGATACGCATTGAGCATCTTGCCCAGCAGCTCGTTGTTCTCTACCGTGGCGTGGATGTTCAACGGACCGTCCTTGATGCCCTCATGGGACACGGCGCCCAGAGCGATGGAATTGACGGTGACCGCGTGGCGGCCGTGCTCGCGCGCGAGGGCCTTGGCGAACCCGGCAATGGCAGCCTTCGCACCCGAATACACCGCCATGTTGGCCTCGCCGATGCGGCCCGCTTCCGAGATGATGTTGATGATGCGGCCCGTCTTGCGCCCGACCATGCCTGGCAACACGGCGCGGCAGCAGTGCATGGTGCCGTAAACGTTGAGGTTCACGATCTTGGCCCAGTCCACCACGGGGGTATCCACAAAGGCGGGTGTGCGGCCACCTTTTTCGCGGCGCTCTGGAATGATGCCGGCGTTGTTTACCAGCACGGTAATGGGCGCGCCGAAATGCTCGGCGGCACTGGCCACCATGGCATCGACCGCCTCCAGTTGGGTGATGTCCGCCGGCGCTGCATAGGCCTGCCCGCCTGCGGCGTTGATTTCATCCGCCACCGCCTGGGCGCGCTCGGCAAACAGATCGTTCACCACTACGCGTGCGCCCTCGACTGCGAGTTCGATGCAAATCTGCCGGCCTACGCCTTGCCCGCCGCCTGTGACGAGCGCGACCTGTCCGTTCAATCCGAGTTCCATTGGGATGCCTTTCGTGTGTGTTGTCTGAGGAAGTCGCCAGTGCGGCAAGGCCCTAGCGTCCTTTGAATTGGGGTTCGCGTTTCTCGACAAAGGCGCGCATGCCCTCGATGCGGTCTTCGCTGTCCACGATCATTGCGGCTGCATAGCGCTCGTATTCCAGGCCCGAGTCCAAGTCGGTCTGCATGCCCCGGTTGATGGCGCGCTTGGCAAACCTGACTGCCAGCGGCGGGTGTTGCGCAATGCGCTGGCTTAATTCCAGCGCAGCCGTCATCAGCTCGGCCTGCGGTACCACGCGGCTAACTAGGCCATAGCGCAGCGCTGTCTCCGCATCCACCAGATCGGCCGTCAGGATTAGTTCTTTGGCCCGGGCTTCGCCCACGAGCCGTGGCAGGCGCTGCGTGCCACCGGCTGCCGGGATGACGCCGAGCTTGATTTCGGGTAGACCGAAGCGCGCATGAGAGGCCGCGATGCGCAGGTCGCAGCACAGTGCAATCTCCAGCCCGCCGCCCAGCGCCACGCCGTTGATGGCTGCGATAACGGGCTTTTCGAATTCTTCGATGTTGCGAAACAGCTCGTGGGTTGCTTTCTGGCGCACGAAATACTCCGTGCCACGCACCACATCGGTGGCGCGCTCCTTGATGTCGGCGCCCGCGCAGAACGCCTTGTCGCCGCTGCCAGTGATCAGCACCGCGCGCACCTGGTCGTCGTTGCGGGCCAGTTCAAAGAAGGCGCGGGCCAGGTCCGGCTTCATGGTGCTGCCCAGCGTGTTCATGCGGTCGGGCCGGTTGAGGGTGACCACGGCCACGCGGTCGCGCACCTCATAGAGCAATGTGCCCAGGTCCTGGATCTCAGGTGTAGTCATTGGATTGCTTTCAGTAAGAGATGTGCAGGGCCATCACGCCGACGCCGACAGCACGTGGGCGACGGAGACCGAGCCGAGCCCGATCATGTGGGCCATGCCCCAGCGCGCATTGGGGTGCTGGCGGCCTTCCGCCTCGCCCCGCAGTTGGCGGGTGATTTCGGCCAACTGGCCGATGCCCGTGGGGCCGAGCGGGTGCCCCATGCCGATGAGGCCGCCCGATGCGTTGATGGCGCAGCGGCCGCCGATCTGCGAATCGCCACGCGCCAGGTAACGGGCGCCCTCGCCGGAATCGCACACTCCGATGGCTTCGCTGTAGAGCAACTCTTCCACCGAGAAGGCGTCGTGCAGTTCCAGAAGGTCGAGCTCCTTGGGTGCAATGCCCGCTTGGTCAAACGCGGCCTGCGCGCTGGTGCGGACCAGCTCCACAGCGCTGTCGCCGTACTGCGCTTCGGGCCGCTCACTACCTGCGACCGACGCCTTGACGCGCACGCAGCGCCGGGCATCCAGCCCCAATTTACGGATGGCGTTGCCAGAGACCACCATCACCGCCGCAGCCCCTTCACCGCGCGGGCAGCATTGCTGCACGGTGAGGTCGCCCACCACGCGCGGCGATGCGAGCACCTGCTCCAGCGTGCGGGGTTTGCGGAACTGCGCGAACGGGTTGCGCGCTGCATTGCCGTGGTTCTTTACGGCCACGTTGGCCATTTCTTCGACGGATGCACCGCGCTCGCGCAGATAGGTGCGCGCCATCATCGCGAACTTGGCCGCCGGGATGGTGGCGGTTTCGCTCAGTCTCTCCAGACCGTCCTTGTTGGCCGCACGGCGCCCATCGCCATGTTTGTCCACCCCGACTGCCAGCACCACATCACTCATGCCGGTGGCCACTTCCATGCACGCCTGGCGGAATGCGAAGGAGCCAGAGGCCGATGCGTTTTCCACCTGCGTCACCGCCAGACCCGTTGACCCCAGGTGGCGCAGCATGACGCGGCCGGTTGCCATCCCAATGGAAGTGGTGCCCACGTACGCGCTTTGTACGCGGTCCCATGCCAGTCCCGAGTCGGCCAGCGCAGCGCGTACGGCCGTGAGGCCCAGTTCGGTGTAGGGCGTTTCGGTAGGGAACTGGTACGGGTGCAGACCGATACCGGCGATGAACACACCGCCGTTAGCATCGAGCCAGTTGCTCGAAGTGGATTGTTGGACATTGCTCATTGCGCGGCTCCTTCATTCACGGGCACAAAGCGGCAGGCGTAAACACCTTCTTCGGGCTTCATTTCGGCGATGGCGCGAACCGTCATGCCGTGTCTCAGCGCCGTTTCGTCTCCCACAGCCATCACACCTTCTTCGACGATGCCGGGCGCAATGCGAATGTCCCCGGCGATGCTGGGTGCTGCCATGCCAGGCAGCAGTGGCACGTGCAATGTCACGAATTCCAGCAGCTCTCCACCGCCTGGGCGGGTGACGCGTTGTGCTTCACTCAGCGGGCTTCCGCAGTGCATGCACCCCGGCGCGTTGGCCGGAAAGCTCAGCCCCCCGCAAGCGCCGCACTGCGCAAAGAAGAAGTTGAGCGAGTGGCCGTCTTCAGCCAGCTCATAGAGAGTCGGCTGCAACGGCTTCAAGGAAATCTTTGAATCGGTCATAGATGGAAGGGGTGAAATAGAAAGGTGCGGGGTGGCGGGCACGCAGCACCCGCCACCCATCAGTCGAGCTTGGCGCCCGACTGCTGAACTACCGCACGCCACCGGGTCAGCTCCGCTTTCACGAAAGCACCCAACTTGGCGTCGCGCAGGCCGACGAACGGAACGCTTCCGAACTTCTCCGTGGCCTGCAGCATTTCGGGGTGAACGATGGCCTTGGCGATCTCGTCGCCCAGGCGCTTGACGATGTCCGGTGGCGTCTTGGCAGGCACGAAAACCGCGCCCCAGGCCGTTGATTCGGCTTCGGGGACGCCCAGCTCGCCGACGGTCGGCACGCCGGGGGAACTGGACAGCCGCTTCTTGGAGGTGACTGCCAGCGCCTTGAGCTTCTGCGCTTGTACTTGGGGCAGGACCACCGCGGGGTAGTCAAACATGAGGTCAATACTGCCGGCCATCAGGTCGGTGAGTGCTGGCGCACTACCGCGATAAGGCACGTGAGTCATCTTGATGCCTGCGGCCGTCTGGAACAGCTCGGCCGTCAGATGGGTGCCCGTGCCGGGCCCGGCAGAGCCGAAATTGAGCTTGCCGGGGTTGGCCTTCGCGTAGGCGATCAGCTCAGGCACGGTCTTGAAAGGACGCGTTGGGTTGATCACCAGCATGAGTGGCGTTTCCGACATGCCATGCACAGGAACAAAGTCCGTGACTGGGTCGTAGCGTACGTTCTTGTACAGCGCCAGGTTGGCGCCATGCGTTCCTTGTGTGCCGTAAATGATGGTGTAGCCATCTGGCGGCTGGCGCGAAGCTGACTCGACCCCGATGGAGCCACCAGCGCCGGGACGGTTGTCCACCACCACCGATTGGCCCAACTGCGCGCTGAGCAGTTTGGCCAGCAGTCTGGACGTGTTGTCCGTGATGCCTCCGGGTGGGAATGGCACCACAAAGGTGATCGGCTTGTTGGGCCACTCATCTCCTGCAGCGTGCAGGACACCGAAGGCCAACGAGGCAATGACAAAAACAACCAGTTTTCGGAAGGCTCTAAGCATGCTTGTCTCCATTTTTTGTTGCCACATGATTGCGGCTGGTCGTAGAATACTTCAATATTTCGTAGACATGCAAGAAGTTTTCGAAATCATCCCGATAGAGAAAATCGAAATTTCAGAGCAATTTCCGCAGTGAATCGCCTTGCCCGCAAAGCTATGATTCGTTGATATCTACGAAATACCGGAGAATTTATGCCAACCATCGTCCCCGCTGCCTCTCGAACCATGGCCCTCCTGGAGGTTTTTGCCCGGGAGCGCCGTGAGCTCTCCAACTCCGACCTCGCGCGTCTGATGGACCTGCCCGAAAGCAGCTGTTCTGATCTCTTGCACACGCTGCACGAGTTGGGTTACCTAATGCGGACCGCGCGCACCCGGCGCTTCTATCCCACGGCCCGCCTGCTCACGGTTGCCAAAGGCATCGCTGCGGGGGATTCGCTCTATGCCGTGGCGTCCGAGGCCTGCGAACTGCTGCGCGACAAGACCGGAGAGACCGGCATGTGCGGCCGTGTGGAGGCCGGCGTGGTCAAGGTCCTGGCGTTTGCAGAGGGCACGCACCCACTGCGCTATGTAGAGAACGTCGGCAACAAGATCGCCCTGCACGTGTCTGCTTTGGGCAAGGCCACGTTGTCGCTCGGCACCCCCGAAGAGGCTGCACGGCAGCTGCGACTCAAGCCGCTCAAGCAGATCGCCCCCGGGTCCATCACCGACCTCGCAGCGCTGGAGGCGCAGATTGCGCAAGCGCGCGAGCAAGGCTGGATGTGGGTGGAGAACGAAGGCTTTGACGGCCTGGCCGCCATTGCCGTGGCAGGGTATCTGGGCGATGAACCCCTCGCGCTTTCGATCGCCGGGCCTACAGAACGCCTGCGCCGTACCAAGGATGCCTGCCTGCAGGCCTTGCAAGAAGTGCAGGCGCTCGTGTTCCACCCCCTGAACGCCGCTCCCACGCTGCGCGCCACGGCATCAGGCCGACGCGGCGCGGGTACCAAGGACACGACTCCCGCCTAGCGGCGGGCCCATGCATTCAACCCAGGAGACATAGCCATGTATTCAACGATGAGTTCCGAACAAGAAATGCTGCGCGACAGCGTGCGCCGCTTCATGAAAAGCGAGGTCGCACCCCGCGTGGCCCAGCACGACCGCGACAAGACCTTCCCCTTCGAACTCCTCAAAGAGCTGTCCCAGTTCGGATACATCGGTGGCCGCCTGCCCGAGGCCCTGGGCGGGATGGACATGGACCAGATGACCTGGGCCATGCTCATGGAAGAAGCTGGCTACACCTGGCTGTCGCTGCGAACCATGGTGAACATCACCAACGCGGCCATCAACAAGCTGGCCGCAGAGGCCAACGAGGAACAGCGCGAACGCTTCCTGAAGCCCCTGCTGGCATCCGAACGCAAGGTGTTCAACGCCATCAGCGAGCCGGGCACGGGTTCGAACATTGCCCAGGTCCAGACCCGCGCAGACCTGCAGGGCGACCACTACGTGCTCAACGGCCGCAAGCTGTGGATCACCAACGGCGCCTTCGGCGACTTCGGCATCGTGGTCGCCCGCACGTTCAGCCCCGATTGCCAGGGGGGGCTGTCCACCTTCCTGGTGGAGCGTGATGTGTCTCCTTATGAAGTGCGCAATGTTGACACCATGGTGTTGCGCAGCACCGGCACCGCGGAGCTGGCGTTCGACAATGTCAAGGTGCCACGCGAGAACCTGCTGGGCGAAGAAGGCAATGCGCTCAAGAAGATGCTCATGGGCCTGGACGGCGCGCGCGTCAACATCGCCATGGGTGCCGTGGGCGCTGCGCAAGCGGCGCTCGACCTGTCCATTGACTACGCCCGAACCCGCACCCAGTTCGGCAAGCCCATCGGCAGCTTCCAACTGGTGCAAAAGCTCATCGTGGACATGACGATCCGTGTGGAGGCCGCCCGGGCACTGAGCCTGCGCGCCGCCGCCGCACTGGACGCCAATGCCGATGCGCGCACTGCTTGCTCGATTGCCAAGCTCTATGCCACCGAGGCCGCACACGAAGTCGCCAGCATGGCACTGCAGGTGCACGGCGGCCTGGGCTACGCCACCGACTACCCCATCGAGCGCATCTTCCGCGACACGCGCGGCGGGACGATTCCCGAAGGCACCACCGAAGTGCAGACCTTGATTGCCGGGCGCGAAATCCTGGGTATCTCGGCGATTGTCTGATCCTCGGCATCGCCGCACCCATAACGACCAGGAGACAACATTGACTGACCTTTCACGACTGATCCGCCCGCGCTCAATTGCCCTTGTGGGCGCCTCGGACCGCCCGCAGAGCATTGGCGAGCGCACGCTGACCAATCTGCTGGATCATTCCGAGTTCGACGGAGACATTTATCTCGTCAACCCGACCAAGGCAGAGATTCGCGGGCACCGCTGCTGGCCCAGTGTGGCGTCGCTGCCCGCCACGCCCGACGTGGCGGTGATCGTGGTGCCCGCATCAGGCGTACTGGCCGTGGCCGAAGAGTGCGCGGCACGGGGCGTGCTGTTTGCCATCGTGCTGACGTCGGGCTTTGGCGAGGCCGGAGAAGAAGGCGAACGTGCCCAGGTGCGGCTCAAGGAGATTGCCGATGCGGGCGGCATGCGCCTGTATGGCCCCAACTGCCCGGGCCTCACCAACGTCAACCACCGCCTGGGCCTGACGTTCTCGCCCTCCTTCCCGCACGACCTCGTCAAGGGTCCCATCGGATTGGCTACTCAGGGTGGCGGCCTGGGGCGCAACGTGATGCAGGCCATGGACCGGGGCATCGGCATTGGCCTGTGGGCCTCCACAGGCAACGAGGTGGACTTGCAGGTGGCCGACTTCATCCACTACATGGCCGATGCACCCGACATCAAGGTGATCGTGACCTTGCTAGAGGGCATCAAGGACGGTGCGAAGTTCGTGGCCGCCGTGAACCGTGCGGCTGCCAATGGCAAGCCCGTGATCGCACTCAAGGTGGGCAAGTCGGAATACGGGCAGAAGGCGGCGCAGTCCCACACCGCATCCCTGACAGGATCGGCCGAGGTAAACAGCGCTGTGTTCAAGCAGTGCGGTGTGATCGAGGTGGATGACATTGACGAGCTGGTCGATACAGCCTGGCTGTTCGCACGTGGCGAGCCGGCGCCCAGCGAAGGAGTGGCCATCTACACCTCGTCGGGCGGCACCGCGGCCTTGACGGCGGATGCCGTGGGCACCGCAGGCCTGACCCTCGCGCAGTTTGCCGCGCACACGCGGCAGTCCCTTGCAGATCTGCTTCCCGCTTACGCTGCGCTGGACAACCCGGTGGACACCACCGCCGCCGTGCTGAGCGATGCTGCGCTGATCGAAAAATCGCTGAGCGCAGTGGCGGTGGACCCCAACCTGGGCTGCGTGATCGTTCCGATCGCGCTGGACTATGGTGACACCACGATCCAGCTGGCGCGCACCATCATCGCGGCGCAGAAGGGTTGTGCTACCCCTATCATTCCCATCTGGATGAGTGACCGGATGGGCGAGGGCTATCGAATGCTGGTCAAAGGCGGGTTTGCACCGCCACGGTCGGTGGGTAAGGCCATCAAGGCGATCCAACGCTGGATTGAATACGGCCGCTGGAAACGCGCTCGCGGTACGCATACGCCGTTGAACCCTGTGGCGGCGCTTGCGCCCGCCACTGCCACGCGCAGCCTGTCCGAGGCCGAAGCGAAGTCCCAGTTGCTGGCAGCAGGCATCCCTCTGCTGCCCAACGCACTGGCGCCTACCATGGAGGAGGCCGTCGCGGCGGCCAACGCCATGGGCTACCCCGTGGTGGCCAAGATTGCGAGCGAGCAGATCGTGCACAAGTCCGACATCGGCGGCGTAGTGGTAGGGCTGCAAAACGCCGACGAACTGCGTCAAGCCTGGGAGGACATCATGACGGCGGCGAAGCACCACCGGCCCGACGCACATATCGACGGTCTGCTGATCGAGAAGATGGCGCCGCGCGGTGGCCTGGAGTTGATGGTCGGCGTCACGCGAGACCCCGTGTTCGGCCATGTGATGACTTTCGGCCTGGGAGGCATCTACGTGGAGATCCTGCGCGACGTCACACGCCGCATGCTGCCGCTTTGCGCCAGCGAGGCTGCCGCCATGGTCCGTGAGATGCGGTGTTTTCCCCTGCTCGAAGGCGCACGCGGCCGCCCACCAGCGGACCTGGCAGCGCTGCAGACGCTGTTGCTGAGCATCTCTGACTTCGTGACGCAAAACGCAGGCCGCATTGAGGAAATGGACCTCAACCCTGTGTGGATTGGTGCAGAAGGCGAAGGTGTGCTGCCACTGGACGCCGTCATCATCGAAAGAACCTCCGCAGGAGCGTCCGCATGATGGGCACAGCAGCCCGACCACCGCTGCAGGGCATCACGGTGGTGGATTTCAGTGAACTGCTGCCAGGTCCCTTCCTCACGCAGAACCTGGCGGAGATGGGCGCCCGCATCATGAAGATCGAACGCCCGCCGCATGGCGACAACGCTCGGCACCTGGGCCAGGGCGCTTTCGAGGCCGTGAACCGGGGCAAGCAAAGCCTGCTGGTGGATCTCAAAGACGAAACCCAGCGCGCCCTAGTTCGCGATTTGATCGCTTCGGCCGACATCGTGGTCGAGTCCTACCGCCCAGGCGTGATGGCGCGCCTGGGCCTGGACGCCGCTGCACTCTGCCGGGCCTATCCGCGCCTCATCTATGTATCCCTCAGTGGCTACGGCCAGACAGGACCGTGGGCCAATCTGCCGGGGCATGACATCAACTACCTGGCCGCCGCTGGCGTGCTGGCCGTCTCCGGCCAGCCCAATGGTGCTCCCGCGCAGAGCTTTGGGCTACCAGTGGCCGACCTGTGCGGGACCATGTACGCGCTGTCCGCCACCCTCGCCGCACTGTTCCAGCGCGAAGCCACTGGCCGCGGGCAGTACCTGGACGTGGCGCTGGCCGATTGCGCCTTGCACTGGATGAACCCACGGCTGGGCGCCTACCGGTCGGCAGGTGCACGCACAGTGCAAGCGCAGCGCGAGGCCACACTGGTGAAGGCTGCCTACGGCGCGTTCCAGTGCAAGGATGGGCGCTACGTGTCTATTGCCGCGCTGGAAGACCATTTCTGGAAGCGCTTGTGCACAGCCCTGCCGCTCGCGCCCTTCGATGGGCCGGAGTACGCAACGCACAAGGTACGCAAGGCGGTGGCCGATGCGATCAATCTGCGTATCGAGCAGGCCATGCAGCTTCTGGAATCGCAGGAAGCCTTCGAATTGCTGTGCCGCTATGACGTTCCAGCTGCGCCCGTGGTGCATCCCGCCGAACTGTCGTCCCAAGCGCACTTCGCCTCGCGAGGCAAGTTTGCCACTGGTGATGACATGCCGTGGGTACGCTTCCCCGTGGCCATGGAGGGGATGGGCGACACCGACCTGGCTGGAGCGCCCGCCCTGGGTTCTGCGGGGGGCTGATCCATGGGCGCCGCTCTGCGCACGCGCGTTACGCAGCTTCTGGGGATCGATCACCCCATCCTGGGCGGTGGCCTGATGTGGCTGTCCGACGCCAGGTATGTGGCTGCGCTGGTAAATGCAGGCTGCATGGGCTTTATCACGCCCCGGTCGTATGCCTGCGAAGCGGATTTCCGGGTCGCCCTCGCACTTTGTGCGGAGCTGACCCACGGCAAACCGTTTGGCGTGAACCTCACGCTCTCGCACCGGCCCGAGGCCAACGCCATGGTTCCGCGCTGGATGGATGCCGCCCTGGCGCATGGCGTGAAGATCTTCGAGACAGCAGGACATGCGCCAGCGGAACTCATCAAAGCGCTGCACAAGGCCAACGCCGTCGTGATTCACAAAGCCTCCAGCATCCGCCACGCGCTTTCTGCAGAGCGTGCAGGCGCAGATGCCATTGCCCTGGTCGGCATGGAGGAAGGCGGACACCCAGGCATGAACGAGCTGCCTACGATGCTCATGGGCGCGCTCGCTCTTGGTCAGTTCAGCGTGCCGGTGGTGCTAGGCGGTGGCATCGGTCGGGGCAAGCAATTGGCTGCGGTGCTTGCCCAGGGGCTGGACGGCGTGCTCATCGGCAGCCGCTTTTTGGTGTGCGAGGAAATCCAGGCGCACCCCCGCTACAAGGAGCATCTGCTGACCTGCGACGAGCACTCCACGGTGCGGCTACTGCAGTCGCTAGGCACAACTTGGCGCGTGCTGCTGAACGACACCGCGCGCCAAGTTCAGGCCATCGAGCAGGCAGGTGCCACGGAACACGCTGCGTTCGGCGACCTCATCAGCGGAACGGTTGCGCGCGACCGCTGCTACGCCGAGGGTGAATGGCGCCATGGCATGGTCTCGCTGGGACCATCCATCGCATTCGCAAAACGCATCGAGCCGCTGCGGGCCATCGTCAACTGCATGGTGGACGAAGCGGCGCAGGCCATAGCTGCCCTTCACGCAACGCATTCACAGAACGGAATGGAACAAGAATGAACCGACTGCCTTTCATGGATCGCCTGGTGGTGCCCGCTATCGCGGCCCCCATGCTGCGTGTCTCTGGCATCGAGCTGGTCTCGGCCGCGTGCGCGGCCGGTGTCATCGGTGCGTTTCCCACGGCCAATTGCACGTCTCTGGACGATTTTTCCGCTTGGCTGCAGCGGCTGCAGCGAGAGGCCGAAGAACAACCGGGCCGAGCGCCCTATTGCCCCAACCTCATCATGCGGCGCGACCCAGCACGCCTCAAGGCCGAAGTGGACTTGATCGTGCGCCACGGCGCGGAGCTGGTGATCACCAGTGTGGGGTCGCCCGCTTCGGTGATTCCGGCCTTGCGTGACGGCGGCTGCCTCGTGTTTGCCGATGTGGCCTCGCTCCACCACGCGGAGCGCGCGCTGGAGGCGGGTGTCGATGGCCTTGTGCTGCTGTCGTCCGGCGCAGGCGGACACACCGGTTGGGCCAACCCGTTCGCCTTCGTGCGCGCTGTGCGCCAGATGTTCGATGGCCCTATCGTGCTGTCGGGGGGGCTCTCGGACGGCGTGGCGCTGCGCGCAGCCACGGTGCTGGGCTGCGACCTGGGGTGCGTGGGCACGCGATTCATCGCCACCCAGGAAAGCATGGCGACTGCGGACTACAAAGAGATGCTTCTGGAAAGCTCCATGGACGATGTGCTCGCCACGCGCGCCTTCACCGGGTTGCCCGCCAACTTCCTGAAGCCGTCCATCGTCCGCGTGGGGCTCGACCCGGAAGCGTTGGACGAGACAGTGTCCGTTCAGGAGGCGCGCAAGAAATTCGGAGGAGGATCTGAAGGACCAGTCATTCAACGGTGGTCGGATCTATGGAGTGCAGGGCATTCGGTGTCGGGGGTGACATCCTTACCGACTACTGCCGACCTGGTTCAGTCCATGAAGAGGGAATATCTAGCTGCCTGATAGCCTGTACGCAGGTGCCGAGGATGCAGTGGCATGGAATTGTTCCCCGATAGTTGCCAGTGTCCGGTATGAACATATGCAGTCAGTGAACGGCTGAACATTGAGGACTGCTATCAGCCTAAAACTGCCGTACCAGAGGTCGGTTCTGCAGCGATTGCTGTCATCGGCGAATAGTCGTCAAGTTCACGCTGCCTGGCATAAAGCAGTCGCTAGCGCAATTGGCAGGCTGCTGATGCAATGGCGCCTCGAGCATGCGGCTCTGAAGTCCGAGGACGACGACCTCTCGCCGGTCACGTTGTGAAGCGATTCATCGCTGCGGTTGGTCAAGCCGAGCGTTGCTTACATATGGCAATATCTCCGAAAGACGCGAAGAGCGTCATCAGGGAGCTCAAGGATGCAAATCATCCAGGACATCGGCGGTTGGCTCGCACAACAGCCCCCGTGGCTGAGCGACTGTGCCCGCAGGCTGCTTCAGCAGGGAACGTTGGGCTTAGGCGACAAGGAAGACCTGGTTGCGCTGGTCAAGGTGCACCATGGCTTCAAAGACCCTAAAGGCCGCCAACCCGCGCCGCTCGACCCTGCACAGATTCCGGCCGCAGCGCAGGAAGGTGTGGACGTCAGCCTTCGTGCGCTAAGGGACCCGCAGAGCCTCAACGCCATTGACTCCCAGCAGAGCCTCACCTTCGTGGCGGATGGGCTCACCGTTGTCTATGGCTATAACGGCGTCGGAAAGTCCGGCTACGCGCGAGCGCTTAAGAAAGCCTGTCGGGCCCGGAACGTCGAGGACATTCTTCCCAACGTGTATTTGCAGGGCCAAGCGGACGCCGCGGCGAGCGCAACTATCGACTGGCTCGAAGGCGGCACAGAAAAGTCCGACGGCTGGGCAGCGAACAAGGCGTCGCCGCCGGCACTTTCTCAAATCTCTGTGTTCGATGCGCATTGCGCGCGGGTGTTCGTCGATAGCCAAGCCAAGGTGCTGTTCGTCCCAGGCGGCCTTGAGGTGATGCATGGCCTGGCCGAGGCGATGAGGACCACCCAAGACCAACTCGAGCTGGAGCAGGCGGCAGGCCGCTTTGACCTCAACCAGCTTGCAACCTTAGCTGGGGAACACGTGGTGGGTCGTGAGATTGCCAAGCTCAGTCGGCAGAGCAAGCCCCAGGAGTTCGAGGCGTTGGCGAAGCTCTCGGAGCAAGAAGCCCTAGAGTTGGCGGCCCTGCGCAAGCTGTTCAGTGACCAGGACCCTGCCAAGCAGGCGGCCAGTATCCGGCGCTTGCTCACGCGCATGACCACTCTGACAGGCGAGCTCACCGAACGCACGGCCCCTCTGCAGGACGATGCCATCGAACAGCTGAGGCAGGCCCTTGTTGCGCTGGTCGCCGCCGAGGCTGCCTCGAAGTTGGCCGCCGAGAAATTGCAGGCTGACGGAGCACAAGTTGCAGGAACCGGCTCGGAGCCCTGGGAAGTATTGCTGCGCAGTGCGATGGACTTTGTGGCCAAAGCAGCGTACCCCGGCAGTCCGTTCCCCGGGCCGGAAGACGGAGCGCACTGCGTTCTCTGTCAGCAGCCACTGAGTGACGAGGCTGCTGCGCGGTTGAAGTCTTTCGTCGAGTTTCTTGAGAACGACGCCCAACGGAAGTTCAAAGAACAGCGCGAAACGGCTGGGCGGCTGTACTTGGCCATCAAGGCGCTGAACTTCGGAACCTTCCCATCGGACACTGCGCTGCTAGAGGAACTCGCTGAGGCGCAGCCGGACCTCGTGGCTGGGGTGAAAGCATTCGCGCAGGCGCTGCAGGCCCGCAAGGCCCGGGTAGAGGCGATGACGCCAGAGCGCAGGCTCGACCCTCTTGAAGCGCTGCCGGAGGCCCCGTTCGCCGCCATAGAGGCGTGGGTCAACGCGAGAGCCACAGAGGCGAACACGTTCGAGAGGGCGATGACCCCTGAGGAGCGCGCGGCCAAGCTCAAGCTCCTCGCTGACTTGGACGCTAGGGAGCGGCTCGGCCCGCTGCTGCCAAAGGTCTCCGAGGCCATCGTGTGGCACAGGCGTGAACATGCATTTGGTGAGGCCATCAAGAGCTGTGGAACCGCCGCAGTGACGCGCAAGACGACCGAGCTCTACGACGCCCACGTCACTGAAGAGCTGAGGACTGCGTTCGTGAAGGAGCTGGAGGCGTTAGGCATCCGTGGCCAGCCCGTCACATTGGAGATGACTGGCCAAAAGGGCGCTCGGGTGCAGCAGCTCAAGCTCGGAACTATGCCTCGTTTCGCGAAGGCCAAGTTGTCTGCCATCCTTAGTGAGGGCGAGCAACGCGTCGTGGCCCTGGCCCTCTTCCTCGCAGAGATTGGCATTGAACCGGGGCGCTCGGGCCTCATCTTCGACGATCCGGTCTCGTCTCTCGACCACATGCGGCGTGAGCGAATTGCCAAGCGGTTGGTGCTCGAGGCAAAGAAGCGCCAGGTTATCGTCTTCACGCATGACCTGGCCTTCGCGCTGGCGCTCACCGATTTTGCCGAGGACCAAGGCGTGAAGTTCGCGCACCGCCACTTGGCGGCGACGACGAAGCGCAAGGGCTTGTCTTCAGACGACTTACCGTTCGAAGGCAAGAAGCTCAAGAACCGCGTCGGCGACCTTCGTGCAATGGCGACAAACGCCAAGAAACTCCTGGAGACGGATGGGAATGTCGAGGGCTACAACGACTTGGTCCGCAACGGCTATCGTCGGTTGCGCGACACCTGGGAGCAGTTGGTCGAGGACGTGCTTTTGCAGAGCACGGTCCGACGCTATCGGGTCTCTGTGGAGACCACGCGGCTGAAGTCAGTGTCGGTGGACGACACCGATGCCAGCGCCGTCTATAACGGGATGACGCGCTGCTCGAAGTTCACCCACGAAGGCGGAGCAGAAGCGCCCCCGGCGCTACCTGAGCCGGCCGAATTCGCCGCTGACGTCGAAGAGCTTGCCGCCTATGCCAAGACGGTGGAAGACCGGGCGAAAGCGACCGAGGCACGGCGAAAGCTGGCAGGCCTTGGGGCCTAGTACTTCTCGAACGTCGGGTCCTCGTCGGAGTAATCAGGCTCAATGTGGCCGAAGTCGAGTTTGTGCGTTCTTCGCACGAGTTCTATGTCAACCGCTTGCAGCTCATTTCCGCCCGGCTCTTCGAAGGTGATGAGAGCTTCGAAGTTAACGGTCTTGCCCTCAGAGACAACGCAGCCGCCTAGGTCGACGCCATCCATGACGAAGTCAAACGTCGCCTCGACGGAAGCTGTTGCCTCGAATTTTCCGATGACGGTCAGGGCACCGTTGGAGTAGTCGATTGCCCGTAGCGAGCCCTGCACAGGGTCATCGACGAACTTGACCTCCGTGACGTCGACTTGAAGGTCGACTTCGTAGTCAAACATAGCCGATGCATCCTCTACCCACATAGTGCTGTTGAGCAGGCTTGCGAGCTCACGCAGCCCGCCCCAAGACTCCGCCTCGGCTTCCAACAGAGCCGTCACATGGGCTACCAGCTGGGTTCGTGTGGCATCCCGCTTCTGAAAGAGCTCCAGTGCTTCGCCCAGTTCAGCAACCCAGGACAGGCGGTTCGATGCTTCGGCAAACGCCTGCCAGCCCCTGTCGTTGCTGACGAGCAAGATAGGCTTATTGTGTTCCTCGGCCCAGCTCTCAAGGGCTATCAGCGCTACTGCGTCTGGGAACTCGTGCTTCTTATCGCCCGACCTTTCGAACGGCAAGGACGGCTGGAAGTAGCGCTTCATGAGGTCGGCGATGTCCACACGGCCGCTGGCATTGATAACTTCACCACCGCAGCGACACAGGAAGGCGTCAAGTCTTCCTGCAGTCACGACCTCAGCAGTCTCGGTGCCGAGAATATCGCTCGGCGTTGGCGCGCCGGCGGCCGTGGGCCAATGGTCGCGGGCGTCCTCGAGCGCACCTTTCAGCTTGCTCTTCGCCTTGACCGCCTCGTTGACCATATGGGCCAGCACTTCGTGCTGCACAACGTCCGACATCACCACGACCCCGGGAGTGCCGCTGAACTGCTCCAAATGCCGAAGCTGCCCTGACTCCAAGCGGAAACCGTGCTGTTGGTAGATGCAGGTATCCACCGAGATGGCGACTTTCAATGTCGGCCCTTCGAGGATGTGGCGCTCAATGTCTGATTTTTTCATCAACCGCAGGTGTGAAGTGGAGATAAGAGCCGAGGATGCCATGACCCGGCCGGGGATACTCACCGGTTGGCGCGACTACCTCGCCATACGGCGGCACGGCGCAGCTAACAGGTATCCCATCCGCGCCGCCGATTGACCGCTCAGGGCCGGGATTTACTGTTCGTCTGAGCCACGACCGATCATTCGCAGCCAAGCCGGATGCACTCAACAGCGAGCCCCCGTTCTCGAGGCTGACGCGCTCGTAGTCGGCGGCCTGCGTCGAATGACTGGTGACTGCTGCAGCTCACGTGCAGGTGGCCACCAGCGAATGACTCCGACCAGCCTAGAGCAGTCCAGTGCAACCCGTCTCATTCGCTGCGGTTTACGATAGCCGAGAAACACTGAATTTGCAGAACCCAGAGTTTTGCAGATGCTGGATTTTCACAAGCGGGTGCAGCAAATTGTTCAGGAAATCCGTTGTTCGATCCAACTGGTGGCATGGTCCGCAATTGTGGTCGAGCCACTTAGTACCGCCGACTGCAGCGATTCAATCGTTTCACTCGCGACCCGGAGATCAAGCGGGACGCGACAGCTATCTACAGAGAAAAACTCTCCAGCTTTCACGAGCCATTGCACCTCAAGACTTGGTCAACACGGGAGTCGGGGCGCCCATTACTCGACTCAATGCTGCTGACTGATCTTGCAAGCTCGCGGCTGCGGCGCCGCTGTACTCCACTAATTCGGCATTTCGCTGTGCAAGTCCTTCCAAGTGCAGGACTGCTTGCCCCATTTCTGTGATGCTAGCGCCCTGGTCGGTGGTCGAAGCGTGGATTTCACCGATCACGCCAACTACTTGCCGCACTGCGGAGACCATTTCATGGATAGTAGCTCCAGCGCTGTGAACCAGGTGAGCTCCGTCGCTTACCAAGTTAACGGAGGACGAGATGAGCCCTCGGATTTCTCGGGCGGCCTGAGCGCTGCGCTGCGCCAGCTGACGCACCTCTGCAGCTACTACAGCGAAGCCGCGTCCCTGTTCGCCGGCACGAGCAGCCTCCACCGCCGCGTTGAGTGCCAGGATGTTGGTCTGAAATGCAATCCCGTCAATGACACCGATGATGTCCGCGATCCTCTTCGACGCTGCACTGATCTCGTCCATAGTCTGCACAGCCTGACCCACCACTGCAACCCCATGGTCGGCAATATCTGATGCCTGTGTGACCAGCAACTTGGCCTTGTGTGTGGCATCGGAGTTAGCTCGGACCGCTCCGGTGAGCTGTTCCATCGACGCAGAAATCCCCTCCAGACCAGAAACCGTGAGTACAGTGCGGTGGCTGAGATCCTGGTTGCCAAGCGCAATCTCATCGGCCGCGACCCTCACGGATGCGCTGGTGTCGCGGATACGGGACAGCACCACGGCCTGCTGGTCAGCAAAGGCATTGAAGCTGGCGGCAATTTCCGCCAGCTCATCGGCACCACGCGCGTCCATGTGGTGCGGCCGATTAGGGTCACCTTCGCCCGACGTTACCTCACGCATGGCATCGCGCAATTGCCCCAATCGTGCCAGACGGTGCGAAATAAAGTAACCCAGCAATGCAGCAGTGGCCAGCAGCACCAGTGCACTCACGGCGGCGGAAGCGGTCAGCATCGCAGTGATCGGCGCCAGTGCCTGTGCTTCATGCAACAGCAAGACCAGCAACCATTCGGTCCCTTCCACTGGCACCGCCATCAGCAAGAAATTCCTTCCGTCCAGCTGCACCGGGACCAAGGTGCCTCCAGCGGCAGCCGTTCTCAGCGCGTGCGGTGTGAGGGCGGTCGAAACCTCAGTAGACGGCGCAAGGACCATCCGCCCCTCCGATGCGGCAATGATCACGCCGTCCGCATTGATCAGAAAAGCCTCGCTGTCGGGCGTAGGACGGATGGAGGCCACATTGGCCATAACCGCGTCCATGGATGCATCTGCAGTGCCCACGCTGGTGACGGCGGACTTTGACCCCACCGGAGCGGCAAAAGTAATGACCAACGGCCCGCTGGTACCCCCTGCACGGTAAGGCGAGGTCACCACGGGCTGGCCCATTTGCAGCGCCTGTTCGTAGCCAGGTTTTGCCGAGGCGGAGCCGGGCTGGGCAGAAGACGAAGATGCGGCCGTTACATAGTCGAAATACGTCCCAACAAACTGACCGGCATCACGCAGCATAAGCAACGATTTGGAGGGTTCCGGGTCCTGGGTCGCGGCTTGCACCAGGCTGAGTTTGGACTGAACCCATTCGGAGAGACCCTTGGCATGGCTCTTTGCGAGCGCCAGGTTCTGCTCTGCCAAGCCCTGGTAGGCACGCTCCCGAGCGGTGAAGTAGTTGGTGAGTGTGATGGCGAGCACCCCCAGGGCCAAACACAGCAACGACGTGAGGACGATCTGCGTCTTGAGCGATTTCAGCATGGCAGCACTCCTTGAGGGGTTTGGGGAGGCGCGCGTTGACGAGCCTCCCGACCAGAACGGGATGACAAAAATGAACCAAAAAAGCAGTCAGCGCCCGTGTCCGTAGCGCTGCAGTAATAAAGCGTCCCTCAGTCCAGCTGCCCCTGGCACACATACTTTGTGTGCAGGTAGTCATCCAGCCCGTGCGTCGATCCCTCGCGCCCGTAGCCCGACTCCTTCACCCCACCGAAGGGCGCAGCCTCGGCCGCCAGCGCTCCTTCGTTGATGCCCACGATGCCGGTCTCCAGCGCATCGGCCACACGCCAGATGCGGCGCACGTTCTGGCTGTAGAAGTACGCGGCCAGGCCGAAGGGCGTGTCGTTGGCGGCGGCGATCACCTCGGCCTCGTCGTCGAACGCGGTGAGCGGCGCCACAGGGCCGAAGGTTTCTTCACAGGCGCAGGCCATGGTGGCGTCGGCGCCTGCCAGCACCGTGGGCGCGTAATACGTTGCGCCCAGCTCGGTCAAGCGCTTGCCGCCCGTGAGCACCTTGGCGCCGCGGGCTATCGCGTCGTTGACGTGGCGCTCGATCTTCTCGACCGCGCGGTCGTTGATCATGGGGCCAATTTGCGAAGCGGGGTCGCTGGCGGGGCCGACCTGCAGCGCCGCCACCTTGGCGGCGAGCTTGTCGGCGAAGGCGTCGAACACGGCGCGGTGCACGAAGACACGGTTGGGGCTCACGCAGGTCTGGCCACCATTGCGGAACTTGGCGGCCATGAAGCCCTGCACTGCTGCATCGATATCGGCATCTTCAAACACGATGAAGGGAGCATTCCCACCCAGCTCCAGCGAAAGCTTCTTGAGCGTGTCTGCACTGCGCCGGGCCAGGTGCTTGCCCACGGGGGTCGAGCCGGTGAAGGTGATCTTGCGCACGCGGCTATCGTCCAGCCACACGTCCACCACGGTTGGCGTGTTCTGGCGCGAAGCCGTCACGATATTGAGCACGCCCGCTGGCACCCCGGCTTCGTGCGCAAGTTGCACCAGGGCCAGCGAGGTCAGCGGCGTGTCCTCGGCAGGCTTGCACACCACGGTGCAGCCTGCGGCCAGCGCCGGGGCGATCTTGCGGGCGATCATCGCGGCCGGGAAGTTCCACGGCGTGATAGCGGCCACCACACCCACGGGTTCCTTCAGGGCAAACATGCGGCGCCCCGGCACGGGCGCGGGGATGACCTCGCCGTTCATGCGCGTGGCTTCTTCGGCAAACCATTCGATGTAGCTGGCGGCGTAGGCCAACTCGCCCTTGCCTTCGGCCAGAGGCTTGCCCTGTTCCAGGGAGATCAAGGCGCCCAGGTCGTCGCTGTGCGCCACGACCAGGTCGTTCCAACGCTTGATGATGGCGGCGCGCTGCTTGGCGGGCACCTTGCGCCAGGTGGGGAAGGCGGCGTGGGCAGCGTCCAAGGCGGCCAGGGCTTCAGGAGCGCCGGAATCGGGCACCGAGGCGATGACGACGCCGGTGGCGGGGTTAGTGACGTCCAGGCGGGCAGAGGTGTTCGCGGCCCATGCGCCGTTGATGAAATTGGCGCTGCGGATGAGGTCAGTACGGGAGAGGGTCAGGGACATGGTGATACATTCCGAAAATTTTTAAGACAAATTGACCGCTAGCGCTTTATTAGCAAGCGTTAGCAGCTATTGAATCAGGAGCGCTGCGCAAGATCGATCAAACGGCTGCCACCCGCGCGGCAATGGCCTCGCCCACCTTCGTGGTGCTGGCCGTGCCGCCCAGGTCCGGTGTGCGCGGGCCGCTCTTGATGACTTCTTCGATGGCCGCCACGATGGCATCGTGCGCCGCCCGTCCTGCACCCACGCCCTGCGTGAGGAAGTCCAGCATCAGCGCGCCCGACCAGATCATTGCGATCGGGTTGGCAA
>NZ_JBMDJC010000016.1:0-117267 GCF_057808995.1 Acidovorax sp. FG60
CGGCCCGGGCGTTGTCGGCGTTCTGGCGCACGGTGGAACCCAGCTCTTCCATCGAAGCTGCCGTTTCTTCCAGCGCGCTGGCCTGCTGCTCCGTGCGTGCCGACAGGTCGTTGTTGCCCGAGGCAATCTGTGAGCTCGCCGATGCAACCCCTTCCGCGTTGCTGCGCACGCCGGACACCACGTGCGCCAGGTTGGCACGCATGTCACCGAGCGCGGTGAGCAACTGGCCCATTTCGTCCTTGCCGCCAGGCGGCACCTCGGTGGTGAGGTCGCCCTCGGCAATTGCGCGGGCCGCCCGCACAGCATGGTGGGCCGGCCGGGAGACGGTGCGCGTAATGCCCACACCCAGCAACGCCGCCAGCACCACACACACCGCCAGGGTGCCCAGCAGCCACAGGCGCGCCGTAGCGAATACTTCACGCCCTTCGGCACTGGCTTGCAACGCGGCCTCGGAATTGATCTTCTGCAGTTCGCCCAGCGTTTCTGCCGCGGCGACAAAAGCGGCTTCCGACTCGCCCGCATAGAGCATGCCCAGGGCGTCGCCGGTGAGTTCCAGCGTCTCGGCGTTGGTGAAGTCCACGCCCGAGGCGATCTCCAGCAATTTGGCCTGGAGCTTGATGTACTCGGCCTTGCGCTGCTTGTAGGCGGTATAGACCTCGCGCTCCTTGTCCATGTCGATGAGGGCCTCGTACGCAACCTCGACCTTGTCCAGATCCTTGTGGCGCAGGGTTACCTGCTCGGAAAACGCCTTGACTTCCGCCACGCTGCGCGAGGTGACCACCCCCGCCTCAGAGCGCCGCATGCGGTTGAGCAACACGCGCAGCTCCCCCGTTTGCGCCACGCTGGGCAGCAAGTTGGTGGCGATCTGGTCCGCCCCCTGGTGGATGCGGGACATCTGCACCAGCGCCATCACGCCCAGCAAGGTGGTGAACAGCACCACCGCCAAAAATCCCGCTCCCAGCTTGACACCGATGCGCAGATCGGAAACTCTCATGGATCACCCTTCACATTGCGTTTGCCCAAAAGGCACTTCGACGCATGCCAATCTGTATTGCTCAGCACCGCATACTTGTAACCAAATGCAGTCTAGCAGTGCCTGCCGCGCTGCAAAGTGGGCTTTCCCCTTACAGAACAACACCGCGCGGCCAAAAAAAAGCATGCGGGCTTGTGGCGCGCATGCTTTGTCGGGAACGCTGGAATGCTATTGTATTTGTAGCTAATCCCGCTTTACCAAAAAGCCCTGGAGGCTATTTGATGCCCAATTTTCTTCAGGCGTTCGACTTCTTGAAAGCCTCGATGCCGTCCGTGATTTCCTTCTTGGCGGCGTCAATGCCTTCCCAGCCCAGCACCTTGACCCACTTGCCCTTTTCCAGGTCCTTGTAGTGCTCGAAGAAGTGGGCGATGGCGTTGCGGCGCATGGCATTCACGTCGTCGATGTTCTGCCAGTGGTCGTACATGGGCAACACTTTGGAGGTGGGCACGGCAATGACCTTGCCATCCACACCGGCCTCGTCTTCCATCATCAGGATGCCCAGCGGGCGGCACGGCACGACCACACCGGGGTGCAGCGCGTAGGGGGTGATCACCAGCACGTCCACCGGGTCGCCGTCGCCCGACAGCGTCTGTGGCACGTAGCCGTAGTTGGTGGGGTAATGCATGGCCGTGGTCATGAAACGGTCCACGAAGATCGCGCCCGATTCCTTGTCCACTTCGTACTTGATCGGGTCAGAGTTCATCGGGATCTCGATGACCACGTTGAAGGCTTCGGGGACGTTCTTACCTGGGGGGACGTTGTTGAGGGACATGTCTTTGGAGAGTGGTTTGTTGACGGTAACCCGCGAAGCGGCCGACGCTGACACAGCGCAACGAACCGTCGGGATTAACCCTGATTTTAGGCGCACGCCCCTTTCTGCCCGCTTGCAAACCAGCGTTTGCCTGTAAATTGGGTCTGTTGGCCAATCGGCTCCTGCGCGAAACGCATGGGTAGCACGAGGAAGCAACGCAGCGGGGATACCACCGATGCGTTGGTCCCCCTCCGTGCAACACAACCCTAGGAGAATTGAATGGCTGCAAGTTCAGCACTGACATCCCCTCTCATCCTCGCCCTCGTGTGCGGGCTCATCGCGGTGGCCTACGGCATCTGGGCCCGGGGCTGGATTCTTTCCAAAGACCCGGGCAACGCCCGCATGCAGGAGATCGCCGCCGCCATCCAGGCCGGCGCGGCGGCCTACCTCGCCCGCCAGTACAAGACCATCGCCATCGTGGGCGTGGTGCTGGCCATCCTGATTGGCATCTTTCTGGACATGACGACGGCCGTTGGCTTCGTGCTGGGCGCCTTTCTGTCGGGGGCCTGTGGCTTCATCGGCATGAACGTGTCGGTGCGCGCCAACGTGCGCACCGCGCAGGCGGCCACCCACGGCATTGGACCGGCACTGGACGTGGCGTTTCGCGGCGGGGCCATCACCGGCATGCTGGTGGTGGGGCTGGGCCTGTTGGGCGTCACGGGCTTTTACTGGTTCCTGGCGGGCAACGGCAACCTCACGCCCACGGCCAACCTGGCCACGCTGCTCAACCCGCTGATCGGCTTTGCGTTTGGCTCGTCGCTGATCTCGATCTTTGCGCGCCTGGGCGGCGGCATCTTCACCAAAGGCGCCGACGTGGGCGCCGACCTGGTGGGCAAGGTGGAGGCCGGCATTCCTGAAGACGACCCGCGCAACCCCGCCGTGATCGCCGACAACGTGGGCGACAACGTGGGCGACTGCGCCGGCATGGCGGCCGACCTGTTCGAGACCTATGCGGTGACGCTGATCGCCACCATGGTGCTGGGCGCGCTGCTGGTGGCCACCGCGCCCGTCAACGCCGTGGTCTACCCCCTGGCGCTGGGGGCTGTGTCCATCATTGCATCCATCATTGGCTGCTTCTTCGTCAAGGCCTCGCCCGGCATGAAGAATGTGATGCCCGCGCTGTACAAGGGCCTGGCGATTGCGGGTGCGCTCTCGCTCGTCGCCTTCTACTTTGTCACCGTCTGGATCATGCCGGACAACTCCATCACCGCCACCGGCAGCCAGATGAAGCTGTTCGGTGCCTGCGCCACCGGGCTGGTGCTGACGGCCGCGCTGGTGTGGATCACCGAGTTCTACACCGGCACGCAGTATTCGCCGGTGCAGCACATCGCGCAGGCATCGACCACGGGCCATGGCACCAACATCATTGCAGGACTGGGCGTTTCCATGCGCTCCACCGCCTGGCCGGTGATCTTCGTGTGCCTGGCCATCCTGTCGGCCTACCAGCTGGCGGGCCTGTACGGCATTGCGGTGGCGGCCATGTCCATGCTGTCCATGGCGGGCATCGTGGTGGCGCTGGACGCCTATGGCCCCATCACCGACAACGCAGGCGGCATTGCCGAAATGGCCGAGCTGCCCAGCAGCGTGCGCGACATCACCGACCCGCTGGACGCCGTGGGCAACACCACCAAGGCCGTGACCAAGGGCTACGCCATCGGCTCGGCCGGCCTGGCCGCGCTGGTGCTGTTTGCCGACTACACGCACAAGCTGGAAAGCTACGGCAAGGCCATCACGTTTGACCTGTCCGACCCGCTGGTCATCATCGGCCTGTTCATCGGCGGGCTGATCCCCTACCTGTTCGGCGCCATGGCGATGGAGGCCGTGGGCCGCGCGGCCGGGGCCGTGGTGGTGGAGGTGCGCCGACAGTTCCGCGATATTCCCGGGATCATGGAGGGCACCGCCAAGCCTGAATACGGCAAGGCGGTGGACATGCTGACCACCGCCGCCATCAAGGAGATGGTGATCCCCAGCCTGCTGCCTGTGGTGGTGCCCATCGTGGTGGGCCTGCTGCTGGGGCCCAAGGCGCTGGGCGGTTTGCTCATGGGCACCATCGTCACCGGCCTCTTCGTTGCCATCAGCATGTGCACGGGCGGCGGCGCATGGGACAACGCCAAGAAGTACATCGAGGACGGCCACCATGGCGGCAAGGGCAGCGAGGCCCACAAGGCCGCAGTGACCGGTGACACCGTGGGCGACCCCTACAAGGACACGGCCGGCCCGGCCATCAACCCGCTGATCAAAATCATCAACATCGTGGCGCTGCTCATCGTGCCGCTGGTGGTCAAGTTTCATGGTGGGTGAAGCCACAGCCCCGGTCTGACAAGCCGGGAATCCAGGTAAACAAGGGGCCGCGGGCCCCTTTTTGCCGCGTACCATGGCGGGCACCGGTTCCCGTCCTCCCAGAAGATGGCCTTGAAACACACCACACCGTCGGCCCCTGCCCCCTCCGCCAGCGACACCACGCCCTACCAGCACATCGTGCACGACGTGCTGGCACAGGCCCGGCCCCTGATGGAGCGCGTCGCCGAGGCCACGCGCATGTCCCTGCTCGCGCGCCAGGACCAGGCCCGCACACCGGGCGAACACAACGCCATGCACGAAGCGCGGCAGCAGCTGTCGCGGCTCACGTCCGTGATGGGCGAGCGTTACCCCGACGCGCTGCGCAAGGCACTCGACCAGGAGGTGGCACAGAACCAGGAAAAACCCACACGCTCCCTGTTCACCGTCCATTTCGACGACCTTGAACTGATGGACGAGGCGCAGATCAACGACAGCGTGGAGCGCGCCCGCGCCCGGCAGGTGCTGATCTCGGCCGTGGAAGGGCCGCTGGCCGACCTCGACGCCCTGGTGTGCGCGGCCCTGGGCCTGGCCCGCGTTCAGCCGGAGCACAACCCCCTGCGCCCCGAAGTCTTTCTACAGGCGCTGCAGACCGTGGTGTCGCAGATGCAGGTCACGCCGCAGGTGCGGCACGACTGGATGGGCCCCATGGCCCAGGCGCTGGGCACGGAGCTGCGGGGGCTCTATCTGGCGCAGATTGATCGGCTCAAGCTCAGCGGCGTGCAGCCCGTGGGCTATGCGATGCGCCAGGCCGATGGCCAGGTGGTCTACGTGGCGCCCACCGAAGGCGGTGCATCCCCCGGCTTTGCAGCCGACAACGACCTGTCCACAGCGGAAGGCCACGCCGACTCCCTGCTCACACTCGACCGCCTGCGCCGCCTGCTGCTGGGCGAGTTCAGCGAGAACCCGGCCCCCACGTCGGCGCCAACACACACGCCCTCCCCCCATTCAGACGAGAGCTTCGCGGACCAATTCGCACGCGAGTTCGATAACCCCAACCAGCTTCCCCCCATCGACCCACCCGCCACGGACTTCGCAGCCACCGTGCCCGCCGCCTTCGAAGCGCTGCAGGCCATGAACCAGGTCGGCCACATGATGGAGCGACTGGGGGGCCAGCGCCCGCAGCAGGTCGGCAGCAGCACAGAGGGCAGCCCTGCAGCCCCGCCGCGCAAACATTCCGGCGGACTGGGAGAGGCCTTGAGCATGGAGGTGGTGGCGCTGATGGTGGACAACATTGCGCGCGATGGTCGGCTGCTGTGGCCAGTGCAACAGTTCATCCGCGCGCTGGAGCCGGCCTTGATACAGCTGGCCGTAGCCGACCCCCGTTTCTTCAGCCACAAGGAGCACCCCGCGCGCCGACTGCTGCAAGACATCACCGACCGCAGCCTGGCCTTCAACAGCCCCGAAGCTCCCGGCTTCCAGAGCTTCATGCGCTCGCTCATGAACATCGCGGGTCCGCTGGCCACCGCCACCATCGACGGGCCCGACGATTTCGAGCACGTGCTCCAGCAATTGCACGCCAAATGGGCAGAAAAGGACCAGCAGCGCAAACAGGAACGCCAGCGCGCCATCGAGGCCTTGCAGCACGCTGAACAGCGCCACCTGCTGGCCGCCAGGATTTCGCGCGACCTCTCGCTGCGGCCTGATTTCGGCAAGGTGCCCGACGAAATTTCCCGTTTTCTGCTCGGCCCCTGGTCCCAGGTCATGGCCCAGGCGCGCCTGACCGACACCACCCGCAGCGCCGACCCAGGCCGTTACGAGGAGCTGGTGGACGCCCTGATCTGGAGCACGCAGCCCGCCTTGACCCGCGCGAACACAGGCCAGCTGGCGCGCCTGCTGCCCAAACTGCTGGCCAAGCTGCGCGAGGGCCTGGCGTCCATCGACTACCCGGCCGCCCGAACCGAGGCCGTCTTCGAACTGCTGATGGAACTGCACCAGCAAGCCTTCAAGCCCGGGCCCCGGGTGGCCACCAAGCCCGCCGCCCCGCCGCCCCAACCACCGGCTGTGGCGCAGCCCGCCCCGCTGGAGGATGACGATCCGTGGGTCGCCCCGTCCGAGGCCAAGGAATCCGGCTATGTGGACATCTCACAGTCCCCGGTATCGGAGAGCGCCGAGCTTGTGCCCGAATCCACCAGCACCACCAACGGCCTGGCCACTTTGCCCCACCTGGCCTCAAGCGCGCCCTTGGCCCCATTGGCTGTTGGGACCTGGGTCAACCTGCAAGTGGCAGGCCAGTGGGAACGCACCCAGCTGTCCTGGATCGGCTCGCAAGGCCAGCTTTTCCTCTTCACCAGTGCCTCGGGCCGGACCCAATCGATGACCCTGCGGCTGCTGGAGCGGCTCTTCCACCAGGGCGCCGTGCAGGTGTTGACCGAGCAGACCGTGGTGGACGGCGCCCTGGATGCCGTGGCCCAGGCGGCCATGCGCAACAGCGTGGAGAGCAGGCTATGAATTTACTCCTAAAAACATAGCTTATAACGCTTGATGGATAAGCGCTAGAGCCCATTTTCAATCAAAACTAATATCCCATCTCCTTGGCCATCCGGCCAAGGCCCGCCACCTTCGCGGCACACCCTGGTGTTCCCCGGGTAGTCAAACTCCAACGGGGGTGCTACGCTGGGGGTGTCCAGTCCAAGGCTTTGCGACATTCGAGAGATTGAAGGGATTTGTCAGGGCCTTAGCCCGCTTCGGCGGGCTTTTTTACGCCGTCTCGAGCGCCGCGGGTAACACAAGCACCACCCGCAGGCCGCCCAGGTCGGCAGGCTCCAGCTCCAGCCGCCCGCCGTACAGGGCCGCCAGATCCTGCACGATGGCCAGGCCCAGCCCCGTGCCCGGCACCGTTTCGTCCAGCCGCACGCCACGCTCCACCGCCTGCGCACGCTGCGCCGCACCGATGCCGGGGCCGTCGTCCTCGACACTGACGACCATCTGGGGCGGCTGCCCAGCAAGGACCTGCGCCTGCAAGCGCACGGTGGACTGCGCCCATTTGCAGGCGTTGTCCAGCAGGTTGCCCAGCATTTCCTGTAGGTCCTGCGCCTCGCCCGCAAAGAACAGCGGGGCATCGGGCAGCGCCACCGTGATGTCCACCCCGCGCCCGGCATGCACCTTGTTCATCACGCGCACCAGTCCGCCCACCACCGGCTCCAGCGCCGTGCGCTGGCCGGGCAGGTGTGCCGATGCAGCCACGCGGGATCGCGCCAGGTGCCAGTCGATGTGGCGCCGCGCCACCTGCACCTGCTCCCGCACCAGTGCAGCCAGTGCAGCCAGCGCTGCGCCATCACTGGGTGCTGGCGCGCAGGCCGCGTTCTCCAGCACCGAAAGCGGGGTTTTCAGGGCATGCGCCAGATTGCCTGCCTGGGTGCGCGCGCGCTCCACCACTTCTGCATTGCGTTCCAGCACGGCGTTGAAGTCATCCACCAGCGGCTGCATCTCGGCAGGGAATGCGCCCTGCAACCGTGTGGTGCGTGCCTGCTGCACATCCTGCAAGCCCCGCTGCAACGCCTGCAGAGGCCGCAGGCCCACGGCCACCTGGGCCCACGCGGCCGCTGCCAGCAGCACCAGCAAGGCCGCCAGCGACAGCGCCAGCACGCGCGTGAACTGCGCGGTGGCCGCTTGGGTGGCTTGCAGATCGGCCGCCACGATCAGCCGCCAGCGTGCTGCATCCACGCCCTCGGCACGCACGGTGCGCTCCAGCACCAGCAAGGGCGCGCCCTGCGGGCCTGCCACTTCGTGCACATGCACGGCACCGTCAGCCAGCGCATCCACCTGCAGGGCCAGGCTGGTGTCCCACAAGGAGCGCGAACGCAGCACCCCAGCCCGGCCGCGCCCATCGGGCGCCATGGCGTCCACCTGCCAGTACAGGCCCGAATAGGGTTTGAGCCAGCGCGGGTCTGACAAAGCCTGCGCGGCAATCGCCGGCTGGCCCTGGGCATCAAACTCCAGCCGCGCCGTGACCTGGTCCAGCTGCTGCACAAGGGCCGCCTCGAATTGGCGCTGCACATGCTCGCGGAACAGCCCACTCAGCACCAGGCCCGCCAGCACCACCGCCACCGTCAGCCCCGCCACGGTCACGGCCAGTAGCCGAAACCGCAGGGAACGTGACCAGCGCAAACCGCCGCGGTTCGCGCCCCGTTTCATGGCGGCACCAGGCGGTAGCCCATGCCACGCACCGTCTCGATACGGGCCGCGCTGGCCGACGGCGACTGCAGTTTTTTGCGCAGGCGCCCCACAAAGACTTCGATGGTGTTGGAGTCCCGGTCAAAGTCCTGCGCGTAGATGTGTTCGGTCAGTTCTGCACGTGACACCAACACGCCAGGGCGGTGCATGAGGTAGTCGAGTACCTTGTACTCGTGCGCCGTGAGTGCCACGGGTTGGTCCGCGCAGGTGACGCGGCCGCTGCGGGTGTCCAGCGACCAGTCGCCACACTGCAGCACCGCAGACGCCAGCCCGCTGGCGCGGCGGATCAGCGCACGCAGGCGTGCCAGCAGCTCTTCGAGATGAAAGGGCTTGGTCAGATAGTCATCGGCACCCGCATCAATGCCCGCCACCTTCTCGTGCCAGTTGTCGCGCGCGGTGAGGATCAGCACCGGCATGTTGCGCCCCTCGGCCCGCCAGCGCTTGAGCACCGTGAGCCCGTCCACCACCGGCAGGCCCAGGTCCAGCACCACGGCATCCACGGCCTCGGTGTCGCCCAGGAACTGCGCGTCGCGCCCGTTGTCGGCTTCGTCCACGGTGTATCCCGCGCCTTGCAGCGCGGTGCGCAACTGGGTGCGCAGCTGCGTGTCGTCTTCTACGAGGAGGATGCGCATGGGCTATAGAACCTGTTCAGTGTCTTTTTAGGGTCGCACAAGTACCTTGCCCGAAGGGTTGGAGCGAAATCGGGCGATTGGAAGCCTCGTCTGCTTGCATGGGCACGAGCCCACGCGGGGCAGTCTTAGCGGTGTTCTCGGCCGGTACGTTGATCGTCGCGCGATTTGACGCGCAGCACCTCGCCCGTGCGTGCATCAAGCTTGACCTTGGTCAATTGCCCCGCAGGTGTGAGCAGCTTGATCTCGTAAATCCAGCGATCCCGCTCCTGCTCCAGCTCCACTTCGAGCACCTGGCCGGGCACTTCACGCTGCAGGCGCTCCAGCACTGCAGGCAGCGGCAGCACCTGGCCCGCCTGCACGGCCTGGCGGGCGCGGTCGTGGTCGTCCTTGCCGCTGGCCAAGGCGTTTGGCGCGATTACCGCTGCCGCCCACAGCAGACAAGCTGCCGCACCCCAGCGCATGGCGTGGCAGCGCTCTGAAGCACGGTGGGGGGAAAAAAGCATGGGTGCATTGTCCCGCGCAGTGTCTGAACGGCCGATGAACAGCCCTTTCACGCGCCGTTCAGGCTGGGGTTTCAACAATGGCTGCACACCACAACAAACACCCACAAGGACACCGCGATGACAACCGTTCGCACTCTGGCCCTGGCTGCACTGTGCCTCTGGGCTGCGGCCAGCCCCAGCCACGCCGCCGACACCACCGCCGCCCAGCAGCTCGCGCACTGGAGCGCACAGGCAGGCAGCCCCGGCAATGCCGACAAGGGCAAGGTGTTCTTCACCACCCGGCACGGCGGCGAGTGGTCTTGCGCATCCTGCCACGGCACGCCGCCCACCGCGCAGGGCAAACACGCCAGCACCGGCAAGTCGATAGCGCCTCTGGCCCCCGCCTTCAACCCCAAGGCCTTTACCGACACCGCCAAGGTGGACAAGTGGTTTCGCCGCAACTGCAACGACGTGCTGAGCCGCGAATGTACGGCTGTGGAGAAGGCCGATGTGCTGGCGTACCTCAACGCCCTCAAGCCCTGAGACCGACACCATGAAAAAACCTGCCCCCCTACGCCCTGCGGCCCTGGCCACCGCTGTGTGCGCACTGACCCTGCTGTCAATCTCCAGCGCCCATGCGGACAGCGGGCGCGCCATGCCCCGCAACGTGCCCAGTGCTTTCACGCAGGAATGCGCCGCCTGCCACACCGCCTACCCACCCGGGCTGCTGCCCGCCGCGTCGTGGAACCGCGTGATGACAGGGCTCGACAAGCACTATGGCACCGATGCATCGCTGGACGCGGCCACCGTGCGCCAGCTCAACCAGTGGCTGCAGGCACACGCCGGCACCTACAAGCGCGTGAACGAGGAGCCCCCCGAGGACCGCATCACCCGCTCAGCCTGGTTTGAGCGCAAACACCGAAAGATCGAGCCCGCCGCCTGGAAGCTTGCCAGCGTGAAAAGCGCCGCCAACTGCGCGGCCTGCCACACGGGTGCCGACCAAGGGCAATTTGACGACCACGACCTGCGCATGCCGGCGGGGCTGGATGCCCGATCACGCCGCGCCTGGAACGACTGAGAGCGGTGAACAGGACTCTTCTGGCGTCGTTGCTGTGTCTTGTCGTACTGGCCGTACTGCCTGCGACACAGCGCCTAGCCAGAACCGCTTCGCTGAGCCCTGTTCGCCGCTCTCGCTCTGCGTTGAATCTGAGATGCATCCCATCAAGGAAAACACTATGAACAACACCCCTTCCCTCCAACCCGCCAGCGCCGCAGCGCAGCCAGCCGCTGCCAAGGGCCCCAGCCGCCGGGTCACCGACGCGCCCACGCGCATGTTCCACTGGCTGTTTGCGCTCTGCTTTGTGGGTGCCTACGCCACCGCCGATGGCGAGCACTGGCGGCTGCTGCACGTCACGTTGGGCTACACCATGACGGGCCTGCTGGGCTTTCGCGTGCTGTACGGAATCTTTGGCCCGCGGACTTCGGGCCTGGGCCTGCTGTGGCGCAAGCTGGCCGGGGCTCCCGCATGGCTGCGCACCCTGTCCCAAGCACGCTCTGCCAGCCAGGTGAGCCAGGTGAACTGGCGCCAGGGGCAAAACATGCTGATGACACTCGCGGTGGTGCTGCTGCTGGTCCTGGTCGTTCCTATCACCTTGAGCGGCTATGCCACCTACAACGATTGGGGCGACGTGTTGGGTGGCGACTGGATCGAAGAAGTGCACGAGTTCTTCGGAGAAGCCATGCTGTTTGTCGTGCTGGCCCACCTCGCATTGATTGCCGGCCTGAGCATGCTGCGGCGCAAGAATCAGGCGCTGCCCATGCTGACCGGGCGCGTGGAAGGCCCAGGGCCCAACCTGGTGCAGAAAAACCGCACCTGGCTGGCGGCAGCGCTGCTGCTGGCAGTGCTGGCCTTTGGCGCATGGGAGTGGCAGCAATCGCCCAATGGTTTGATTGCCAGCGGCACGACGAGCGAGCGCAGCAGACACCACGATGACGACTGAAGCCCGTCAAAACAACTTTCAGGATCAACCCATGAAAATCTATATGTGTGTGGTCTGCGGCTGGATCTATGACGAAGCTGCAGGCTTGCCCGATGAGGGCATTGCGCCAGGCACCCTGTGGGCCGATGTGCCCGACGATTGGCGGTGCCCTGAGTGCAATGTGGGCAAGGCAGACTTTGTGCTGTGCGAGGTGTGAGGTGAAAGGTGTGATCTGGGAAACAGCTGCACCAGCACACTGACACTTTCACCGATCAAAGGTATAAGAAAGATCGCCTCAAGACTCCCCACGCCCCCAGATGCCCGCACAACCCCCACCGACAGGCCTTGACCCGGCCGTTGCCGCTCAGCGCCTGTGTGAAGAAGGCCCCAACGAACTGGGCATCAGCCAGCGCCGCACGCTGCGCGACATGGCCTTGGACGTGGTGCGCGAGCCCATGTTCTTGCTGCTGCTGGGCGCAGGCGGCATCTACCTGGCAATGGGCGATGCGCACGAGGCGCTGATCCTGCTGGGCTTTGTGGTGATCATCATGACCATCACGGTGCTGCAGGAGCGCCGCACCGACAACACCCTCAACGCCCTGCGCGACCTCTCCAGCCCCCGCGCGCTGGCGCTGCGAGGCGGCACCATGGTGCGCATCGCAGGCCGCGATGTGGTACGCGAGGACCTCTTGATGATTGCCGAGGGCGACCGCATCCCGGCTGACGGCACCCTGCTGCAGGCGCACGAGCTGGCCACCAACGAATCCATGCTGACCGGTGAGTCCGAGCCCGTGGCCAAGCAGATTGCCGACAAGGTATTTGCAGGCACGCTGGTGGTCAGCGGCCAGGGCCTGTTGCGGGTGACTGGCGTGGGACGCCACACCGAACTGGGCCGCATTGGCCAGTCGCTCGACACCATTGCGCTGCAGGCCTCGCCCTTGCGTGAAGAAATGGCACGGCTCACCCACAAGCTCGTGCTGATCGGCCTGTCGCTGTGTGTGCTGCTGGTGGCCCTGTTCTGGGCACTGCGCGGCGACGCGTTGCAAGCCGTGCTGGCAGGCATCACGCTGGCCATGGGCATCCTGCCGCAAGAGCTGCCGGTGATCATGATCGTCTTCCTGGCCCTGGCTGCACGGCGGCTGGCGGCGCAGCAGGTATTGACACGGCGGCTCAACGCCATCGAAACGCTGGGGCAGACCACCGTGCTGTGCGTGGACAAGACCGGCACCCTCACGCAAAACCGCATGGCCGTGGCCGCACTGTGCATTGCGGGCGAGGAGCTGGATGTGCAGAACCTGCCCGAAAAAGCAGCCGAGGCAGGTGGCACGGCACTGCCAGAGGCCTTCCACGAACTGCTCGAATACGCCGTGCTGGCCAGCGAGATCGAACCGCACGACCCCATGGAGCAGGCCTTTCACCGCATGGCGGGGAATCATCTGGCAGGCACTGAGCACCTGCACCCCGCCTGGTCGCTGGCGCGCGAATATGAGCTCTCGCCCCAGCTGCTGGCCATGAGCCACTTGTGGCGCGACGGCACATCCGCGCACGATACCGTGGCCACCAAGGGTGCGCCTGAAGCCGTGGCCGACCTGTGCCATCTGTCTGACGCCGAGCGCGCCACCGTCAGCGCCCAGGCCGCCCGGCTGGCCGATCGGGGCCTTCGGGTGCTGGGCGTGGCCAAGGCCCAGCACCGCGTGCAAGACGACTGGCCCGGCATTCAGCACGACTTTGCCTTTGAATGGCTGGGCCTCGTGGCCCTGGCCGACCCCTTGCGACCCGAGGTGCCCCAGGCAATTGCAGAGTGTCACCAGGCGGGTATCCGCGTGGTGATGATCACAGGCGACCACCCCCGCACCGCACGCGCGATTGCAGCCCAGGCGGGCATCGCCCACGACCAGGTCGTCACCGGCGATGAAATGGCCTTGATGTCCCCCGACATGCTCACCGGCAAAGTCCGGCAGGTCAGCGTGTTTGCACGCATCAAGCCGCACCAGAAGCTGGCGCTGGTCGAAGCACTCAAGGCCCAGGGTGAGGTGGTGGCCATGACGGGCGATGGCGTGAACGACGCCCCCGCCCTCAAGGCCGCCCACATCGGCATCGCCATGGGCCAGCGCGGCACCGACGTGGCGCGCGAGGCCGCAGCGCTGGTGCTGCTGCACGACGACTTCGCAGCCATTGTTCAGGCCATCCACCGGGGGCGGCAGACCTTTGCCAACCTGCGCCAGGCCATGGTCTACACGCTCGCCGTGCATGTGCCCATCATCGGGCTGGCGCTGCTGCCGGTGCTGTTTGGGCTGCCGCTGGTGCTGGCACCGCTGCACATTGCGTTTCTGGAACTGGTCATCGACCCGGCCTGCTCCATCGTCTTTGAGGCCGAGGAAGGTGCGGCCGACCTTATGCAGCAGCCGCCGCGCCGCGCCGATGAACCCTTGCTTTCAGCCCGCCACATCCTGCTGAGCCTGGTGCAGGGCGGCGTGGTGACGGCTGCCGTGGTGGGCCTCTATGCCTGGCTGCTGGGCCAGGCCGCGCATGCCGCCACGGCCAGCACGGTCGCCTTCGTGGTGCTGGTGTCTGCCAACGCAGCGCTCATCCTGCCCAGCCGCAGCAACCAGACGAGCTGGCGCAGCCTGTGGGCGGGCCTCACACCCGTCAGCCTGTGGGTGCTGGGCGGCACACTGGCGGCGCTGACTGCCATCACCACAGTACCTTGGCTGGCCTCAGCCTTCAAGTTTGCGCCGTTGCTGCCCCTGCATTGGCTCATGGCGATGGTGGCCGGGTTGACATTGACAGGGCTCTTTGCAGCCAACAAACGATGGCTCCGCCCCACAACGCTGGCGCACAATCATCCGACCGTCTGACCACCCCGCCACACGCCATGCCCATTGTTCTGGAATCGCTCGACCACGTTGTACTCACCGTTGCCAGCATTGAAAAAACCATCGCGTTCTATGAGCGTGTGCTTGGCATGACTGCGCGGGAGTTCAAGCCCCGGCGGTATGCGCTGCACTTCGGCGATCAAAAGATCAATCTGCACGAAGTAGGCACGGTGGTGGACCCGAACGTGCGACATGCCACCGCGGGTTCTGCCGACCTGTGTTTTCTCACGCAAACCCCGTTGGAAGAAGTGGTGACACATCTGCAAGCTGAAGGCGTCTCCATCGTGCAAGGCCCGGTGGGTGCTACGGGAGCGTGCCACAAGTTGCTGTCGGTTTACATCTATGACCCGGACGAAAACCTGATCGAGATCGCCAACGAAGTGTGAACGGTCAAAGATCCGTCGAGGTGGCCGCGCGCAGCAGCGATGCAGCGGGCGCCACCAGCTCCTGCAGCTGTCCGGCGCGCCCCTGCTCGATGGACTGGAGCACCATCTCGTTGATACCTCCCACCACCGCCATGGCCATCATGGGCTGCAGCGGGGCCTTGCGCAGGGGCGCCCCCGGGCGGTTGTTCACCACCTCCAGCATCAGGTCTACCAACTGCTGGTTGACGCGCCGCCGCGCGGCCAGGCCGGGCATGCCCAGGCCCAGGATTTCAATGAACAGAGTGCGCAGCAGAACCGGATTGCAGGCCAGCGCACCAAAGTACGCCGACAGCGCTTGCTCCACCTGGGCCTGCCAATCGCTTTGGGGGTTGATGGCGCCACGCAGCACCGCCAGTGCGTTGCCGCTTGCCGATTCGTACAGCGCTGTCAGGCATTCGGCCTTGTCGGCAAAGTTCTCGTAGAAAGTACGCCGCGAGACGCCAGCCTCGCGCACGATGTCTGCAATCGTGGTGTCGGCATAGCCTTTGGTCGCCACGGCGCGGGCCATGCCCTGCAGCAGGCGATCCCGATGTTCCCTACCCTCGGTGGCGCCAGGTCGGGGTGCGGCTTGCAGTGCGGTCATGCTGGCAGATTCCCTTGGGGTTAACAGGTACTTGACAGTACCACATGCGCACTCCATGATTCCTCACCACTGGTACTACAACGTACCAAACGACAAAGACGTTATCTTTTTACCGAGCTCCCGGAGATCCATCCCCATGACCGAACTCGTCGTGCGACGCCTGCTCATTGACCTGGAAACGCCTTTTGACCGCCACTGGTGCGGCGGCGATGCGTTTCGCACGGCGTTCTTCAATGCGCTGTCGATGAGCTTCCCGGTGGGGGAGCAGTTCTTCATCGACGCTGTGAAGGGCGGGCACAAAGCCATGCCGCCCGAGCAACACGCGCAATTTGCCGACGAGGTGCGCGGCTTCATCGGACAAGAGGCCACTCACCGCCGCATCCATGCGCTGTTCAATGGGCACCTCCAAAAGCAGGGCCTGGTCAACGAATGGGCGTCCCGCGCGCAGGAGCGCATGAAGCTTTTTGCCGGAGCCGACCCACGCCACCCCTTGGCCGTGACGGCTGCCAACGAGCACTTCACCGCGCTGCTGGCCGAATGGCTGCTGGCCCACCCCGAAACACTGGCGGGCGCCGAACCCCGCCTGGCCACGATGTGGGAATGGCACTGCGCCGAAGAGGCCGAGCACAAGAACACGGCGTTCGACATCTACCAGGCGCTGGGCGGCAACCACGAGTGGCGCATCACCTGGTTCCGCCGCATCACCCTCGTCTTCTTGGGCGACGCCCTGCGCCAGACGGTGCTGAACCTGCGCCGCGACGGAACGCTGTGGAAATGGACCACCTGGGCCAGTGCGGCGCGCACGCTGTTTGGCAAGGGCGGCCTGGTGCGCGAAACCTGGCGCCCATGGCGCGAATACCTGCGCCGCGACTTTCACCCCAGCCAGCACGGCACGGACCTGTCACAGCAATGGCTGACCCAGCACAGCGACGCCTACGTGCCCGTGGGCGCACGCTGAGCCACAACGCCAGAATGCGGCTTCAGGCGCTGACGGCGGCCGCTGGCTGGGCACCACGCCGCAGCACCAGCCCACCAAACAGCGTCGCCAGTATGTACATGCTGACCGAGTAGATGGCCGCAGGCAGTGCCAGCTGAAAGTTGCCCAGCACCGACAGCGCGATGAAGATGGCCAGCGTGGAGTTGTGGATGCCGATCTCGAAACTGATGGCCGTGGCCATGGACTTGTCGAGCCCCGCCGCCCGCGACAGGTAGTACCCCGACGCAAGACTGATCGCATTGAACAACAACACGGCCGGACCGATGCCCGCGAAGGACTCGACCAGCGCCGTCCACTCCTTGGCAATCGCAATCAGCGCAAAAGCGGCCAGCACCACGGCGCTGAAAATCTTCATGGGCTTTTCCATGCGGGCGCTGAAGGCCGGCGCGCGCCGGTGCACCGCCATGCCCAGCACCACCGGCACGAGCACGATGACGATCACCTCGACCACCTTGCCAAACTGCAGCGGCACCACCTGGCCCGTGTGCGCAAAGGTGTTGATCGCCCAGTTGGTGATGAGCGGCAGGCTCACGATGGACAACACGGTGTTGATGGCGGTGAGCGAGATGTTCATCGCCACATTGCCACCAAAAAGATGGCTGAACAGGTTGGCCGACACCCCACCCGGTGAAGCCGCCAGCAGCATCAGCCCCACCGCGTAGAGCGGCGCCACGCCCAGCAGCACGATGAGGGCGTAACAGGCCGATGGCAGCACCAGCACCTGCAGCACCAGGGCCAGCACCACGGCACGCGGATGCTGCAGCAGGCGCTTGAAGTCGCCCACCGTGAGCGAAAGGCCCAGGCCGAACATGACCAGCCCCAGGGCGATGAACAACAAGGTGGGAAGTATGGAAACAAAGCTCATGGGTCACGCGCGGGGCTTATGCAGGTGCCTGGCCGGTGCGCAGTCGCACCGGGCCGCTGCGCTGCTCGATCGCCGCCTGCACTTCCTTGCGCAAACCCAGCGCAAAGGCCCACTCGGCCACCACAAACAGCGGGCCGACGATCAGGCCCACCAAGTCGTCCACAAACGCGGGCTTGCGACCTTCGTAGTAGTGGCCCACGAACTGAATCACCCAGCCCACCGCAAACAAGCCGATGCCCGTGGCCAGCCACACCGCCATGCTCTGCAAAGCTACCCAATGCCCCCCCACCAGCATGGCCGCCAGCAGGGTCGCCATGGCCAGGCCAAAACGCATATCCAGCCGGAAGTAGAAGACGCTGGCCGCCAGCGCAGCGAACAGCGCAGGGCTCAGCGGCAACGCGCCCGCCATCCAGGTCGGGCGAGACAGCAGAATGACCACCGCAAACATGATCATCGGGACGCCCACAAAATGGGTGTGGATGTTGCGCGGGTCGCGGTGGTAGTCGGCGTACTGCGCAAGGTGGTCGATCAGGGTTTTCATGGGTGTCTCCGGCTGTTGTTTTGAGCAGCATCAATACTCGCCCCGGGGCATTGCCAGCGTCTGTCGTGCAGACGACAAAAAGGCACACTCCCACGGCACCGCCCCACCCTGCCTCGCGCCCAATCTGCACTGCATGACCGACCCCGCCACCTATCTGCCCGTCCTCCAGTCCGGCCGCTGGTTTGCCCACCTGCCGGCCGACTTTGCCCAGCCGCTGCTGGCCATGGCACAGGTGCGCCATTTGCAGACGGGCGAAGTGCTGTTTCTGCGTGGCGATTCGCCCTGCGGGCTGTATGCGGTGGTGCGCGGCGCGGTCAGCATCTCGGGCACGGGCGGCCGGGCCGACGAGGCGCGGGCCGCGCTGCTGATCCGCCTGGAGCCGCCGCACTGGTTTGGCGAAATCTCGGTGTTCGACAACTCCGCACGCACGCACGACGCGCAGGCCACCGAGCCCACCACGCTGCTGCACATTCCGCACGAGCGGCTGCAGGCGTGGCTGCAGGCCCACCCGCAGCACTGGCATGCGCTCGCGCTGCTGCTCACCGACAAGCTGCGCTCGGCCTTTGTGGCCATGGAAGAGCTGGCCCTGTTGCCTGCGCCGCAACGCCTGGCGCGCCGCCTGGTGATGATGGCCGAGGGCTACGGCCAGTGGACGGCCGAGGGGCGGTCGCGCCGCGTGCTGTCCATCTCGCAAGAGCAGTTGTCGCTGATGCTGGCCATCTCGCGCCAGACCACGAACCAGATCCTCAAGGACCTGGAATCGCGCCACCTGGTGCGCGTGCAACGCGGCGAGCTGGAGATTCTGGACCTGGCGGCGCTGCGCGCCACCTGCTATTGAATTGCTATTAAATATATAGCTAATAGCGCTTTACCAACAAGCGCCAGAAGCATTTTTTACTTAAATAATAAGCACACATTTCATTTCCGGGCAAAATGACGGCCATGCAACTGAACTACATCGCCAACGCCTCGGTGCCGTCCGCCTCGGGCCGCACGATTGCCATGATCGACCCGTCCGACGGCCAGCCCTTCGACGAGATCCAGCGCAGCAACGCCGACGACATCGACGCGGCGGTGCATGCGGCCCGCCAGTGCTACAACGCGGTGTGGCAGAAGTTGGCCCCGGTGGAGCGCGGCCGACTGCTGCAAAAGCTCTCGGCCAAGATCCTGGAGCATGCGGACGAGCTGACGGCGCTGGAGCAGCGCGACTGCGGCAAGCCCACCAAGCAGGCACGCGCCGACGCGATTGCGCTGGCGCGCTACTTCGAGTTCTACGCTGGGGCGTGCGACAAGTTCCATGGCGAGACCATCCCCTACCCCGACGGCTACAGCGTGCTGACCTGGCGCGAGCCCCACGGCGTCACGGGCCATGTGATCCCCTGGAACTACCCCATGCAGATCTTCGGCCGCAGCGTGGGCGGCGCGCTGGCGGGGGGCAATGTGTGCGTGGTCAAACCGGCCGAAGATGCCTGCCTCTCGCTGATCCGGGTGGCGCAGCTCGCGGCCGAGGTGGGCTTTCCCTCCGGCGCGCTCAACATCGTCACCGGCTACGGCCATGAGGTGGGCGACGCATTGGCGCGCCACCCCGGCATCGACCACATCAGCTTCACCGGCAGCCCCAAGATCGGCACGCTGATCCAGCAGGTGGCCGCCGAGCGCCACTGCCCCGTGACGCTAGAGCTGGGCGGAAAAAGCCCGCAGATCATCTTTGCGGATGCGGACCTCGATGCCGCCATCCCCGTGGTCATCAACGCCATCGTGCAGAACGCCGGGCAGACCTGCTCGGCCGGCTCGCGCGTGCTGATCGACTCGCTGATTTATGAACCCCTGCTGGAGCGCCTGGGCAAGGCGTTTGAAAAGTTGCGCGTCGGCCCCGCCGCCATGGACCTGGACGTGGGCCCGCTGATCCGCCAGACGCAGCAGCAGCGCGTGTGGGACTTTCTGTCGGACGCGCAAGTGGCCGGCATCCCCATGGTGGCCCAGGGCGTGGTGGTGGACGAAGCGCCCGAGACCGGCTACTACCAGGCCCCGACCCTGCTGCGCGATGTGCCCGTGGGCCACCGCCTGGCACAGGAAGAAGTCTTCGGCCCCGTGCTGTCGGCGATGGCCTTTCAGGACGAAGACCATGCGGTGGAGCTGGCCAACGCCACGCAATTCGGCCTGGTGGCCGGCATCTGGACGCGTGACGGCGCGCGCCAGTTCCGCATGGCCAAGCGTGTGCACAGCGGCCAGGTGTTCATCAACAACTACGGCGCGGCCGGCGGTGTGGAGTTGCCGTTTGGCGGCGTCAAATCCAGCGGCTATGGACGCGAAAAGGGCTTTGAGGCGCTGTACGGCTTCACCACCTTGAAGACCGTTGCCATCAAATATGGATAACCCCCTGTGTCGCTGCGCGCCTTCCCCCTTGGGGGGACGCCGCCAGCGCGGCGGGGCGGCCCTTGCGCGGCGGCCCTGGCGTAGGCCGCGCCAGTTCCAGTCTCTCGCTACCTAGTCACCATAAAAAACGCATGCCCCTGAGCCCCCCCGCCCCCCGCACCCTGAAACATGTCCGCCGGGTGAACTACCAGGGCTTTGAACGCGACGATGGACTGTGGGACATTGAAGGCGAGCTGCACGACAGCAAGGCCTACGACGCCACCTCTTTTCGCGACCCCACCAAACAGCGCCTCGCGGGCGAGGCCATCCACCACATGTGGCTGCGCGTGACCGTGAACCGCCAGCTGGTGGTGCAGGCGATCGATGTGGCGATGGATTCGCACCCGCTCCAGGGCTGCACCGAGGCCCAAACTGCACTGCAGCACATGGTGGGCTGCAGCATGGCGCGCGGCTGGCGCCAGTCCATCCAGAAGCACCTGGGCTGCGTGGCGAGCTGTACCCACCTGCGCGAGCTGTTGTTCAACCTGGCCACCGCGGCGTTCCAGTCGGTGCCCGCCGTGTTTTCGTCCAGCCACCCCGACGAGCCACCGCGCCACCTGGGCCAGTGCACGGGGTGGGACTTCAACGGCCAGGGCGTGAAAGAGTTTTTCCCCCAGTTCTACGGCCGTGCGCCGCAGGCCCCCAAGCTGGCGGAGCAAGCCACAACCACAGATTTCACTGCAGAAATTTCAGCCAAACAAGCCCCTAGCGCTTGAAACTAAAGCGTCAGTAGCTATCAATTTTGAATAATTCAAGGAGCCATTCCATGCGCGTTTCGAACAAATCCATCATCGTCACCGGCGCTGGCAACGGCATTGGCGAAGGCATCGCCAAACGCCTGGCCGCAGAGGGCGGCAAGGTCATCGTCAACGACATCAATGAAGCCGGTGGCCAGCGCGTGGTGGCTGAGATCACGGCAGCCGGTGGGACGGCGGCTTTCTTCAAGGCCGATGTGACGAAGTCCGCCGAGGTGAAGGCGATGGTCGATGAGGCCGTGCGCCTGTACGGCCGCCTGGACGTGGTGGTGAACAACGCAGGCTGGACGCACCGCAACCGCCCCATGCTCGAAGTGAGCGAGGACGAGTTCGACAAGGTCTATGCCATCAACATGAAGAGCATCTACCTGTCGGCCATCCACGCCGTGCCTGCATTGCGCCAGGCCGGTGGCGGCAGCATCATCAACATCGCCTCCACCGCCGGGCTGCGTCCGCGCCCGGGCCTGACCTGGTACAACGGCTCCAAGGGCGCCGTCATCATCACCAGCAAGTCCATGGCGGCCGAACTGGGCCCCGACAACATCCGCGTGAACTGCATCAACCCCGTGTTCAATCCCGACACGGGACTGGCCGCCGAGTTTGCGGGCGGCCCGGTGGACGAGGCCCGCCGTGCCAAGTTTCTGGCCACCATTCCGCTGGGGCGCTTCTCCACCGCGCTGGACGTGGCGAATGCGGCGCTGTACCTGGCCAGCGACGAGGCGTCGTTCATCAGCGGCGTGTGCATCGAGGTGGATGGCGGACGCTGCGTGTAAAGGCCCCGAGCGCGCTCGCAAGCCACCATCACTTGCGTTTGCGCGCGCGCCCAATCCGCACCAAGGCAGTGCGGATTGATTTGACGGTCTTGAAACCGCTGCCTATAGTGCCGCCGATGTTTGCGAGCCACTCCACCGCCACGACCGCCAACGCCACAGCGCCGCTGCGCCGTGGCGCGCGCTCGCAGGCCACGCTCCAGGCCGGTGACCGCGCTCTCTGCACCCTCGCTGCAGATTCCTGAGCCCGGCGACACCCCCTCCCCTCCGCATTCTTTTCGCGCACTTCCTGTCGCCGGGCCCCACGCCCAGCGCCAGCTTGCGCCTTGGCCACGGCCGGGGCGCGGACGTCAGGAGTGTCCATGCCCCCGTTTCCTTCGGGCGAGATTTCGCTCGCCCCGTGCGCCCCTGCGCGCAGCCTGCCCGCCGATGAGGCCATCGCCAACGCGGCGGTCGCCCCCGACATCACCCGCCACTTCATCCGTGCCAAGCAGCCCTGCGCCGACGGCTACCGCTGGTACCTGCGCCGCCAGGAGGGCGCCAGCAACTACCAGGCGCTGCTGGACGACCTGGTGCGCGAAGGTCGCGTGGAAGACGCTTGCTGGATGCTGGACCAGTTCGGCCCCACCAACGATGTGCTGGAAATAGACCACCTGGAGGCCGACGCGCTGGTGTTTGCCGGCAGCGTGCGCTGCCGGGGCCACGCCGACGTGGAGGGTGTGCTGCGCACGGGCCGCAGCCTCAGCGTGCTGGGCGGCCTGCGGGTGGGTGGAGCACTGCGCGTGGGCGAAGACCTGCGCGTGGCGGGCGCAGTGCGCTGCGAGGGCAGCGCGCGGCTGCACGGCGATGCACGCGTGGGCTGGTCGCTGACAGTGGCGCAGCGACTGCAGTGCACAGGCAGCCTGCGTGTGGGCGGCGAGCTGGACTGCGGGGCTGCCGCCCACGTCGGTGGCCACTGCCGGGTGACCCAGGATCTGCGGGTGATGGGCGACCTGGGTTGCGACGGCGGCATCAAGGTGGGTGGCCACCTGCAAACCGATGCTGCCGTGCAGGCTGCCCGGGGCGTGTGGGTAACGGGCGACGTGGACTGCAAGGGCCACCTGCAAGTGGGCTGGGGTGTGCGGGCCGGTGGGCACATTCACGCCGGAGGGGCCATCCGTGCGGGCGAGAGCCTGTGGGCGGGCGAAACCATTGCGGCGGGTGAGGCCTACGGCGTATACGCAGGCCTGGTGGTGCCGCTGCCCGACTGGCCCCACAGCGCCCAGGTGTGCGCCCGCGAACAGCCTGCACGCCTGCTGAGCGGCTGCTGGACCGATGGCCAGGGGAACACGCCATGATGGCCATCGCCTGCAGCCTGTGCGACCCACGCGACGCCACCGTCATCGCCAACACGTGGCCCGGCCAGGGCTTGCTGGGCCGGTGGGCCCAGCGGCTGACCGAACTGCGCATCGACGTGGATCTGTCGGGCCGCGACATCCAGCGCGAGTTCGAGGCGCTGTACGACCGCATCCGCACCAACCACCGCACGCGCGATGCGATGCAGCCGTTGCCCTTGCATCTGCATGGGCTGGTGTTTCGCCTGCGCGAGGCCGACGGCGAATACTTTGTGTATGCCATCGACCCGCAGCGCAACCGCATCGTGGCCTACACCGTGTTCAACCGGCTGGTCGAGGTGGACCGCCGCACCGACCGCCACCTGCGTGCGCCCCACACCAAGGTGGTGGACGGCTACCGCCGCATGGGCATTGCATCAGCCATCTACCGATGGTGGCTGGACTCAGGGAGGAGCCTGATAACAGGCGCACGCCAGTCGGCCGGCGCCCATGGCCTGTGGATGGCCCTGGCACGCGACTACGAACTGGCAGCGGCGCGCATCGACACCCACAAACGCGTCCAGCAGCTGCCGCTTCCACCTCCCCCAGGGTTTTTCAACGCGCTGGACACCCGGCTGGTGCTGGTGGGGCGCGATTGCCGCCTGGCGGACTTCATGCAGCATGCGGCCTGGGGCGGCTGATCGGGTGACCCCGGCCGCTCCCTGCCTCTCAGCCCAGCACCTCGCGCAGGGCAGCGTCGTACAGGCCGGTGAGCTTGTCCATCACCCCCAGCAGGCGTTCGCTGGTGGTGGCCACGGCGTTCAGCCCCGCGCCATCAGCCGGGCGGCGCAGCGCGGATTCAAAAAACAGCCACTGTGAGTCGGCCAACTCCAGCTCGTTGCGGATGGACGATGTGGACACGGGCGCCGCCTTCAATGTCTGCAAGGCCTGGCGGAAGTCCGCCGCATCGGACGCCAGCTGCGCCTGCACCACCTTGGAATCCACCTTGGCAGCACTCAAAAAATAGTTCTTGGCCAGGCGCTGCGACAGCATGCGCTGGCGGCCCGCCAGGTTCACCAGGCGGGCACTGGGGGCCTGTGCCAATTTTTCGATGGCCTCGGTCACGGCCTGCGCAATGAGCAGCGTTCGATCGGCCTGTTCCGATGCCGCCGCTACCAGGGCCGTGGTGGTGGCGGGCGCCGAAGTCATCTGGTTGAGCAGGGCAAACTGCTTTTGCACTTCTGCCAGCTGCCGCCCGACTTCTGCAGGCCACTGGCCCGACTGCATGCCTCGGGCCAGTTCGCCGCTACCCGTCTGCACCATCTTGCGCGCCAGCCCCATCACATCCACCGCCGCAGCAGGCAGCACCTGCAGGTACTGCTGGCTATAGGCCTTGGCCATGCGCTGCGACAGTGCGCGAAACCAGCCCGCATAGTTGATGGCCCCCGACAACCCCATCTGCGCCTGGGCTCCTGTCGCCCAAGTTGCCCAGGTGGGCAGCAGAACACCCGCCGCCACCCGCTGAAGGGCCACACGGCGCTGGCATGGCACGGCATCGACAGAAAATTCGCGCGTCAACATGGGAATCCCCTTGAAATCGAATGGGCAGATTGTTGCAACGCAGCAAACAGAACGCCCTGCGCCATGTCAAAGGCGGGCCATACCAGCGCCTGAGCTAAACTTGACCGCGATCAACTCCGCGCGCAGGGGCTTGCCCCCTCTGAAGGCCCCCTTGCGGCAAAATCGCGCCATGGCCGAACGAGTGATTCCCCTGGTGGACCAACGCATTGCTGCTTTGGCAGCGAAAGTGCCCGCGCGAGCCGTGGTCCCCACGGGCCTGCTCACCGACACCCGGGGCCGCCCGCTGCGCGACCTGCGCATCAGCGTGACAGACCGCTGCAACTTCCGCTGCAACTACTGCATGCCCAAGGAAGTGTTCGACAAGGACTACCCCTACCTGCCCCATGGCGCGCTGCTGAGCTTTGAAGAGATCACGCGGCTGGCAAAGCTCTTCCTGGCGCATGGCGTGCGCAAGATCCGCCTGACCGGTGGCGAGCCCCTGCTGCGCAAGAACCTGGAAGCGCTGGTGGCGCAGCTGGCCCAGCTGCGCACGGTGGACGGGCTGGCGCCCGACCTCACGCTGACCACCAACGGATCGCTGCTGGCGCGCAAGGCCAAAGCGCTGAAAGACGCGGGCTTGAACCGCGTGACCGTGAGCCTCGACGGCCTGGACGACGCCGTGTTTCGCCGCATGAACGATGTGGACTTTCCGGTGGCCGACGTGCTGGCGGGCATCGAAGCGGCGCACGCCGCCGGGCTGTCGCACATCAAGGTCAACATGGTGGTCAAGCGCGGCACCAACGACCACGAAATTTTGCCCATGGCCCGCCACTTCCGGGGCACGGGCACCACGCTGCGTTTCATCGAATACATGGACGTGGGCGCCACCAACGGCTGGCGCATGGACGAAGTGCTGCCCTCAGCCGAGGTCATCGAGCGCCTGCGCGCCGAGCTGCCGCTGGTGCAGCTCGACCCCAGCAGCCCCGGAGAAACCGCCGAGCGCTGGGGCTATGCCAACGCCGCAGGCCAATATGACCCCGCCCTGGGCGAGGTGGGCGTGATCAGCAGCGTGACCCAGGCGTTTTGCCACGACTGCAACCGCGCGCGCCTGTCTACCGAAGGCAAGTTGTACCTGTGCCTGTTTGCCTCCGAAGGCTACGACCTGCGAACCCTGCTGCGCGGCGGCGCCAGCGACGAAGCGATTGCCTCGGCCATCGCGCCCATCTGGCAGCAGCGCACGGATCGTTATTCGGAGCTGCGCAGCAGCCTGCCGGCAGACAATACACCAGGGGTGCGGCGTGTGGAAATGAGCTACATCGGCGGGTAAGCAAAGTGCCGACTTTTTAGGGCACCATCGGTGGCTTCGGTCCTCGCGTTGTCCTTACAGCCACCCATGTCCCTTCAACCAAAACACCGCGCACTGTTTCTGGCCAACGCCGCCGTCTTGGTCACCCACCAGATCGACGCCGCGTACTGGCACGAGTGGGAGCTGTTTCACATCCCCGGCGGCAACCAGGTCAACTTGCTGCTGAACCTGCCCATCATTGCGCTGGTGCTGTACGCGCAGTCGCAAGTGGCCCGTGGCGAGGGTTCAGCGGCCCTGATGTTCTACAAACTCATGCCTTGCCTCGGTGCCTTGACCGTGGTGATCCACGGGCTGTTTTTTGCCCTGGGACACGAGGCCTTTGTACAACCTGTGTCCCTGGGCCTGCTGGTCGGCACGGCTGTCCTTTCCTGCCTGCAGTTGACCGCGCTGCGCACCCGGCCGCTGCGGTAGCCCTCTATTTCACGCTCCATCGCGCGCACCATGACCAAGATTGACACCCAAGACATTACCGGCATCGTCCTTGCCGGCGGCCGCGGCTCCCGCATGGGCGGGGTCGACAAAGGCCTGCAAAACTTTCGGGGCCTGCCCCTGGCCCTGCACACCCTGATGCGACTGCAGATGCAGACCGGCGCCACCATGGTCAACGCCAATCGCAATCTGGCCGCCTACGAAGCCTTCGGCGCACCGGTGTGGCCCGACGTGCTGAGCGACTATGCCGGGCCGCTAGCGGGTTTTTTGACAGGACTGGAGCGTTGCGAAACGCCCTGGCTGCTGACAGTGCCCTGCGACACCCCGCTGTTCCCCCTGGACCTGGCCCAGCGCCTGGCGGCGGCGGCTGACGCCCAGGACGCCGACATCGCCATGGCCGCAGCGCCCGAGGACGATGGCACGGGCCGCACCACCGTGCGCACCCAGCCGGTGTTCTGCCTGCTGCGCGTGGACCTGCTCGAAAGCCTGGTCGCTTTCACCCAGGCCGGTGGCCGCAAGATTGACGCATGGACGGCACAGCACCGCTGCGCCATCGTGCCGTTTGACCAGCCCGGCGACGACCCCAAGGCCTTTTTCAACGCCAACACCCTAGCTGAGCTGCACGCGCTGGAAAGCGCGAGCGCACCGCAGGCCTGATCACGCACCGCTGCGATGAACGCGCACACGCCTGCGGCCGCCCGTGCAGTGTTGATCCGCCCGTTGGTCGCATCGGACGCTGTGGCCTACAAAGCCCTTCGCGACGAGGCTTTGCGCACCGCGCCGGATGCGTTCACGTCCGACTACGAATCCTCGGTGGGCCGCGATGCCAGCGAGTACGTGGCGCGGTTTGGCGCGCCGGAGTCGGGTCAGTTCTTCCTCGGCGCCTTCGATGCCGCAGGCCAGCTGGTCGGCTGCCTGGGCTGTGAGCGCGAGCAGCGCACCAAGCAGCGGCACCTCGCCACGCTGGTAGGCATGATGGTTGCGCCACAAGCCCAGCGCCAAGGCATCGGCCAGCAGCTGGTAGCCGCCTGTGTAGAGGCCGCCAGCGGCGTGCCCGGACTGACCCAGCTGGTGCTGACGGTCACGGCCTCCAACACGCATGTCGTGCGCCTGTACGAGCAGGCCGGGTTCCGCGCCTGGGGCCTTCTGCCCCACGCCATCGTGGTGGACGGCGTGGGCTTTGACAAGCTGCACATGGTGCGCGTGCTGCACGACTGATTGAAAGTTACTGAGACCCATGAAAACCATTGCCCAGATTGCCGCCGAACTGCAAGGCTACGACCCGCAGGCCCTGAGCGCTGCCGATGTGAACACGTTCTTGGAACGGCTGGTCGAGCCCGTGAGCGCCACCGAAGACTTGCCCCTCTTCAGCGCCCTGGGACGCGTGCTGGCGCAGGACGTGATCTCCCCCGTCAGCGTGCCGCCCCACGACAACTCGGCCATGGACGGCTATGCGTTTGCGGGCGCCCAACTGGTCGCAGGCCAGCCTCTCACGCTGCGCGTGGTGGGCACGGCGCTGGCGGGCAAGGCCTGGGTGGGCACCGTGGCGGCGGGCGAGTGCGTCAAGATCATGACCGGCGCCATCATGCCCACGGGCCTCGATACCGTGGTGCCGCAGGAGTTCACCACAGCCGCCGCAGCTGACGGCCACATCACCATCGCGGCCGATGTGCTCAAGACCGGCGACAACCGCCGCTTCAAGGGCGAAGACCTGATGGAGGGTAGCGTGGCGCTGGCCAAGGGCACGCTGCTGGCGCCTGCTGCGCTGGGCCTGGTCGCCAGCCTGGGCCTGCCCACCGTCACGGTATACCGCCGCCTGCGCGTGGCGTATTTCTCGACCGGCGACGAGATCCTAAGCCTCGGCGAGCCACCCCGCGAAGGCGCCGTGTACGACAGCAACCGCTACACCATGTTCGGCCTGCTCACGCGGCTGGGCGTGGAGGTGATCGACCTGGGCGTGGTCCGCGACGAGCCGGAATTGTTGGAGGCCGCATTTCGCAACGCGGCGCAGCGCGCGGACGCCATCATCACCAGCGGCGGCGTGAGTGTGGGGGAGGCCGACCACACACGCACCATGATGAAGAAGCTGGGCGACGTGGCCTTCTGGCGCATTGCCATGCGGCCGGGCCGCCCTATGGCGGTGGGGCGCATTGCCACCACAGAAAATCAAGCCGAATTGGCCTCCAGCGCTTACCCATCAAGCGCTAACAGCTATCAAAATGATACCAATCACCCCCACAGCGGTGCGGTGTTGTTCGGCTTGCCGGGCAACCCCGTGGCCGTGATGGTGACCTTCCTGGCCTTTGTGCGCCCCGCCCTGCTGCGCATGATGGGCAGCAACCACAGCGCCCCACCGCTGCTGCGCGCCACCAGCACCGAGGCCATGCGCAAGAAGCCTGGCCGCACCGAATACCAGCGCGGCACCGTGAACACCGCAGCCGACGGCACGCTGCAGGTGCGCACTACGGGCAACCAGGGCTCGGGTGTGCTCAGCTCGATGGTGCAGGCCAACGGACTCATCGTGCTGCACCACGGCCAGGGCAACGTGGCCGTGGGCGACACGGTGGATGTGATGGTGTTTGACGGCGTTATTTGACCCCCTGAGTCGCTTTTCACCTTCCCCCCAGGGGGACCGACGCCTTCACTGCGGGGCGGCCCTTGCTAAGCATCTCTTACAGGAGCCGCGCCCGTGGCACCCCGCGCGGGCGAAGCACAGCACAATGGCTTTTTTCATTTGCACCCGTTTGGAAATCTTGCGCCTATGCCCTACACCGCCCAGCACCTTGCGCAACCCCCATCCCGTGACGAGGTGGACCGCCTGACAGGCGCCGCTGTTGTGGAATTTGGCACCCCCTGGTGCGGCCACTGCCAGCGCGCGCAGCCACTGATCGAACAAGCGCTGAAGGACCGCGCAGATGTAGCGCACATCAAGGTGGAAGATGGCCCCGGCCAGCGCCTGGGTCGCACGTTCGGCGTCAAGCTGTGGCCCACGCTGGTGTTCTTGAAGGACGGCAAGGAGGTCGCTCGCCTGGTGCGGCCGCAGGGGCAGCAAGACGTTCTGGACGCCGTAAACACCGTCTCGGCACCTGCATGAGGCACGCGTCCGACTCCGAATAGGAAGAAGCCCCATCGGGGCTTCTTATTGGGTCGCACCGCTCCGCCGTTGGGGCACCGCATGGCTACTTGGCCACGTAATCGTGCGGCGGGTGCAGCGGATGCTCAGGCTCCTCGGCAGCCACCGCCGTGTTCGCCCCCGGCACGGCCTTGCGCGCGAACAGCGTGTACATGGTGGGCACCACAAAGATCGTGAGCAGCGTGCCCAGCGACATGCCCCCCACAATCACCCAGCCGATCTGCGTGCGCGTCTCGGCGCCAGCGCCTGAAGCCAGTGCGAGCGGGATGGCTCCCAGCACCATGGCGCCGGTGGTCATCAGGATGGGGCGCAGGCGCTGGGCCGAGGCCTTGACGAGCGCATCCACCATCTCCATGCCCTGCTCACGCAGCTGGTTGGTGAACTCCACGATCAAGATACCGTGTTTGGTGATGAGCCCCACCAGAGTGATCAGCCCGATCTGCGAATACACGTTGAGCGAGCCGCCGCTCCACTTGAGCGCCAGCAGCGCACCAATCATCGACAGCGGCACCGAGACCATGATGACCAGCGGGTCGATGAAACTCTCGAACTGCGCGGCCAGCACCAGGAAGATAAAGACCAAAGCCAGTACGAAGACGATGCCCAGCGCCCCCTGCGAGCTCTTGAACTCGCGCGAGGTGCCGTTGAGTTCGGTGGTGTAGCCGGGCTTGAGCACTTTCGCCGCCGTGGCGTCCATGAAGCTCAGCGCCTCGCCCAGCGAGTAGTCAGGCGACAGGTTGGCCGTGATGGTGGCCGAGCGGCGCTGACCAAAGTGGTTCAGCTCGCGCGGGCTCACGCTTTCGCGCACGTTGACCAGGCTGGACAGCGGGATCATGGCTTCGTTGCGGCCGCGCACGTAGATGGTGTCGATGTTCTCGGGCGTGGTGCGGCCCCTGGCCTCGGTCTGCACGATCACGTCGTACTGCTCGGCATCGCGCTTGTAGCGCGTCACTGTGCGCCCTCCCAACATGGTCTCGATGGCCTTGGCCACCACATCCACGCTCACGCCCAGGTCGGCGGCGCGTTCGCGGTTGACTTCGATGCGCAGCTCGGGCTTGTTCAGCCGCAGGTCCACGTCGGGGCCGACGATGCCGGGGTTCTGCGCGATCTCGGCCATGAAGGCGTTGGTGACGGCGTTGAGGTTTTCGTAGCTGTCCGAGGTCTGGATCACGTAGGTGAGCGGACGCGAGCGAAAGCCCTGACCCAGTGACGGCGGCGTGATGAGAAAGGCGTTGACGCCAGGCAAGCCCGACACCTTGGGCTGCAGTTCGCGCGCCAGCTCCAGCGTGGTGCGGTCACGCTTCTCCCAATCCACAGTGCGGTAGATCACGCTGCCCTGGGCCACGGTGGGGTTGCCGATGTTGGCGAAGATGCGGTCGAACTCGGGGTAGTCCTGGCCGATCTTTTCCAGCTCCAGTGCGTAGCGGTTGGTGTAGTCCAGCGTGGCGCCATCGGGGGCGGTGACGCTGGCCAGGATAGTGCCGCGGTCTTCCAGCGGCGACAGCTCTTGCCGCATGCTGGGGTACACCACCACCAGCGCCGCACCACTCACCGCCATCACCGCCAGCACGATCCAGCGGGCCTGGAAGATGGCGCCGCGCACGCCCCCGCGCTCGCTGCCCTTGGCCGACCAGCGGGCCGTCACCAGCCACCGCAAAAGGCGGCCATAAGCGTCTGACAGCGCCGTGAGCCAGCGCTCCATCGAGCGGTCGAACCAGTTGGGCTTCGGGTTGTGCTTGAGCAGCAGCGAACACATCATGGGTGAAAGCGTCAGCGCCACGAAGCCGGACACCACCACCGCGCCCGCCAAGGCCAATGCGAATTCCACAAACAACCGGCCCGTGCGGCCCGGGGTAAAGGCCAGCGGGGCATACACCGCCACCAGCGTCAGCGTCATGGCCACGATGGCAAAGCCGATTTCGCGCGCGCCCTTGATGGCGGCTGAGAACGGGTCCAGCCCTTCCTCGATGTGGCGGTAGATGTTCTCCAGCATCACGATGGCATCGTCCACCACCAGGCCGATGGCCAGCACCAGCGCCAGCAGCGTGAGGGTGTTGATCGAAAAACCCGCCAGCGACATCAGCGCAAAACTGCCCACCAGGCTCACCGGGATGGTGATGATGGGAATGATGGACGCGCGGAAGGTGCGCAGGAACACGAAAATCACCAGGGCCACCAGCACCACGGCCTCGGCAATGGTGGTGTAGACGCTTTTGATGGACCGGTCGATGAACAGCGAGTTGTCGTTGGCAATGTCGATGCCGATGTCCGGTGGCAGGTCGGCCTTGAGCGTGGGCAGCATGGCGCGCACGCCCTGCGACAGCTCCAGCGGGTTCGCGGTGGCCTGGCGGATCACGCCCACGGAAATGGCTTCGCGCCCGTTCAGGCGCACGCGGCTGCGGTCGCTGGCGGCGCCCTCTTCCACCCGCGCGACGTCGCGGATACGGACCGGGAAGCCGTTCACGGTGCGGATCACCACCTCGGAAAACTGCGACGGCGTGGCCAGGTCGGTCTGCGAGGTGACGCTGAACTCGCGCTGCTGCGACTCGATGCGACCTGCGGGCAGCTCCAGGTTGTTGCGGCGGATGGCGTCTTCCACGTCCTGCGTGGTCAGGCGGTAGCCCGCCAAACGCTCGGGGTCCAGCCACACGCGCATGGCGTATTTCCGCTCGCCGTAGATGGGCACATCGGCCACACCGGTCACCGTCTGCAGCCGCGGCTTGACGATGCGGTTGATAAGGTCGTTGATCTCCAGCGGCGTGCGTGTCTCGCTGCTGAAAGCCAGCCACATCACGGGCGAGGCATCGGCCTCCACCTTGGCGATCACGGGCTCATCCACAGCATCGGGCAGGCGGTTGCGCACCCGCGCGGTGCGGTCGCGCACCTCGGCGGCGGCGTTGTCGGCGTCTTTCTCCAACCGAAAGCGCACGCTGATCTGGCTTTGCTCGGCCCGGCTGATGGAGGTGATCACGTCCACCGCGTCAATGCCCGCAATGGAGTCTTCGAGCGGCTTGGTGACCTGGGATTCGATCACCTCGGCCGACGCGCCCGCATAACGCACGCTGACGGTGACCACGGGTTCGTCGATCTTGGGGTATTCGCGCACCGACAGGCGGGTGAAGCTCACGGCGCCGATCAGCAGCACCAGCAGCGAGAGCACGGTCGCAAAGACCGGTCGGCGTATCGATATTTCAGCGAGTTGCATGGCAGTCCTGGAACTTCATCGATCACGCAGGATGGCGTGGGCTGCCTTGTGGTGCGCGGCCGGGCCTGCCCGCAAGCTGGCAAGGATTAGGGCCGGGCAACGGCGCCACTACGGCATTGGCCGATGCTGCAGTGGCAGTGGCAGCGGCGGCGGTAGCAGCATTGGCAACGGGTGCGGTTGCCATCGGCTGCGCCGCTGCGCGGGGGCTGCTGGCGCTGCCAGCCCCGGTGGGCGCCGGTGCATCGGTCGGTGCCACGGCACCCGCAGCACGGTCTGCACCTACCGCCCCGGCCGAGGCGGCTGCGCGCGCTGGTGATGGCGCACCGCCATTGCTCTGCTTGCCTGGCTTGCCCAGTTCCACCACACGCACTGGGGTGCCATCCTTTTGGATGCGCTGCTGGCCTGCGGTCACCACCACATCTCCCATGGCCAGACCATCCACCACTTCCACAAACCCGGGGGTGCGCGCACCAAGCTTGACAGGTGTGCGCCGCGCCACGCGGCTGCCAGGCTCCTTGCCATCCACAATCTTGAACACATACGGGCTGCTGCCGTCGGGCACGATGGCTTCCTCGGGGATCACCCGGGCATCGCTGCGCTCTGAAAACACGGCCGTCACGCGCGCAAACATGCCGGGGCGCAGCTGCAGACGCCGGTTGTCAATGCAGCCGCGCACCACCACCGAGCGGCCATCGGCGTCAATCTGGGGGTTGATGGCCTGCACCACGGCGCTGTAGCGCACGCCGGGCAAGGCGTCGAACGCCACCTGGGCGGTCTGGCCCGTGCGGACCTTGCTCTGCAAACGCTCGGGCAAGCGGAAGTCCACATACACCACATCCAGGTCTTCGACATTGACGATGTCGGCACCGTCCTTGAGGTAGTCGCCCACGTTCACCCCGCGAATACCGGCGATGCCGTCAAACGGCGCCACGATCTTCAGGCGCGAGGCCGTGGCCTGCGCCAAGGACAATTTGGCCCGCGCCACTTCGAGGTTGGCGGCACTTTCATCCACCGAACGCTGGCTGATGAAGCCCTGGGCCACCAGTTCCTGATTGCGCTTGTGGTTGGCCTGGGCGATGGAGAGCTCGGCCTGGCTCTGCTGCACCTGGGCGCGGGGCAGCTGGTCGTCAAACTGCACCAGCACCTGCCCGCGCCGCACGCGCTCGCCGTCGCGAAAGTTGAGCGCCGTGATGCGACCGCTCACCTCGGGGCGCAGCACCACGCTCTGGCGCGACCGCAGACTGCCCACGGCCTCGGCATCGTCGCGCAAGGCCATCTGCCGCACGGCCACGGCCTCTACCGCCACGGGGCGGCCTGCGCCCCCACCCTTGGCCGCCGCACCAGCCGGCGCGGCGCTACCCCTGCCGTCGGCAGGCGCCTCGCTGCGCACGGACTGGGCCGGTTTCTGAAGCCACCAGGCTGCGCCCGACGCGGCAGCGATGCCAATGACAGCGAAAACGATGTATTTGTTCTTGGACGCCATGGGTCGATGAAGCGGGTGATGTGGGGAAGGCAGCCAAACAATGTATCAGTGCGTGTCTTGCGCTGCAGCAAACCTTGGCATACCCACAAGGGCAATTGCGGCAGATTTACGCAGGCTTTACATGCTGCAGAGACAAAAAAAGCCCCGGAGGGGGCTTCTGATGCCGTGGTGCACAGACGCTGCGCACCGATAGACGCCCACCGTCACCCACGCCCCAGGGCTTTTTCGACACCCCGGTTGGCCAGTGCATCGGCCCGCTCGTTGCCTGGATCGCCCGAGTGCCCTTTCACCCAGCGCCATTCGATACGGTGGCCAGCCGTGCTCACCAGCGCGTCCAGCCGCTGCCACAGCTCCACGTTCTTGACCGGCTGCTTGGAGGCCGTGCGCCATCCCTTGGCCTTCCAGCCGTGAATCCACTCGGTGATGCCCTTGCGTACATATTCGCTGTCGAGGTACAGCGTCACGGCGCAGGGGCGCTTCAAGGCCGACAGCGCCTCGATCACGGCCATCAGCTCCATGCGGTTGTTGGTGGTGCCCAGCTCACCCCCAAAAAGCTCTTTTTCTGTCGATCCCGAACGCAACCATGCACCCCATCCCCCAGGGCCGGGGTTGCCCTTGCAGGCGCCATCTGTGTATATCTCTACCTGGTTCAAACTGTGTTCCTGTCTCTGTCGTCGCTGTCTGTGAATATGCGCGAGGTGCTGCCCGTTGCACCCGCCGGGCCTGCCCGGTTGGCAATGGGCACTGTGGAGGCGGCACGCTGTCGGCTGGACCGCCAGGCGGGCTCCAGCAAACGCATGCCGTGAACCCGCTTGACCGCCACCAGAAAATAGGCCGCGCCAAAAATAGGCCACCACCGCTCGCCCAACGGGTCCATGAAGCCAAAACGCTCCAGCCACTGGGTGCTGCGCACCGCCGGACGATAACAGCCAAACTGGGCCGACTCGACCTCAAAACTCAAAAGCCTGAGCCAGTCGCGCAAGCGCCGGTAGCCAATGAACTCGCCCACATCCGGCAGGTATAGAGTGCCCCCGCCCAGACGCTGGATCATGCGGGCACGCCACTGGCGCAGCCCCCACAGGCTGGTCGGGTTCAGCCCGCTGATGACCACCCGGCCCTCGGGCACGAGCACGCGCTCCACTTCACGCAGGGCGGCGTGGGGGTCAATGCTCAACTCCAGGGTATGGGGCAACACCAGCAGATCCAGGCTCGCTGCCGCAAACGGCAAGGCCACGGGCTCTGTCAGCAGATCCACCGCGCGGCGCTGCAGGGGGGCATCGCCATTACCGGTCTCTAGAAAGGCGATGGAACCCCGCACCGCCTCCTGCCCCAGCGCCAGCCATTGGTGCGGCATGCGGTTGGTGCGAAGGCCATCCAGCAAGGGCATTCCAAGCTGCAGGCTGTGGTAGCCAAAGATATCGGCCACCGCCTCATCGAAGCGCGCCTGCTCCCACGCCAGCAGGTACCGGCCCGGCGGGGAATCGAACCAGTGGTGCAAACCTATAATTTGATCGCTCATGAACTTGCTGCCGCTGCCCGCCTTTACCGACAACTACATCTGGATGCTGCACGACGGCCGCCAAGCGATCGTTGTGGACCCGGGAGATTCCGCGCCTGTGCTGCAGGCCCTGCAGCACCTTGGTGTGCAGTTGAAGGCCATTCTAGTCACGCACCACCATGCCGATCATGTCGGCGGTGTGGATGCCGTGCGCAGCGCCACCGGCGCCGTGGTCTACGGCCCCGCACGCGAGAAAATCCCCGAGCCGCTGCACCGCCTGGCGCACGGTGATGCTGTGGAAACCTTGGGGCTTCGGTTCGAAGTCATGGATGTGCCCGGCCATACCGCTGGCCACATTGCCTACTACTGCCCCGACATCGACGGGGAGCCCCTGCTGTTCTGTGGCGACACGCTTTTTTCGGGCGGCTGTGGTCGGCTGTTTGAAGGCACGCCCGCCCAAATGCTGAACTCCCTGGACCAGCTGGCGGCGTTGCCCGGCAACACCCGCGTATGCTGCACCCACGAGTACACCCTCTCCAACCTGAAATTTGCGCGGGCCGTGGAACCCGGCAATGCGGCATTGCTCCACTACAGCAGCCAATGTGAAGCACTGCGGGCCCGCCACCAGCCCACACTGCCGTCGCGCATGGCCCTGGAGCAAGACATCAACCCCTTCCTGCGCGTGCGACAGCCTGCAGTGGCCCAGGCGGCCCATGGCTACGACGCAAAGGTGAATCAAGACGATGCCGTGGCGGTACTGGCCGCACTGCGTCAATGGAAAAACGAGTTTCGATGAAAATTTTGCACATCGCCTGCCTGGCGTGCGCGCTCTGGCTCACGGGCTGCGCCACCACCGGGCCTTCGCAGGACAGCGCGGCTGACAGCGCACCCTCCACACCCACCGGTGCACCACCCCGGACCGCCCACACCCCCGTCATCCCCAACGGCCCGCTCAGGCCCATCACCGCCGCGCAGGCCTCCAGCGGCGAGGTGGCATCGCTCTCGGCCCCCGCCGACCTGTGGGACCGCATCCGCAGAGGCTTTGCCATGCCCGACCTGCAGCACGAACTGGTGCAGGACCGCGAGCAGTGGTACGCCACGCGACCCGACTACATGCAGCGCATGACCGAGCGCTCCAGCAAGTACCTTTTCCATATCGTTGAAGAGCTGGAGCGACGCGGCATGCCCACCGAGCTGGCGCTGCTGCCCTACATCGAAAGCGCGTTCAACCCGCAGGCTGTGTCCAGCGCCAAGGCGGCCGGCATGTGGCAGTTCATGCCCGCCACGGGCAACTATTTCGACCTCAAGCAGAACGCCTTCCGCGACGACCGCCGCGATGTGCTCGCATCCACGCGCGCTGCACTCGACTACCTGCAAAAGCTCTACGGCATGTTTGGCGATTGGCACCTGGCCCTGGCCGCCTACAACTGGGGCGAAGGCAGCGTAGGCCGGGCCATTGCCCGCAACCAGAAGCAGGGACTGGGCACCAGCTACACCGACCTGAACATGCCGGCCGAAACCCGCATGTATGTGCCCAAGCTGCAGGCCGTGAAAAACATCGTAGCCAACCCCGAGGCCTTCCGCACCGAGCTGCCCCTCATCGAAAACCACCCCTATTTCCAGACGGTGGACATCACCCATGACATCGATGTTGCGCTGGTGGCCACGCTGGCAGGCATTCGCGAGGAAGATTTCCGCGCGCTGAACCCGTCGTTCAATAAGCCTGTCATTCTGGCTGCCGGTACGCCACAAATCCTGCTGCCCTGGGACAACGCCAAGGTGTTCCAGCGCAACCTTGAAGCGCGCCGCGAGGGCCAGTATGCAAGCTGGACCGTGTGGTCCGTGCCCTCCACCATGACGGTCTCCGAAGCCGCGCAGCGGGCAGGCATGAGCGAGAACGACCTGCGCAGCATCAACAACATTCCTCCCCGCATGCTGATCAAGGCAGGCTCGGCGTTGATGGTCCCGCGTTCATCCGCCATCCGGCAGGACGTCTCCTCGCACCTGGCAGACAACGGCCAGGTCGCTTTCTCGCCAGAGATCGTGACCCGCCGCACCACGGTGCGAGCCCGCAAGGGCGAAACCGTGGCCAGCATCGCCCGGCGCTACAAGCTCAGCGCTGCCAGCGTGGCCGACTGGAACGACGTGCGCGCCAGTGCGGCCTTCAAGCTGGGCGAGCAGGTGGTCGTGTACCTGCCCGTGCGACAGGCCACGCAGGCGCGTGGCACGGTGGCCCGCTCCGGATCTGGCAAGCGCTCGGCTGCTGCGCCTGTACGCCGAGGGGGAACCCCCTCCAAGGTCAAGCGCCGCTAAAACGCCATTGGAACGCCGCGGGCAACGCGCAAGAAGGCGTCACCAGGCGCCTCAAAACTTCAGCGAGTGCATGCCCAGAAGCCCCAGAATGCCCATGATGATGAGGTACAGCGCCACGATGGTGCTGAGCAGACGGGGCATGACGAGGATGAGAATGCCCGCGATCAAAGAGACAAGCGGGCCGATGCTGAGGGTAAAAGACATGGAGCAATCCTGGTGAGGTAGATGACTGGTAGGCCGAGGCTACGGCAAACCGAACGCCGACGAATGTAAGCCATCTTCCCGACCCGGATGCCGACGCATTGCGACAGTGCGCGGCATCCACTGATCAATCTGGGTCCTGCACTGCCACTGCTCCCCTGCGGTCACCCCCAAAGTGGCCCAGCGAGTATCCGGTGCGCAAGCTCAGACGTTGAATTTCTGCCGCGCCTTGCGCACGAAATCGTTGGTGTAGGTGCGTGCCAGCTCCACCTTGAAATCCGCCAACTCGGGGTGCACGCGCGAGAGCACGCGCAAGGCCGTGGCTGCGCCATCATCGGGCATCATCCCGTGGGTCGAATAGGTCTCGCGCACCCGGCTGAAGGCCGCCAGGTACAGCCCCCGGTCTCCCATCAGGTAGCCCGGAGGCACCGCCTTGACAAGGTCTGCCGGGGCAGCGGTCTGCAGCCATTTGAGGGCATGCACGATGCCGTTGGCCAGTGCCTGGGCCTGGGCGGCATGTTTTTGCAGGAAGGGCTGCGGCGCATAAAGACAGCTGGCTGGCAGGGCGCCGCCAAACATCTCCTGCGCGGCCTTGAGTGAGCGCATGTCGCCGGCAATGCGTGTGTCTGCCTTTTGCTCCAGCAGCGTCATGATCGGGTCGGCATGGCACAGCGCATGCACCTGTCCGGAACGCAGCGCATTCATCGCGGCCATGCCAGATCCCACGCCCACAAACGCCACGTCACGCGGCCCCATGCCCGCTCGGGCCAGCACCACGCTGGCCGCCAGGTGCGTGGACGACCCCACCGATGACACGCCAATGCGCCGTCCCTGCAGATCCGCCAGATCCTTGTACGCAGGCAGCGAGCGTTGCGAAACCCCCAGCGCCAGTTGAGGCGCACGCCCCATCACTACCAGCGAGCGGTAGGACTGGCCACGCACCTGCTGCCGGATGGTGTGCTCGAAGGCTCCGGCACAGACATCGGCCCCACCCTCCTGCACCGCCTGCAGGGCCAGGGCGCCGGCCGAAAAATCGCGCACCGTCACGTCCAGACCTTCCGCCTTGAAGTAGCCCAGTTGGTCGGCCAGCGCCAGCGGCAGGTGGTAGAGCACGCCCTGTCCGCCCACGGCAATGGTGACGTTGCCCAACGCTGCTGCCCCCTCTGCCTGCGCCCGCACAATGGCAGGCGCAAACACCCCGGCCGCCGACAGGGCGGAGACGGCGCCAAAGGCGCGGCGGGTGAGCAAGGGGCGGGTCATGACAATCCGTGAGAATCAGTGGAAGCAGCAATGCTGCATTGCAACAATCGTGCCCCAGAGCCCACAAACCCGCATCAGGGGGAATCCCTGCGGGTTTCTACGTACCAGGGTTGAAAGAAACTGGAGCCCGACCGGCAACCCCCGAGAGAGTGGCGCCAGCCCTTGTTCAAAGGCCAGGCTGGCAAAGATCAGCGGTAGCCGACGAACAGGATGCCAATATTGACCAAAAACGCTGCGGCCCAGACCACACTGCGCACGGTGGGCATGTCGGACACGTACATCATGATGTAGAAGATGCGCAGCATGACGTACAGCAGCGCCAACATGTCCAGCAACGTCTGCCCCGCCCCGAGCAGGTGCGCGATGATCACGGCACCGATGAAGAATGGCAAGCCTTCGAAACTGTTGGCCTGCGCCGCATTGGCGCGGGCCCGCCAGTCGGTCTGCCGAGCCATCCAGGCGCGGGGGTCGCGGTTGTCAAAGCCACCGTCCTTGCGCGACTTGCCGAAGCTACCACTCTTGGCCAGCCAGGCGCAGCCCATGGGAAGCAGGGCTGCGATCAGCACGCACCAGTAGGCCACTGTGAACCGTGCGACATGCATGGTGGTATTCATTTTTAAGCCTTTTTTGGCTCTAGCGCTTGATACACAAGCGCTAGCAGCTATTAAATTGTGAGTATTCTAGCCGCCGCAGGCACAAGTTTCGCGAACAAACACCTAGCGGCGATCCACCAGCGCATGCGCAATCGTGCCCAGGTCCACGTACTCCAGCTCGCTGCCCACGGGCACGCCGCGCGCGAGCCGTGTCACGTGCAGCCCCCGGCTCTTGAGCGCCTCGCTGATCACATGGGCCGTGGCCTCGCCCTCTGCGTTGAAATTGGTCGCCAAAATGACCTCCTGCACGGTGCCATCGGTGGCCCGGTCCATGAGCTTTTGCAGGCCAATTTCCTTGGGGCCAATGCCATCGAGGGGGCTCAGCCGCCCCATCAGCACAAAGTAAAGCCCCTTGAACGCCCCCGTGCGCTCCAGCGCCGACTGATCGGCCGGTGTCTCGACCACGCACAGCCGCGTCGCATCGCGCTCAGGGTCCAGGCAGGTACTGCACACCTCGGCCTCGGTGAACGTGTGGCAGCGCGCGCAATGGTGCACGGTGCCCACCGCATCGCCGAGCGCCCGCGACAAGGCCAGCGCCCCCTCCCGATCATGCTGCAGCAAATGAAACGCCATGCGCTGCGCAGACTTCACCCCCACCCCCGGCAAGCGGCGCAGCGCCTGGATCAGAACGTCGAGGGAGTTGGTGGTGGACATGGACAGACTAGATGCGATGCGCGTGACGTTGTAGGGAGCGGCGGAGCCAGGCTTCGACAAGCTCAGCCCAAACGGATGTAGGGAAGACAAACAGGTGCTCGCCCTCTGCCTTCACACCCCACCCTCAAGGGCGTAGCGAGCGGGATGAGCTGCTAGGCGGACGGAGCACAGGAACCGGAACGTACTTCCTGTACGTGAGGATTCCGAGCACCGCCCAACAACGCAGATCGCCCGCTCGGTAGCCAACCCTCAGAAAGGGAATTTCATGCCGCCGGGGAGGCCTGGCATGCCTTGGGTGAGCTTGCCCATCTTCTCCGAAGAAGTCTCTTCCGCCTTGCGCACCGCAGCATTGAACGCCGCCGCAACGAGGTCTTCCAGCATGTCCTTGTCTTCGGCCAGCAGGCTCGGGTCGATGGTGATGCGCTTGACGTCGTGCTTGCACGTCATCACCACTTTCACCAGGCCCGCGCCCGATTCACCCTCCACCTCGATGAAGGCCAGCTCGTCCTGCGCCTTCTTGAGGTTGTCCTGCATCGCCTGGGCTTGCTTCATGAGGCCTGCAAGTTGTCCTTTGTTGAACATGGTGTGGTTTCCTTTGCTTTCTTTCTGGTTGATCGATTCCCACGAAGGGAGAGAGATTCGGTATCCGAGATGCACGGTATTGTGCTGTGCAATGTCAGCGGCCCTCGAAACTGGCACACGCCAATCCAGTGCACTCGTGGAGCTGGCTTTGCCAAGCCACCGAGTGCGTCCCCCTCCCGCGAAGCGAGAGAGGGGGAAGGCGCCGCAGGCGACTCAGGGGGCGCTTCATCTCACGCAGGCTTGATGCTGCCCGGCACGATTCTCGCGCCATAGTCGCGCACCAGCGACTGCACATAGGGGTCGTTGTTCACAATCTCCTCAGCACGGCGCTGGCGCTCGGCCGCGGCAGCGGCATTGCGGCGGGCGGGGCTGTCGATGACGTGGCCCACCTCCACACTGATCTGGGTGGCATGGCCCGCAGCCTCCAGCGCGGCGCGCAGGCGCTCGCGTGCAGTAGGCTGGTTCAGCGATTCACGCTCCACACGCAGCAACCAGTGCCCCCCATCGCGCGCCACCAGTTGCGACTGCAGGGCCAGTTCGCGCACCAGGGCGGTAATCGATTCTGCCGCCACCATCTGCTGCACAGTGGCATGCCAGACATCGCCCTCCTCGGTGGGCGTGTAGCGCGCCGAGACAGGCGTTGGCGCAGAAAGCGGCAACGGTTGCAGACGCTCCCCTGGTTCGGGCGATTCACGCACCGGGATTGCTACATATTCAGGAGCGCCTTGCGCTTGCTGAGGTTGCGCTGGACGCTGATTTTGCCCAAATCTCTCGGGCGTACGCACCGGCAGTGCCGTGGCGGCGGAGTTTGCAGGTGATGCAGCACCCGGCTCTTCCGAGCCTGGCCAGGGTGGTGGCTCCGAAGAGTCCACGGATTCGGCGGATTCTGCAGAAATCTCCGGTGGCAATGCTGGCGAGGCGCCTGCTGCAGGCGCTGCGGGAGGCACCGCTGGTGGCACCTGGGGAGCAGGCGCGGGCGTCGGCGCCGTTCGTGCCACGGGGGCTGGCACCGCCACGGCAGCCGCTGCGGGAGCGGCAGAAACCGCTGCTGATGGGCTGGAAGACGCCGCTTCAGCCCGCGTCAGAGTTTTTTTTTCAGCCGATTCGCCAACGCCGCCAACACCGCTTACAGGCTTGAACGCCAGCAAGCGCAGCAGCACCATGGTCAGTGCCGCGTACTCATCGGGCGCCAGACCCAGTTCACCGCGCCCGTGCAGGCACAGGCTGTAGAGCAGCTGGGTTTCGTCAGCAGGCATCAGCGCGGCCAGGCGGGCCGTTTCTGCGGCCTCGGGGTCGTCGGCATCCACGGCGCCTGCCATCTGGGGCACGGCCTGGAACACCGCCATACGCTGCAGCACGGCGCTCATTTCTTCGAGCGTGGAGGCGGCCGACAGGCCATTGAGACGCAGCGTGTCCGAGGTTTCCACCACGGTCTTGCCGTCGCCCTCGGCCAACGCGCCGATGAGGCGAAACACGTAGGAGCGGTCCACCGCGCCCAGCATCTGGCGCACGGCGGCTTCCTGCAACTGGCCGCTGCCAAAAGCGATGGCCTGGTCGGTGAGCGACAGTGCATCGCGCATGGAGCCCCGCGCGGCGCGCGACAGCAGCCGCAGGGCCTGGGGCTCGGACGATACATTTTCCGACGCCAGCACCTGCGTGAGGTGGCTCAGGACCGTCTCGGGCGCCATGGGCCGCAGGTTGAACTGCAGACAGCGGCTCAGCACCGTCACCGGCACCTTCTGCGGGTCGGTCGTGGCCAGCACGAACTTGAGGTATTCAGGAGGCTCTTCCAGCGTCTTGAGCATGGCGTTGAACGCCGTGTTCGTGAGCATGTGCACTTCGTCGATCATGAAGACCTTGAAGCGGCCCTGCACTGGCTTGTAGACCGCCTGCTCCAGCAGGCTCTGCACCTCATCCACACCCCGGTTCGATGCAGCATCCAGCTCGGTGTAATCCGGGAAGCGACCACTGTCGATATCCGTACAGGCCGAGCACACGCCGCAGGGTGTGGCGGTGATGCCGCCCTGACCGTCGGGCCCCTGGCAGTTGAGCGATTTGGCCAGAATGCGCGACACCGTCGTCTTGCCCACACCCCGCGTGCCTGTGAACAGGTAGGCATGGTGCAGGCGCTGTGTGTTGAGCGCATTGGTGAGGGCCTGCACCACATGCTCCTGCCCCACCATTTCGGTGAAATTGCGGGGACGGTACTTGCGGGCGAGCACGAGGTAGGACATCCGGCAGATTCTACGGGCTGTGCCGAGTGTCCTTCCAGCGCCCACGGCAGCGGGGCTGTTCAGAAAAGTGTATCCGCATCCGTCGTACAATCGACGGTGACGGGCCTCCTCGCATGGTGAAGCGGCCAACCGGGTCAGGTGGGGAACCAAGCAGCCCTAACTGTGGAGTCAGTGCCGGGGGTAAGGCTCGTCAACTTCTTTTTTTGCGCTGTCGCGCAGCCCCCTCCCAGCGGCGACATCCTTCGCGATGTCCCCTTGCCTGGCGAGGCCAGGCCCTTCGCCCCAGGCACAAGCCCCCTTCGAACAGCGTTCTCAAGCTCCGGCAGCTTGGCGCAGCCAGTGCAGCGCGCCCAACCCCGCCCCACGGCCACTGGCCAAGCTGGCCGTGAGCAGATAGCCCCCGGTGGGCGCCTCCCAATCGAGCATTTCGCCCGCGCAGAACACGCCCGGTAAGGCATGGGCCATGAGATGCGTGTCCAGCGCCTCAAAAGCCACACCACCGGCGGTGCTGATGGCTTCGTCGATGGGCCGTGTGGCCACGACCGTGATGGGCAGTGCCTTGATGGCGTGTGCCAGAGCCACCGGGTCGTTCATGCCGTCCTTGCCCAAGTGTTCATACAGGATGCCCGCCTTGATGCCATCGAGCCCCAGACGGCTCTTGAGGTGGCTGGACAATGAACGTGATCCGCGTGGATGGCGCACTTCCACCAGCACGCGTTCCGGCGTGTGGTCGGGCAGCAAATCCAGATGAAAAGTGGCATGGCCGTGGGCCTCGATCTCATCGCGCAGCAGGTGCGACGCGGCGTAGACCAGGCTGCCCTCGACGCCTGTCGCTGTGGCCACGAATTCACCCCTGCGGCTGAACGTGCGGCCCTGGCTGTCGGTGAAAGCCAGCGCCACCGTCTTGAAGGGCTGGCCTGCAAAACGCTCGACAAAATGGGGCGTCCAGCCCACAGCGGGAACGGGGGTGCGGCCGATCAGCTCCTGCAAGAACGCGCGGCGCGTCTCACCCGCCGGCGCATCGGCGCGCAGCACGTCAAAACCACAGTTGGAGGGCCGCAGCGGCGCCACGGCCACACCGCGCTGCGCCAGCAGCGGCACCCAGGCACCATCAGATCCCAGGCGTGCCCAGCTGCCGCCGCCCAGCGCCAACACCACCGACCTGGCGGCCACGGGCACCTCGCCCGCAGGGGCTGCAAAACGCAGGGCACCGTCGTCCGACCAGCCCAGCCACCGATGTCGCATGTGGAACACCACGCCCTGCCCGCGCAGGCGCTGCAACCAGGCGCGCAGCAAGGGCGCGGCCTTCATGTCGGCGGGGAACACGCGGCCGGAGGTGCCCACGAAGGTCTCTACACCCAGGCCTTGCGCCCAGGCCCGGACCTCGGGCCCGCCAAATTCCTGCAGCAAAGGTTCGAGCTGAGGCTGGCGCTCTGCATAGCGGCTGACAAACGGAGCATGGGGCTCGGAATGTGTGAGGTTGAGCCCGCCCTTGCCCGCCAGCAGAAACTTGCGCCCCACCGAAGGCATGGCGTCAAACAGATGAACGGCCACCCCCGCCTGGGCCAGCACCTCGGCCGCCATCAGGCCCGCCGGGCCACCGCCGACGATGGCCACATCGCACGGCAAAGTCCCCGCAGACAGGGCTGGTGCGACGGGTGAATCGGAAGGAGAAAGGGTGTGAGACACGGGAGAACCTTGCTAAAAGTGGGGGCGTTGCGCGGGTTGGAAGCCCTGGGTGCGGGTCAAAACAAAGAGCCTTGCGCAGAATCTGCAGGCCCCGGCGCGGGGCGCGGACGCTCGGGCTTTGCCGGGGCATCCGGCGCAGCGGGGGCGAGAGTATGCCCGACGGCGGCAAGGGTGGGCCCGCCCCCTGCCCGCACCAAACGCCCATCGCCTGTGAGAAAGGCCGCGTGCACGGCCTCGCCCGGCATCAGGGCCTGTACGGCTTCTTGGTAGCGCTGCAGTTGCGCCACCAGCGCTTGCTGGCGCTGAGGCTGGGCGGCGCTTTTGTAGTCGAGCACCCACCAGCCTGCCATGGCGTCATCTGCAGACAGGGCACGGCGCAGCACCAGCCGGTCGATGCGCAGGCTTTGGCCCTGGTAATGCAGCGGGGCTTCGTTGATGGCGGTCTGCACCTGCTCCGGGTCCCACGCCCAGGCGCCCTCCCCGGCCAGGATGCCCTGTGCCATGCGGGCCGCCAACTCGGCCGCTGCAGGGGCAATGTCGTGGTCGCTGGCCAGCCGGGCGATGCGCGCAGCAGGCCAGCCGTGGGCGCGCAGGTCGGCCAGCGGGGCACCGGCCACACCGGCCTGCTCCAGCAGCTGGTGCATGGCGTCACCCTGGCGTGACAGGGGGGTGGACTCGGCGTCGCCAGGCATGGCAACGGGCGTAGCACTGGTGGGGTCGGCGGCTGCAGCACCCGGTTTGGTGCGGGCGCTTTGCAGGGCTTCGGGCAGGGGGTGCAGCGCGGCGATGGTGAAGGTGTCGGGGGTCGCACCGGCTTCAGCGGAAAGCGCAGGGGCCGTGCCCGTGTCCACCTCGGTCACCAGTGGTGCCAGTCGGTTCCACCAACTGCCCGGCGCCGAATTGCTGGGCAACACGGACGACAGCGCCAGGCAATGTTTGGCGCGCGTCATGGCCACGTAGAGCATGTTCAGCTCCTCGCGGCTGCGGGCCTGCTGCTCGGCGGCCAGCGCGGCTTCTGCGCTGGGCGGCGGGTTCGATTCGCTGGCCAGAAAGACAAAGGCCGACGGCACGGCCTGCTCGCCAGGCCAGTCCACCAGCACACCCATGGTCTCGGCTTTTTGCGGGCGGGTGTCGGTGTCGAGCAGCAGCACGCAGTCGGCCTCCAGCCCCTTGGCGCCGTGCACCGTCAGCAGGCGAACGGCCTGCGCATCGGCCCGGCCGGGCGCGCGCACGCCGCCCTTCTTCATGGCCCGCACAAACGCATAGGGCGTGAGGTAGCGGCCGCCGTCGTGCTGCAGCGATGCCGCCAGCAGCGCGCGCAGGTTGGCCTGCACTGCCTGGCGCTGGGTGACCGGGGCAGCAGCGGCGAAGCGGGCCAGCACGTCGCCGTGCTCGTAGATGGCATGCAGCGCATCGTGCGGCGGCAGGCCACTCACCCAGTCTTGGTATTGAGTCAGAACAGGCCCCAGCGCTTTCAAGTCAAGCGCAAGCAGCTCACTTTTTAATAGCAAATCAAACCAGCTGCAGCCCGCATGCTCCGGCTGGCGGCGCAGCACGGCCAAGGCCACCAGGGCGTCGTCGCCCAGGCTGAAAAGGGGCGACTTGAGCGCGCGGGCCAGCGACAGGTCGTGGGTGGGCGAGACCAGTACATCCAGCAGCGCCACCATGTCCTGCACCTCGGGTGCGTCGAACAGGTCGGCCTTTTCGGGCTGCACACAGGGCAGGTGCAGAGCACGCAGGGCGTCCTGCATGCTGGCCAGACGATCACGCTTGCGGGCCAGCACCAACACCTCTTTGGGTAGCGTGCCGGCGGCAATCTGCGCAGCCACCCAGGCGGCGGCCTGCGTGCACTCGCGCATGCGCTGGGTTTCTTCGGCCTCGTGGCGGGGTTCGGTCAGGCTATCGCGCCAGGCCAGGGGGTCGCGGCCTGCGCCTTGGCTGTCGTCGTCCGCGTCGGTGATGGCGGGCAGGCGCAGCAACTGGCCGGGGTGCTTGGATTCGGTGGTGTGATCGCGGAAACCGCTGGTCTCTTGCTGCGCCTGGGCCTGGCCCATGACGGCGTTGACCGCGGCAATCACGCCCTGTGCGTTGCGGCGCGTGTGATCGCAGCTGAGCAGGTCGCCGCGCAGCCCATCGCGCACAAAAGCCTGCGCGGCGATGAACACCTGCGGCTCGGCGCGGCGAAAGCGGTAGATGCTCTGCTTGGGGTCGCCCACGATGAACACGCTGGGCGCGGTAGACCCGCCGCCCGAGCCCGCATAGCCCGACAGCCACGCGTGCAGCGCCTGCCACTGCAGCGGGTTGGTGTCCTGAAACTCATCGACCAGCAGGTGGCGAATGCGGGCATCGAGCCGCTCCTGCACCCAGCCCGACAGCACCGGGTCCGCCAGCATGACCAGGGCCGTGCGCTCCACATCGTTCATGTCCACCCAGCCGTGCTGCTGCTTGACGGCCACAAACTGCGCGATGAGGCAACGCGCCAGCCGGGCCATGCGCTGCTGGTGCTGCCAGGCCTCGTGCTGGCGGCGGGCGGTGAGCAGGCGCCGCAACTCGGGCTCGGCCTCCTGCGCGGCGGGGAACTTCTCCAGGTTCTTGGAGAGGCGGTCTTCCTTGGCCACAAACATCGCTTTGCGCAGCATGTCCAGGCGCTGGTTCAGGTCGGTGCAGCCCAGCGCGTCGATGATGGCGTCCGCCGCCTTCTGCGGGGTCTTGTTGGCCTCTGCGCCCAGAGCGCTGGCACAGTTGCGCCAGCGTTGCAGGGCGGCTTCGGTCTGCAGGGCCTCGGCGGGCTCGGCCAACGCGGCCAGCTCGGGGTATGCCTGCTGGAAGGGCGGCACGGATGCATCCACCACGCCTGCCGCGTCGGCCAGATCAAACTCCACCCGCTTGGCCAGTGCCGCCGCCAGCGCCTTGTGCGTTTGCGAGCGGCCGTGGCGGGCCACCACGGCTTCATAGTCGGCACGCAGGCTGGCGCTTTCGGCCACGGTCTGCAAGAACGGGGGCCAGACCTCGCGCACGGCCTCGGCATCGTCTTCGAGCAGCTCAAAGTGCGCGGGCAGGCCCTGTTGCTGCAGCAGCGCCAGCGGGGCTGTGCCCAGCAGCGCGGCAAACCAGCTGTGGAAAGTGCGGATTTGCGCCGGGCGGCCCGCTTCAAGCAGCTGGCGGTATAGATTTTGTAGCGCCTCGCGCTTGTCCAGTGCGCCCTGGGGGCTGATTCCGCGTGCAATCAGCTCGGCCGTAAGCTCTTCCAGCGGCTTGTGGCTGAACTGCTCCAACCATTCTTGCAGGCGCTGGCGCATTTCGCCCGCCGCCTTTTTGGTGAAGGTGATGGCCAGGATCTCGTGCGGCGCGCAGCCGTCGAGCAGCGCTCGCAGCATGCGCGAGACCAGCATCCAGGTCTTGCCCGCACCCGCGCAGGCCTCCACCGCCACGCTGCGTGCGGGGTCGCAGGCAATGGCATAGAAGGCCTCGCGCGAGACGGGGCGGCCGTTGTGTTCGTAGGCGGCCTGGGTGGGTTGTGGAATGCTGACGGTCATGGCGTCTCTTGCGCGGGCAACGCCTGTTCAGCGTCCGCCCAGTAGTCTTTGCGGCACAGTCCGCGCACGGCGCAGAACTCGCACACCGAGCCCTCGCCCAGCGCGGGCAACGGCGCACCGGCGGCGATGCGGGCCATGTCGTGCTGGATGCCTTCAACCAGCACATCGCGCAGGTGCACCACTTCGTCCTGTTCGTGCATTTGCGTCTCGCCGCGCTCGCCCACGTTGACGTAGGCAGCGCGCAGGGTGTCGTGGCTCAGCAAGGCGGCGTAGAAGGCCAGTTGCGTGTCCTCCGCCCCGGACTTGATGCGCTGGCGGGTCACGCTGTCGCTTTCGGTTTTGTAGTCAATCACCAGCACCGTGGGCTCGCCGGTAGACGAGACACCATCGATGCGGTCGAGGGTGCCGACCAGCTCCAGGTCGCCCAGCGGCTGGCGCGCCTTGACCTCGGCCTGGCGGAAGGTGGCGCCCTGCTGCTCGTGCCCTGCCAGCCATTGCAGGTAGCCGTCGCGCAGTTGCGCCCAGCCTGCGGCAAAGGGCAGAAAGTCTCCGTCTTGCAACCGCTGTTCGCGGGTGACAGCCTCGGCGGCGGCGTCCATGCGGGTGCGGCGCTCGTCCGGGTGGCCGGTGGGCTCAGCCAGCAACGCCTCGTGAAAGTGTTGCAGCACGGCGTGCAGCCAGTTGCCAAAGTCGCGCTTGTCCACTTCGGCATCCAGTTCGTCGGCCTCGCGCAGACCCAGCTGGCGCTGGGCAAAGAAGCGGTACGGACAATGGCGCAGGTCGGAATACGCGGTGGACGACAGATGCGCCACCGGCAACGCCTGGCCCACGGGCTGGGGACGCAGTGTGGGGGTGGCGGCCACTGCACGGGCCGCACGGTCGTCCGTGCCGGGTGTAGCGGCGCCATCCAGTTGCAGGGCCAGCACCAGGGCGCTGGCCAGCAGGGGCTCGCCGCCCTCGTCGCCGGTGCGCCACAGCACGTCCACCACGGGTGTGCGCAGGGCGTGGGCCCAGGCGGCCCGCTGGGCGGCCTCCAGCGACTGGCGTGTGGGCAAGCCCCAGGCCTCGCGCTGGGCCTGCGACCAGTCGCCTGATGGTTCAGGTGCGGCTTGCAGACGCTTTTCATCGCAGCCCGGCAGCACGGCGGCGGCAAAGGGGCGAGCCAGCAGTTGCGGCAGGGGCACCACCACCACGGGCGCATCGGCGGCCTGTGCGGCCACGTAGCGCCCGGCTTCGAGCACGTCCTTGGCCCATCGGGTGAATTCGGCCAGCGTCATGCGCCGGCCCGCGCTGTCGCCCCAGGCGTCCAGCTCGGCCTGTTGGCCGTCTTGCAGGCGCAGAGCAGCCAGCACACGCATGCCGGCCGGGTCGGCCGAGAGTCCTTGCCACTGGCCCGCCTGCTCCAGCACGGCGCGCAGGGCGGGCAGCCACTGCGCCAGCGGGCGCGCAGTGCGCAGGGTGTCACGCCAGGCCTCCACCGTGGCCACGGTGCGGGCCAGGTGGGGCTGGGCGCTCAGGTCGCGGGCGGCAGCAGCGCTCCAGTGCTGCACCACGCCCTTGCGCAGCCATTGCTCCAGCCGATTCACCTCGCCCGGCATCAGCGCAGGGGTGTGTTTGATCCAGTCCAGCACCACGTTGGAAGAGGCGTTCCACGCCGCAGCCTGCAGCGCGGCCATGACCCGCGAAGCGGCGCGTGTGGTCGAGAGAATCCAGCCACTTTCATCGCGCACCAGCACACCGCTGCTGTCCAGGTGGGCAAGCACGCGGCGGATCAGTGCGCGGTCGGTGGCGGCCAGCGCCACGGGCACCCGGCCATCTCGCACGTGGGCCAGCACGCAGGCTGCGGCGCGGTGGGCTTCGTCTTCGGCATCGGTGGCGGCATGCAGAGAGCGTTTTGGCGGCGCGGGAGCTTCATCGACCAATGCTGGCAGCGCAACACAAGCCCCCTGCTCGCCCCAATGGGCCAGCAGGGCCTGGGGGAGCGCGTCGGACTGAAAGCCTTCGAGCACCACCAGCGCATCCACCGCCGCGCGCACACCGGGCTCAAACAGTACATCGGTGGCGTGGCGTGAGGCCAGCACCCATTCCAGCGCCAGGCGCGCCACCAGGGCTTCGTAATGCAGGCTGCTGCCCTCGTCGGCGGTGGCCAGCAGTTTGCGGGCCTCGTCGCCCCAGGCGGCGCGCTGCGCGGGGGGCACAGCGGCCACGGCGGGTGCCAGTTGGGCGGCGGCTTCTTGCAGGGGCGTGGCCAGCATCTCGCGCTGGGCGCCCTGCCCCACACGATCGAGCAAGGCGCGGGCCGTGAGGGTGTCGCGCGCCACGTCGCCCGCAAAGTCGTCGGCCGAAGGCTCAAACACCTGCAACTGGCGAGCCCAGTTGCGGGTGGTTTCAAAGCGCGGCGCAAAGCCTTGCGGAAACTGCAGCGCCCAGTGGCGCTGGGCCCAGGGCATGAGCTGGGCGTAGGGCACCAACACCACTGTGCGCGCCAAATGGGCGCCATGGGCCTGGGCATGTGCGGCAACCTGGGCCAGAGCACGTTGCCACAAGGCGGTGCTGGCGACAGCAAACCCACTGGTTTGATCGCTTTTCGCTATGACTGTCATAGCGTCGCAACGCCCGGCCACACCGGTGAACGTGGGATTGGTTTCTGTCACAATGCCCAGACTTTAAACGTACACCGGTCACAACCCGCTCAAAATCAAGGAATCCGCCATGGCCAGCGAACTCATCAAACATGTCTCTGACGCCAGCTTTGAAGCCGACGTGCTGCAACCCGGCTCCGCCGTGCTGGTGGACTACTGGGCCGAATGGTGCGGCCCCTGCAAAATGATTGCCCCCATCCTGGACGAAGTGGCAGGCACCTACCAGGGCAAGCTGCAGATCGCCAAGATGAATGTGGACGAAAACCGCGAGATCCCCGCCAAGTTCGGCATTCGCGGCATTCCCACACTGATGCTGTTCAAGGACGGCCAGCTGGCCGCCACCAAGGTCGGCGCCATGAGCAAGGCGCAACTGACCGCCTTCATCGATCAGCAACTGGCCTGATCCGCACCCACAACCCCGCGCCTGCCCATGCACGCGGGGTTGTTTGTTTTCACGACACCACTTGCAGCGCCAGACACAGACCGAATTCGGATCCCGTGAATCTCCCGCTTTTTTTCCTGTCATAATTCCTTCAGATCACCGGCCTGCACGCATTGGCAGCCGGACCGAGATCCCCGGCGAGCCAGACCTGCAAACAGCAGCCCATCTGGCACCAGCCCTCCTCCCCCAAGATTCATACCAGCTCCGCCAAGGAGTCATTCCATGCACTTAAACGAACTCAAGGCACTGCACGTGTCTGAAGTCCTGAAGCAAGCCGAAGAACTCGAAATCGAAAATACCGGCCGCATGCGCAAGCAGGAGCTGATGTTTGCGATCATCAAGAAGCGGGCCAAGACCGGGGAACAAATCATTGCCGACGGCGTGCTGGAAATTTTGCCCGACGGTTTCGGCTTCCTGCGCAGCCCCGACACGAGCTTTACCGCCAGCACGGACGATATCTACATCAGCCCGAGCCAGGTGCGTCGCTTCAATCTGCACACCGGCGACATGATCGAAGGTGAAGTCCGCACACCCAAAGACGGTGAACGTTACTTCGCACTGAACAAGCTCGACTCTGTCAACGGCGGCCCGCCGGAACAGAACAAGCACAAGGTCATGTTCGAGAACCTGACGCCCCTGTTCCCCAAGGAACAGATGAAGCTGGAGCGCGACTTCAAGGGCGAAGAAAACATCACAGGCCGCATCATCGACATCATTGCGCCCATCGGCCGTGGCCAGCGCGCGCTGATCGTCGCCCCGCCCAAGAGCGGCAAGACGGTGATGATGCAGCACATCGCCCACGCCATCACGGCCAACAACCCCGACGTGCACCTGATGGTGCTGCTGGTGGACGAGCGCCCTGAAGAAGTGACCGAAATGCAGCGCACGGTGAAGGGCGAAATCATCGCCTCCACCTTCGACGAGCCCGCCGCACGCCATGTGCACGTGGCCGAGATGGTGATCGAGCGCGCCAAGCGCCTGGTCGAGCTCAAGAAGGACGTGGTCATTCTGCTGGACTCCATCACCCGCCTGGCGCGCGCCTACAACAACGTCGTGCCCTCCAGCGGCAAGGTGCTTTCAGGTGGTGTGGACGCCGCCGCACTGCAGCGCCCCAAGCGCTTCTTCGGTGCCGCGCGCAAGGTCGAAGAAGGTGGCTCGCTCACCATCATCGCCACCGCGTTGGTCGATACCGGCAGCCGCATGGACGAAGTGATCTTTGAAGAGTTCAAGGGCACTGGCAACTGCGAAATCCACCTGAACCGCCGCCTGTACGAAAAGCGCGTGTTCCCCGCCATCGAGCTCAACAAGAGCGGCACGCGCCGCGAAGAGCTGCTGCTGGCGCCCGAGATCCTTCAAAAGACCCGCATCCTGCGCCAGTTCATGTACAACATGGACGAGATCGAGTCGATGGAGCTGATGATCAAGAACATGAAGGCCACCAAGACCAATGTGGACTTCTTTGACATGATGCGAAGAGGAGGGTGACAACCCTCTGAGGCGCTTTCGCGCCTTCCCCCCTTCTCTCGAATTGCTACGCAATTCAGGAAGGGAGACACCGCCAGCGCGGCGGGGCGACCCTTGCGCGGCGGTTCTGGCCAAGGCCTTGCCAGTTTCAGCCGTTACGGGCCGTCGCGAAAATGCCATCAAACCGCCTGTGCAATAATAGAGGGCTTTTTCTGCGGAAAGTACGTTGGATGTTCCACGGCGCAAAGGTTGCTCCGGGTTCAGCGCGGCTCCCGCACTTGACAAGGATTGATCATGAAAGAAGGCATTCACCCCAACTACCGCGAAGTTCTGTTCTCGGACCTGTCCAACGGCTTCAAATTTGTGACCCGTTCGTGCGTGAACACGAAGGAAATGGAAACGTTCGAAGGCAAGGAATACCCGCTGTTCAAGCTGGATACGTCCTCTGAATCGCACCCCTTCTACACCGGTACGCAAAAGTCGGTGGACAACATGGGTGGCCGCGTGGAGCGCTTCCGCAACCGTTTCGGCAAGACCGCAGCGAAGTAATTCGCGCTTGCGTTCCCGCCAAAAAGGCAGCCCGGGCAACCGGGCTGCCTTTTTCCGTTGGTTTTGCCCTTATTCTCGGTGGCTTCGCTTTGCCGCCCTCTGACGCGTGAATCCACCGACCCCCGCCATCGTTACCCAGAACGCTGTCAGCCCCCTGCCACGCTGGGCACTGGTACTGCTGTGTATTGCCTATGTCGTGCCCGGCTTCGTCGGGCGCGACCCGTGGAAAAGTGCGGATGTCACGGCGTTTGGCTACATGCTGGAGCTGGCCCACGGGCACACGCCCTGGCTGAGCCCCCTGCTGGGCGGCATGCCCCCGGAAACCGAAGGACTGCTGCCGTACTGGCTGGGCGCTTGGGCAATTCAGCTAGCGCCCCAGTGGGTTTCTGCCGAGATGGCGGTGCGCCTACCCTTCGCACTCCTGCTGGTCATCACCCTCATTGCCACGTGGTACGCCGTCTACTACCTCGCCCGCAGCCCCGGCGCCCAGCCTGTGGCCTTTGCCTTTGGGGGCGAAGCCAATCCACCCGACTACGCCCGCGCCATTGCCGATGGCGGGTTGCTGGCCCTGATTGCCTGCCTGGGCCTCGCGCAGCTCTCGCATGAGGTCACCAGCTATCTGGTGCAGCTCAGTTGCACGGCGCTGATCTTTTTTGCGGTTGCAGCCATGCCCCACCGCACCGTAGCCCCTGCCGTGGCGCTGGCCACAGGCATGGTGGGGCTCACGCTGGCAGGCGCGCCGGCGCTTGCAGCATTGCTGGGACTGGGCAGCATGGTGGTGGTGGTGTATGCGCCAGGCAGCCAGACAGACCATCGCCTGCGCTGGGCCCTGGCCCTCGGGGCAATCACGTTGGCAGCGGCGCTGATCGCCTGGGGGCTCGATCTCTGGCGCTGGCGAATTGTGGATTCCGGCTCAGGCGGCAAAGAGTGGCAGAGCCTGGCGCGGCTGCTGCTGTGGTTTGGATGGCCCGCCTGGCCCCTGGCCCTGTGGACGCTATGGCGCTGGCGCAAGCAGATCATCAGCCGCCAGGGGCACAGGCACCTGCTGCTCCCGCTGTGGTTCTCGGCAGTCTCCATTGCCGCCACCATCACCACCCAACCTGCAGACAGGGCCCTCCTGCTCGGTCTGCCGGCCCTGGCGGCACTGGCAGCGTTTGCACTGCCCACGCTGCGGCGCAGTGTGGGGGCGCTGATCGACTGGTTCACGCTGCTGTTCTTCACCGTTTCTGCGCTGGCGATCTGGGTGATCTGGATTGCCATGCAAACGGGCGTTCCCGCCAAGCCTGCAGCCAATGTGGCCAAGCTGGCCCCTGGTTTTGTGCCGCAGTTTTCCGCACTGGCGCTTGTCGTGGCCCTGGCGGCCACCGTGGGCTGGTGCAGCCTGGTGTGGTGGCGCGCCGCGCGCAACCGGGCGCCCATCTGGAAGAGCCTGGTGCTGCCAGCCAGCGGCGCTGCGCTGGGCTGGCTGCTGCTGATGACTTTGTGGTTGCCGCTACTGGACTACGCCCGCAGCTATCGCCCCCAGGTTCGCAGTGTGATGGCCGCACTGGGCCCATCCCCGGGCTGCGTGCAGACGGTAGGGTTGAACCGTGCCCAGGTGGCGGCTCTGCAGTACCACGGTGGCCTATCGCTGCAGAGGGCGGGCCTGCAGGACGAGTGCGACTGGCTGGTGGCTGACATCGCCTCCTGGCCTCCGTCCGAGCGCATGGTGAATGTGGCGCGCTGGGAAGCCCGGGCCACCATTCCACGCCCCACTGACAAGAACGATCACCTCCTGGTGTTTCACCGTGCAGGGCCTGCACGCTGATGCCCGAATGATGCCGGAGTAATGTCGGAGCTTTCGACCATCTCGCGCCACGCCATCACGGTGCTGGCTGGGCAACTGGCGGTGATGGCGTTTGGCGTGACAGACACCATCGTCGCCGGGCGCCATGGAGAAGCCTCGCTGGCGGCACTCTCGGTGGGCAGCGCCATCTTCATCAGCGTGTATGTGGCGCTGATTGGCGTGCTGCAGGCGCTGCTTCCGGTGTGGGCCGAGTTGCGCGGCGCCCGGCAGACCGACGGCCTGGGCCGGTCTCTGCGGCAGTCGCTGTACCTGTGCGGCGCGGCCTCACTGGTGGGCATGGCCATCCTGCTGTCCCCCGCCCCCCTGCTGCGCTGGACCGAGGTGCCGCCAGCCCTGCGCACCGAGGTGGAGAGTTACCTGGCCGTGCTGGCCCTGGCACTGCCGCCGGCCCTGCTTTTTCGCATCTACAGCACCTTGAACCAGGCCCTGGGCCGCCCCAAGCTGGTGACCTGGCTGCAGGTGGGCTCGCTGTTCATCAAGCTGCCACTGTCGATCTGGTTCACCTTTGGCGGCGCAGGGCTGCCTGCGCAAGGCGTGGTGGGATGCGCGTGGGCCACCCTGGTGGTCAACGGCAGCATGCTTGCGCTGGCCATCTGGCTGCTGCGCACGCAGGACATCTATGAACCCCTGCGCATCTGGCGCCGTATGGAGCCCCCGCACTGGCCCACCATTGCGGGCTTTGCCCGCCTGGGCATCCCGGCCGGTCTGGCTGTGATGGTGGAGGTGACGTCGTTCACGCTGATGGCGTTGTTCATTGCACGCCAGGGCACCACCGCATCGGCGGCGCACCAGATCGCGGCCAATGTGGCGGCTGTGCTCTACATGGTGCCGCTGTCGCTGGCCATCGCCACCAGCGCCCGCGTCAGCTACTGGCTGGGCGCTGGCGATCCAGCACGGGCGCGCAAGGTGGTTTTTATAGGTTTTAGACTTTCAGCGCTTATTGGTATTGCGCTAGCAGCTATATTATTAATAGCAAAAAATCACATTGGCGGTTTGTACTCCACCAACACCGGCGTGCTGGCCCTGACGGGCGGGGTCTTCGTGTGGGTCGCTGCGTACCACGCAGCCGATGCAGTGCAGACGCTGTGCGTGTTTGTGTTGCGCTGCTACCGCATCACCGTGGCGCCGCTGGTGGTGTATTGCGTGTTGCTGTGGGGTGCGGGCTTGGGGGGCGGCTACCTGCTGGCCTACCGGGGCCTGGGGCCTTGGGCAGCGGAGCCATCGCCCACACCCTTCTGGGCCGCAAGCGCGGTGGCGCTGTGGCTCACTGCCGCGCTGTTCCTGGCCATGCTGTGGCGTGCGGTCAGACCGGCAGCGAAAACCCGCGCAACCGGTTCGCAGGGAAGGTGACCGAGAACACCGAGCCCTTGCCCAGGGTGCTGGCAATGTCCAGCGTGGCACCGTGCCGCTGCAGCACATGCTTGACGATGGCCAGCCCCAGGCCGGTGCCACCGGTCTCGCGGGAGCGGCTGCGGTCCACGCGGTAAAAACGCTCTGTCAAACGCGGAATGTGTTCAGGTGCGATTCCTGGGCCTGTGTCCTGCACCGAGAAAACTGCGCAGCCATCTTCCATGCGGTGCCACGCCACCGTGATCACCCCACCCGCAGGCGTGTAGCGCACCGCATTGCTGATGAGGTTCGACAATGCGCTTTGCAACTCGGTGGGCACGCCTGCAATGTCGCCCTCAGCATGCAACGCGTCCTTCGACGGAAACACCATGACATGCTGGCGCGGCTGGTTTTGCGAGAGCACGGCCGACAGCGCACGCCCCTCCTCCTCGCACCGCTGCATGAGCGCCTGCACGGGCGTCCACTCCGCCATGCCCGGTGGCGGACTGCCCTCCAGGCGCGACAGGGTCAAAAGGTCTTGCACCACACTTTGCATGCGCAGCGCCTGCTGGGCCATCATGCCCAGGTAGCGCGAGCGCTCGTCGGCACTCAGGGGCAAGGTCTGCAGCGTTTCGACAAAACCGGTCAGCACCGTCAGGGGCGTGCGGATCTCATGGGACACGTTCGCCACGAAGTCGCGCCGCATGGCCTCGGCCTGCTCCAGCGCCGTGACATCGCGCGACAGCAGCAGGGTGCGCCCGTCGCCATAGGGGTGCAGATGCACCGAGATGCGCACCGGCCGCGATGGCGTGCTGAAGCGCCCCTCCAGCACCACATCGTGGCTGAAATCCTGGGCGGCATAGTAGGCCGTGAACTCGGGATCGCGCACCAGGTTGCCGATCGACTGCATCACATCGCGCTGGGCGTCAAAGCCGAACTGGCTGGCGGCCATCTGGTTGCACCACTCGATGCGGCCTTGCGCATCCAGCAGCACCACCCCATTGGGCGTGGCCTGCAGCGCGGCCAGGATCTCCTGCAGCCGGTCCTGGCTGTCGCGGATCTGGGTCTCCTGCCTGCGCAAAAGGCGCCGCGCACGGTCTGCCGCCTCACCCCAGATACCGCGCATGGCCGGGACTTCGGACAGGTCACCCGTGCGCAGCCAGCGCAGCACACGCGCGCCACGCAGCAGATCCCAGACAAACCAGGCCCACGCCGCCAGGGCGGCGCCCAGGGCTGCGCCCCAGGGACCACCCTGCCACCATCCCAGCCCGCCACCCGCTATCTGCCAGAGCAGGAAATACGAAATACGCCACAGCATGCGGTCAGCAACGCCTTCTCAGAAAAACAGGGGCGCATCCTGTGCGCCCCATCGACAACATCAGGCCCGCGCCCTCAGCACCTGTTCACACTCTCGCTGGAGATCATGACCAGACTCTCAGCATCTCAGGCCTGCAACTGCACCTGGGGCTGAGCGGTGAGCCGGTAGCCCGCGCCACGCACGGTTTCCACCATCACGGAGGCGGCGCCCAGGGCTTCGCGCAGCCGCTTGACGTGCACATCCACTGTGCGCTCCTCGATGAAAACATGGTCACCCCACACCTTGTCGAGCAACTGCGAGCGGCTGTGCACACGTTCAGCGTGTTTCATGAGGAAATGCAGCAGCTTGAACTCGGTGGGGCCCACCTTGAGCGGCTGCCCCTGGAAGGTCACGCGGTAGGTGCCGGCATCGAGCACCAGCTCGCCAATGGTCACGCTGTCGCTGACCTGCTCGGGAGCACGACGGCGCAACACGGCGCGGATCCGCGCCAGCAGCTCCTGCGTGGAGAACGGCTTGGTGATGTAGTCGTCGGCACCCGCATCGAGCCCGGCGATCTTGTCGGGTTCATCGCCCCGGGCCGTCAACATCAGGATAGGGATCGGCTTGGTGCGGCTGTCCGCACGCCACTTGCGTGCCAGCGACAAGCCGCTTTGCCCCGGCAGCATCCAGTCGAGCAGGATGACATCCGGCAGCACGGCATCCAGCTCGCGCTGGGCCGAGTCACCATCTTCCGCCCAAAAGGGCTGGAATCCGTTGTGGCGTAGATTGACTGCAATCAACTCGGCAATCGCAGGTTCGTCCTCAACGATGAGGACGCGTGGGAGCTTTCTCATAGTTTTGCCAAAGCTCTTTTTTTACAGAACGGCTGACTCGATCTCATCGAGGGCAGTGTGGCGCACATCCTTGCCCTTGACCAGATAGATGATCAACTCAGCCACGTTCTTGGAATGGTCGCCGATGCGCTCAATCGCCTTGGCCAGGAACAGCAGGTCCAGGCTGGGGGAGATGGTGCGCGGGTCTTCCATCATGTAGGTGATGAGCTTGCGCACGAATCCATCGAATTCCTTGTCGATCAGGTCGTCTTCCTTGAGGATGGCCACCGCCGCCTTGACGTCCAGGCGCGCAAAAGCATCCAGCGTCTTGCGCAGCAGGCCCGACGCCAGCTCGGCTGCCGTGCGCAGGTCGCTCGACGGCAGCGAGCGCGGTGCACCACTCTCGATGATGGAGCGCACCATACGGGCCATCTTGTTGGCCTCATCACCCATGCGTTCGAGGTTGGCTGTTGCCTTGGAGAAGGCCAGCAGCAGGCGCAGGTCGCGCGCCGTCGGCTGACGGCGGGCGATGATGGACGACAGCTCCTGGTCGATCTCGACTTCCATCGCATTGATACGGGTTTCCATCGAGGCCACGGTCTCCACGGCCTCCAGGCTGAACTGCGACAGGGCGTATACCGCCTGGCGAATCTGCGATTCCACCAGGCCACCCATCTCCATCACACGGGCGGAGACGCTGTTGAGTTCGCTGTCGAACTGGGACGAAAGGTGTTTATCGGGCATCTGCTGTCTCCTTAGCCGAAACGGCCGGTGATGTAGTCTTCGGTTTCCTTGCGCTCGGGCTTGAAGAAGATCTGCTCCGTGGCACCGAACTCGATCATTTCGCCCAGGTACATGTAGGCCGTGTAGTCGCTGCAGCGGGCAGCCTGCTGCATGTTGTGCGTCACGATGGCAATCGTGTAGTCGTGCTTGAGTTCGTCGATCAGCTCTTCGATCTTGGCAGTGGACAGCGGGTCCAGCGCCGAGGTGGGTTCGTCAAGCAGCAGCACAGAAGGCTTGACCGCCACGCTGCGTGCAATGCACAGGCGCTGCTGCTGTCCGCCGGAGAGCGACAAACCGCTTTGGTGCAGCTTGTCCTTCACCTCGGTCCACAAGGCGGCCTTGGAGAGCGCCCATTCCACGCGGTCGTCCATCTCGCTTTTGCTCAGGCTTTCGTAGAGCTTCACACCGAAGGCGATGTTGTCGTAGATGGACATGGGAAACGGCGTGGGTTTCTGGAACACCATGCCGATGCGGGCGCGCAGCAGGTTGATGTCCTGCTTGGGGTCCAGGATGTCCTGGCCGTAGAAGTTGATGGTGCCTTCGGCACGCTGGCCCGGGTACAGGCTGTACATGCGATTCAAAGTCCGCAGCAGGGTGGACTTGCCACAGCCCGAGGGGCCAATGAAAGCAGTCACCTTGTGCTCGGCAATGTTGAGGCTGACGTTGCGCAGCCCCTGAAACTTGCCATAGAAGAAGCTGAGGTTGCGAAGTTCCAGCGCATTCTTGCTGGGGGTGACGGTAGCGGTGGCGTTCATTGTCAAATCCTGAAAATGGAGGCTGTCTGGGTGGTGTCTGCGTAATGGGCCGACAGGTCAGGCTCTGCTCTTCTCGCGCAGGAAAACCCGCGCCACGATGTTGAGGATCAGCACCGACAACGTGATGAGCAAAGCCCCACCCCAGGCCAGGCGCACCCAGTTTTCGTAAGGGCTCAGGGCAAACTGGAAGATCACCACCGGCAGGTTGGCCATGGGGGCATTCATGTTGGTGCTGAAGAACTGGTTGTTGAGCGCCGTGAACAACAGCGGCGCAGTCTCGCCACTGATGCGGGCCACAGCCAGCAGCAAGCCCGTCATCACCCCACTGCGCGCAGCACGCAGGGTGACCATGGTGGACACTTTCCAGCGTGGTGCACCCAGTGCAAAAGCAGCCTCGCGCAGACTGCCGGGCACCAGGCGCAGCATGTTCTCGGTGGTACGGACCACCACCGGTACGGCGATCAGCGACAAGGCCAGGCTACCGGCCCAACCTGAGAAGTTGCCGACCGTAGCCACGGCAATGGCATAGACGAACAGGCCCAACACGATGGAGGGCGCGGACAACATGATGTCGGTCACAAAGCGGGTGAGTTCGGCCGTCTTGCTCTGGTCGCCGTATTCCGCCAGGTAGACGCCAGCCAGTACACCAATTGGTGTGGATACCAGCACGGTAAAACCCACCATCATGAGGCTACCGACGATGGCATTGGCCAGCCCGCCGCCTTCCGATCCGGGTGCCGGCGTGGACTGGGTGAACATGTTCCAGTCCAGCGCAGCAAAGCCGTTGGACAGCAGCACGCTCAGGATCCAGAGCAGCACGAACAGACCCAGCACCATCGCCCCCAGGGAAAGGGTTAGCCCGATGGCGTTGGAGCGCTGGCGCTTTTTGTAGAGTTGTTGGTTGAATTCCATGGAGCTTGTCTCAAAAGAGGTTCATGGTCAGGGCGTGAGGACTCAAAGGCCCTTGGCCTTTTCAGCACGCAGCATCAGGATCTTGGCGGCCGAAAGCACCACGAAGGTGATCACGAACAGCAGGAAACCCAGCGCGAACAACGTGGAAAGATGGAAGTCAGCCGCCTCGCCGAACTCGTTGGCCAGCGTAGAGGCAATCGAGGTTCCCGGCGAAAAGAGGGATGTCGGCATGCGGTTGGCGTTGCCGATCACAAAGGTCACAGCCATGGTCTCCCCCAGAGCGCGGCCCAGGCCCAGCATGATTCCGCCTATAACGCCCTTCTGGGTGTAAGGCAGCACCACGCGGCGCACCACTTCCCAGGTCGTGCAGCCCAGGCCATAGGCAGACTCGCGCAGGATGGGCGGAACAATCTCGAACACATCGCGCATCACCGCCGCCACAAACGGCAGCACCATGAACGCGAGCACGATACCGGCCGCCAGGATGCCAAAGCCGTTGGTGCTGCCGCCAAACAGAAAGCCCACCAGCGGCATGGAGCCCAGCAGCTTTTGCACCGGCATCTGGAAGTAATCGGCAAACAGCGGGGCAAAGACGAACAAACCGAACATGCCGTAGATGATCGAGGGAACGGCCGCCAACAGCTCCACTGCGGTGCCCAGGGGGCGCCTCAGCCAGACCGGGCAGGTTTCCGTCAGAAAAAGGGCAATGCCAAAAGCCAGAGGCACCGCAATCAGCAGCGCAATGCCAGCACTGGCCAGGGTGCCGACGATGGCAATCGCAGCACCGAACTCTTCATTGATGATGTCCCATTCCACGCGCCAGATGAACTGGACACCGAACTTATGGAACGTCGGCCAAGCGTAGATGAACAGAGAGACGATGATCCCCAGCAGCGCCGCCAGCACCAGCAGCGAAAGACTTTGGGTCAACCGATGAAAAAAGATGTCCTGAAGACGCTGCCGCCTGGCAATCGATACCATCGACTCCGTAGGGGCGTCCGTCTTTTTGGCGGACCCGGGTTGCGAACTCATGGTGGTTCCCACGCTCATGTTGACTCCCATCTGGCTTCTGGAGATCCCCACAAACCAGCACCCATCGGCCAGCCAAGGCGGCCGATGGGGGGTATTCTGGGGCAGACTGACTTACTTCTTGATCTGCGACCAGACTTTGGAACGGATCTCGGCGGTCAGGCTGTCAGGCAGCGGCACATAGTCCAGCTCCGTGGCCATGCCTTTGCCATTCTTGAACGCCCAATCAAAGAACTTCAGAACTTCAGCCGACTGCGCCTTGTCCGCAGGGTCCTTGTACATCAGGATGAACGATGCGGTGCTGACAGGCCAGCTTTCTGCACCCTTGGCATTGACCATCGAGATGCCCATGCCAGGAACGCTGAACCAATCAGCGCTGGCTGCGGCTGCGGCAAAGGTCTTGTCATCAGGGCTTACGTACTTGCCGTCAGCGTTTTGGAGCTGCAGGAAGTTCATGTTGTTCTTCTTGACGTAGGCGTATTCCACATAACCTACAGCGCCCTTCACGCGGGTCACGTTGGCGGCCACGCCTTCATTGCCCTTGCCACCCACCGACGACGCAGCAGGCCACTTCACGGCAGCGCCCTTGCCCACGGAGTCTGCCCATTCCTTGCTGACAGCAGACAGGTAGTCGGTCCAGTTGAACGTGGTGCCCGAACCATCAGCGCGGTGAACCACGGTGATGTTTTGGTCCGGCAAGGTCTTGCCCGGGTTCAGTGCGGCCAGCTTCGCGTCATTCCACTTGGCGATCTTGCCCAGGAAGATTTCTGCCAGCACAGGGCCAGTCACGCGCAGTTCGCCGGGCTTGAAGCCTTCGAGGTTCACCACCGGCACCGTGCCACCAATGATTGCAGGGAACTGCACCATGCCGTCCTTCTCCAGATCAGCACCGGAAACTGGCGCATCGGATGCACCAAAGGCCACGGTCTTGGCACGAATCTGGCGGATGCCGCCGGAAGAGCCGATGGACTGATAGTTCAGCCCCGTGCCCGTTTCCTTTTTGTAGGCTTCAGCCCATTTGGCGTACATGGGGAACGGGAAGGTTGCGCCAGCGCCGGTGATGTCCGCCGCAAAAGCACTGCCTACAGCCATGGAGGCCAGTGCTACAGCGACGGTTTTGAGAAATGTGCGTTTCATTATTCAGTACCTTTTGGCTAGGGTTGACAGGAACAGGCTGAACTCTAGGGCTCCAAGATGACAATTCAGTGACACACCCCTCCCCCATCCCAGCAACTGCAACACAGGCATTCCACCCCCGTCCAACACCAGTAACGTCGTCATTGATTTGTCATACAAGCCGCAGACACTGGCGAAGATCACAGTCTCACGACCAGCCCTCCCGCCGTCCTGGTGGCGATGCGCTTTGCGCGGGCGCACCCAACGCTCGCGGTACCATGCCGAACGAAGCTCCAATCAGAAAAACATGCAGAACGGCACACGCCTCGCCGCAGTCGACCTCGGCTCCAACAGTTTTCGCCTCGAAATCGGGCGTTATGAGTTCGGTCATATCCAGAGGGTGGAATACCTCAAGGAGACCGTGCGCCAGGGCAATGGCCTGGACGAAGACCGCAATCTGACCCGAGACGCCATGGAGCGCGGCTGGGCCTGCCTGGCGCGATTTGGAGAGCGCTTGGCTGGATTTCCGCGCTCGCAGGTTCGCGCCGTGGCCACCCAGACCCTGCGCGAAGCACGCAACCGGGAAGAGTTTCTGTCACGCGGGAGCGAAGTGCTTGGCTATCCCATCGACGTCGTCTCCGGCCCCGAAGAAGCGAGGCTGATCTACCAGGGCGTCGCCCGCCTGCTCCCGCAGTCCGACGAGCGCCGCCTGGTGGTGGACATCGGGGGGCGGTCCACCGAACTCATTTTGGGCCAGCAATTCACGCCCCACGCCGTGGCCTCGTACCGCGTGGGCAGCGTAGCGTGGTCGCAGCGCTACTTTGCCAATGGCGAGTTCACCACGCAGGCGTTCCTTGCTGCCGAAATTGCAGCCAAGGCCGTGCTGGACGAAGCGCTGGAAACCTTCCAGCCAGATGCCTGGGAGGTGGCCTACGGATCATCCGGCACAGCTGGCGCCGTTGGCGACGTGCTTGCAGCTGCGGGCGGCCCCCAAGGCGTCATCACCCGCGAGGGCCTCAACTGGCTGCAGGAACGCCTGCTGCGCGCCCAATCTGCGGATCGCATCCGCCTGGAAGGCCTCAAGGAAGAACGGCGCGCCGTCATTGGCGGAGGGATCAGCGTACTGCGCGCCGTGTTTGATCTGCTGGACATCGAGCAGATGCAGGTGGCCCAGGGCGCCTTGCGCCAAGGCGCACTCTACGATCTACTGGACCGCGAACAACCCGGAACCGATCTGCGCACCGCCACCGTGAACGGCCTGATGCAGCGGTTTGGCGTGGACATGGAGCACGCGGAACGAGTTGCGCGCACGGCCTGTACGCTGTTTGACCAGGCTACGCCTTTTGGAAGTGAGCGAGCATCGCGCAAGCTCGACTGGGCGGCCCGGCTTCACGAAATTGGTTGCCTGATATCCCATAGCGATTCCCACCGCCATGGCGCCTACATCCTCGACAACACCGACGCAGCCGGATTTGCAGTCCCTGAACTGCACCGCTTGGGCATCTTGGTTCAAGGTCAGCGCGGCAAGGTCCGCAAGCTGGAAGCGGACCTGCAAGACCCCGTCTTCGTGCTTCAACTGCTGAGCATGCGGCTGGCTGTGGCACTGTGCCACGCCCGCCGCGACCCCGACACCCAGGGCTTGTCACTGCAGACTCAAGGCCACCGTTTCATTCTGAAAGCCCGCGCTGGCTGGGCTACGGCGTTTCCACAATCTGCACACCTGCTGCGCGAAGAAATCCAGGCATGGCAGAAGACCCCTTGGGAACTGGTGGTTGACCTTCCCTGAGCATTGGCAATAAACTATATAAACTGTTTATACCGTTTATTGAAAGCGTTTTTTTGCCATGACCACTTCAAGCCCCGCCCTGCCCGCAGCCCCCTCGCCCAGCCCCGCCCCCACCACAGTGGCAAAGTCGGTCAAGCCGGCTGCGGCGGCCACCAAGGCTCCCGCCAAAACGGCTGCGGTCGCCAAGCAGCCCCAAAAAGCAGTCACAAAGCCTGCCTTGGCTTCCAAGAAAAAGGCGTCCACCGCCACGCAAGTGCCACCGAAATTGACCAAGGCCCCCGCCGCGCCAGCCGCCGCCCGGGATACCAAGGCCAAGAAGCCCAAGCTGGTGCGCGACAGTTTCACTATTCCCAAAGATGAATACGCAGTCATAGAAACCCTGAAGCAGCGCTCGGCTGCTCTCGCCCAGCCCGTGAAGAAAAGCGAGCTGTTGCGCGCGGGCTTGAAGGTCCTGGCCGCCATGTCTGACGCCGCCCTGCGCAGCGCGGTACAGGCAGTACCTTCCATCAAGACAGGTCGCCCCAAGGCGGAAGCCGCGCCTGCGGTTCCGGCGCCCGCCACCAAAACGTCGACCAAAGCCTCGCGCAAGTAGCCCCAGCTGTACCGAGGCATCCCCTCGGCACAACAGGTCTCAAAGAAACTCGGGGGACTGGACGGTGATCAACAAGGTCTGGCTCTGGTCCAGCCGCTGCCGCTGCCTCAACCACCAGACAGCTCCCTTGCGCACAGCGCATTCCGAAGCCTGCAGCCCCATCAGCTGCGCAATGGTCTGGCCCAGCATGGGTTGATGGCCCACAACCAGCACCGTCCCCTTGGCGCGCGGCCACTGCACAAGGTCCAGCAGATCTTGCGGCGTTCCACCAGGTAACAGCTCGGCGCGCATCTTGAACTTGCGCCCCAGGGCGTTGGCCGTTTGCTCGGTGCGCCGGGCCGGACTGGCAAGCACGCGCAAGCCCTCGGGCAATTGCCGGTCCAGCCAGGCCGCCATGCGCGCTGCCTGCTTTTCCCCGCGCGACGTCAAGGCCCTCGCCAGATCATCGCCGCCCGCCTCTGCGAGCTCCTCTGCCTCCGCATGGCGCCACAGGATGAGGTCCATCATGCCGCCCCCTGGTCCATGCGCGTCCCCGACGGGGCTGGACCGTAGCGAACCATTAAAGCGTTCTGGGCGCCCAACCCATCCTGCGGACGGGGGGCTCGGCTGTAGGAGCCGTCAGCGTTCAGCGTCCATGCATCCCGGTCGTCATGCAAATAGGCGACCAGGCACTCGTCCACGATCTGCTGCCGCAGGCGCGGGTCTGTCACAGGCCAGGCCAACTCCACACGCCGCATCATGTTGCGGTTCATCCAGTCGGCGCTGGAAAGGTACAGATCTTCCTCCCCCCCGCTGCGGAAGTAGAAGACACGTGTGTGCTCCAGGAAGCGGCCGATCACCGACCGTACACGGATGTTGTCGGTCACCCCGGGCACCTGGGCTGCCAGCATGCAAGCTCCCCGCACGATAAGATCAATGCGCGCACCGCGCTGGCCGGCCACGATCAGAGCACGCATCAGGGCCTCGTCGGTCAGGGCATTCATCTTGGCCACGATCCGCGCATCCTCTCCCCGGCTGGCCGCCAGACCCACTTGTTCGATTTTCTCCAGCATTCGCCGGTGCAGATGGAACGGAGCCAGCATCAGCTTGCGCAGCTTGGGCGGGCGGTTCTGGCTCGCAAGGTGATTGAACACCCCGTCCATGTCGGCGGTGGTTTCTTCATCGGCCGTAAGGTAGCTCAGATCGGTATACAGCCGTGCAGTACGTACGTTGTAGTTGCCCGTGGATAGGTGCCCGTAGCGCCGCAGTTTTCGCCCTTCCCTGCGCGTAACCAGCAGCATCTTGGCGTGCGTCTTGAGACCCACTACGCCGTAGACCACTTGGGCGCCAATCGACTCCAGGGCCTCGGCCCAGTTGATATTGGCCTCTTCATCAAAGCGCGCCTTGAGTTCCACCACCGCCATGACCTCTTTGCCACGGCGTACGGCCTCGGTGAGCAGGTCCATAAGTTCGGAGTCCGCGCCGGTGCGGTAGATGGTCTGTTTGATGACAAGCACATCAGGGTCATTGACGGCTTCACGCAAAAAGGCAAGGAGCCCGTCAAAACTCTCGAACGGCTGGTGGATCAGCACATCGTGCTTGCGCAGTTGTTCCAGGATGGACACGCCGGATTGCAGCTGCCGGGGCCACGCGGAATTCCAGGGCGGAAAGAGCAGGTCCGGCGCATCCACCAGATCCACCAGTTGCGTCAAACGCACCAGGTTCACTGGGCCATGCACCCGGTACAAGGCAGCAGCCGGCAAAGCAAACTGCGCCAACAGAAAATCCGACAAAAACTGCGAACACCCGGAGGACACCTCCAGCCGTACCGCCTGCCCATAGTGCCGGTGTTGCAAGCCCTGGCGAAGGGCTGTCCGCAGGTTGCGCACATCCTCTTCGTCCAGTGCCAAATCGGAATGGCGCGTCACGCGGAACTGCGAGAATTCCGTGACCTCCCGCCCCGGGAAAAGATCCTCCAGATGCGCGCGAACAATGCTGGAGAGGCTCACGAAAAGAGCCTCCCCAGGCGCCACGCGGGCGGGCATGCGGATCAGCCTTGGCAGCGCACGCGGCACCTTGACGATGGCAATCTCGTTCTCCCTGCCGAAAGCGTCGTGGCCCTTCAGGCGAACAATGAAGTTCAGCGATTTGTTGGCCACCTGTGGAAACGGATGGGCCGGATCCAGCCCCACTGGAATCAGCAGTGGCCGGACCTCGTTCACAAAATAGTCGTGGACCCAGCGCTTTTGGGCGGGTGATCGCTCGCCATACCCCACGATGCGAATCCCGTGCGCGGCAAACGCAGGCACCAGGGACTCGTTGTACAGCGCGTATTGCCGCTCCACCAGGCTGTGTATTTTGGCGGCCATGGCTTCGAACGATGCCGTCGAATAGAGCCCTTTGGTCTCACCTTTTTGAGCAGCGGTAATGTGCGGCGCAGCACGGACCTCAAAAAATTCGTCGAGATTGGACGACACGATGCACAGATATCGCAATCGTTCCAGTAGCGGCACATCCGGCCTCACAGCCCAGTCGAAAACACGCTCGTTGAAAGCCAGGATGCTGTGGTCCCTGTCCAGAAACATGTGAGGGGGCGCGCTGGCGGACTGTGAGGATCCTCCGCTCGTGCCACTGTCCGGCGACAGGGAGGCGTTGGCATGCACGAGAGCATCATCGGAAGGCAAAGGCAACATGGGTACGCAAACGCGGCTAGTGCAGGATGGCAGCAGTATTTAACGCCCAGATGACAAAGATGTGACAGATTTTGTGACAGTCACACGAGGCGAGCCCTGCGCTTGGGCGGGAACCAGATACTGCTCGAACAGCCGGGCGGCATGCGCCCAGGTGAAATCGAGTGCCCGTGCGCGCGCTTCGGACCGGGGTATCGCCAGTGCCTGCTGGCTTGCCACGAGCAAATCGTTGTGCAGCACGCCCCCTCTGGGCGGCTGACCTGAATGCGCCCCCAGCACCTCCATCGGGCCGTCCTCAGGGTAGGCGGCCACCGGCGTCCCGCAGGCCATTGCCTCCAGCATGACCAAGCCGAAGGTTTCTGACCTGCTGGGAAACACAAACACATCCGCAGCCGCATATACCTGCGCCAGCGCGGCACGGTCCAGGATGCCCAGCCAACGGACCTGCGGATACTTGGCCTTGAGGCGAGCTTCCAGTGGACCGACCCCGCACACCACCTTGGAGCCTGGTATGTCCAGCTGGAGGAAAGCTTCGATGTTTTTCTCGTACGAAATCCGCCCGACATACAAGGAGACGGGGTGCGCCAAAGCACCCGTGAGCGGGCTCTGGATGGTTGCACCGTGGAACGGAAAAGCCCGTGTGTCCACCCCATGGGTCCATGGGCGCAGATTGCGAAAGCCCCGTCGCTCCAGCATCTGCAAAACGCCTTGCGTAGGCACCATCACCCCCGAAGATGGCTGGTGAAAGTGCCTGAACAGCGCATACCCCCATCGCAGTGGCACGCGCAGCGCTGCATGCAGTATTTCCGGAAATCGCGTGTGGAAAGCGGTAGTGAATGCCAACCCCTTGCGCAGGCAATAGCGGCGCCCTGCCCAGCCCAACGGCCCTTCCGTGGCAAGGTGAATGGCATCGGGTTTCATCGCGTCCAGCATCGTCGTCACCCGCTTCGCCGGGCGCACTGCCAAGTCGATGCCAGGATAGCCGGGGCACGGACGGGTTGCGAACTGGCCGGGGTGCAGCACCTGCACCTCGTGCCCGGCCGCTTCAAGCTCCTGCACCAGTTCCAGCAAGGTGGTAACCACCCCATTGACCTGGGGCAGCCAGGCGTCTGTCAACAAGGCAATTTTCATACAACGGCAGCCGACTCGGCCCGGGAAATATTGGCGACAGGAGAAGCCGGCCACTGCAACAGTTCCAGCCTGCCGTCCATGTGCTCGACCAAGGCGGTGTGGCTTTCCACCCAGTCGCCGTCATTGCAGTAAAGCGTCCCACCGATCTCGCGCATCTCGGCACGGTGGATATGGCCGCACACGACGCCGTCATGCCCCCTGCGGCGTGCTTCAGCCGCAACAGCCACTTCAAAGTCGGTGACGTAGTTCAGGGCCTTTTTGACCTTGCCTTTCAGGTAAGCCGACAAAGACCAGTAGGGCAGGCCCATGCGGGCGCGCAATGTGTTGAGGTACCGGTTGAGCTTGAGCGTGAATTCATAAAGGTTGTCGCCCAGATACGCCAGCCACTTGGCGCACTGGATGACTCCATCAAAATGGTCGCCGTGCGTGACCCAGAGGCTGCGGCCATCCGCCGTGGTGTGCACCGCATCGGCCCGCACCTCGATGCCTCCAAACGAGTGGCCTACGAACGCGCGGGCAAATTCGTCATGGTTGCCCGGCACAAACACCACCCGGCACCCCTTGCGCGCACGGCGCAGCAGCTTTTGCACCACATCGTTGTGGGCTTGTGGCCAGAACCACTTGCGGCGCAGTTGCCAGCCATCGACGATGTCGCCCACAAGGTAGAGGTGATCGCTGGGGTGGTGCTTGAGAAAGTCCAGCAGCGCAACCGCCTGGCAACCCGGCGTGCCCAGATGCAGATCAGAAATAAAGACCGCGCGGTACCGACGATGGCCGGCGGCTGAGGCATGTGCGTCTTCGGCCGCGTCCTCGTGGCCTATGGATGGCTCCATCCAGGGTCCCAGGGCATCGAACGCGGCGCGCATCAGGCCCCCAGAAAATGCTTGCGATAGCGAGGATGCAGGTCCGCCAGGCGCATCAGCATCGGCAAGTCTGCCGTGTTGAAGTCTGGATCCCAAGCCGGCGCGCCCAGCACGCGGGCCCCGAGCCGCAGGTAGCCTTTGATCAGCGCCGGTGGCTCCACCGTGATGGATCCGTCGAGTTGCTCCACTGGCAAGGGCAAACGGGGAAGCACGTGGTATTCGATGGGGACAAGGTGTGTCTTTCGCACCTGCTGCCAGATGCTGGCGGCCGCATCGCCGCTGACAACGCCGTTGTGAAGCATGGGGATGCTTGCGCAACCGATCATCGTGTCCAACTGGTTGCGCACCATAAAGTCCGCCAGCGCGCTCCACAAAGCCATGATCACGCCGCCGTGGCGGTGGTCGGGGTGCACACAGCTGCGCCCCAATTCCACCATGCGGGGGCGCAGCGAGCGCAGCCGCGTCAGGTCAAACTCGGTATCGCTGTAGGTACCGCCGACGCGCCGGGCCTGGGCCGGAGTGAGCACCCTGTAAGTCCCAATGACTTGCTGGCTCTGGACATCGCGCACCAACAGGTGCTCGCAGTAATCGTCAAAAAGGTCCACGTCATGGCCCGCAATGGGGGTCGTCAATCGAGCGCCCATTTCCGCCGCAAACACGTCGAACCGCAGCCGCTGCGCCTGGCGCACTTCATCTTCATGGCGCGCCCAGGCCACCTGAATAGCGCCGCGTTCCGGCATCGGATGCGCAGCACCCGTCAAAGCGCCCACCCCTTGAAGCACTCTCGGGGAAGCAACTTCGGCAGACAGCGGTGGTGTCAAGGTGGGCAGTTCATTCATGGTGCAACATCTCCTTGCATGAGGATGGGTTGGGCTGAAGGCACCAACCATGGCCGGGAATCTTTTTTCCCTGCGAGCAAGTGTGGAATTGGGACGTGACGTCGCCATGTCGGAGGCGTGTCAATGCCGTGACAGCCGTTCAGGCAGAAGCACCAACGCTCGCCATCGTACGGACTGCATAATTGATTCAGGAACCCGCACCGTGCATGCCCCCTCCCCCGCTCGCCCCCGGAGCCCTGTTACGGGCCCACTGGTCGTGTTTGTTCTGGCGGCGCTGTGCGCAGGGGTGATGGTGTGGGCGCTGGAGCGCCAGGAGCATGCACAACAGCGCACCCAGGTGGCGGACATGGCGGGCGACCATGTGCAGGCCCTGCAACGCGCCATCGAGCTGGCCCTGTCGGCCAACAACGCCCTGGTGGCCCTCGTGCGCCAGGGAAAAGGCCAGGTAACGCAGTTTGAAGAGATCGGCACCCAGATGCTGCCGTTCTATCCGGGCATCGCCGCCATGGGGCTGTCACCCAACGGGGTGGTCAGGCACGTGGTTCCGCGCCAGGGCAACGAAAACTCCATCGGCTTCGATCAGCTCAACGACCCACGCCAAGGCCCCGAATCCGCCAGGGCACGGGAATCAGGCCGACTGACCCTGGCCGGCCCCATGGAACTGGTGCAAGGTGGCTTGGGAGTGGTGGGGCGCCAGCCTGTTTATCTGGAAGACACACAGGGCCACCGTGCCTTTTGGGGCTTTACCTACGTCACCATCCGATTGCCCGAGGTGCTGGCAGCCGCCCGACTGCCGCAATTGACCCAGCGGGGATACCACTACAGGTTGTGGCGCATCCGGCCCGACACGGGGGAAGAACAGACGATCGCAGCCTCGACCCCACCCGCTGGCCCCGACGCCGTGGGCCGTTCCTTGACGCTGCCCAACGGACAATGGACGTTGAGCCTGGTCCCCATCAAAGGCTGGGGAGACCCGGGCGTGCTGGCCATGCGATGCGCGGTGGCCTTGCTGTTTGCGCTGCTGATGACCTACCTCGCCCGGCTGCTTTTCGAGCTGAAGGCGCATGAGCGCGGTCTGGCCTACCAGGTGGCGCAGCGCACCTCGGAGATCCAGGCCACCCAGCAGCAGTTGCGTGCCACCATCGATGCCATCCCGGACCCGCTTTTCGAGCTTGACCTGGACGGCCTGTACTGCAGTGTGCACAGCCAGCGCGCTGAGTTGCTCATGGCACCCGCAGACATGCTGGTCGGGCACAACGTGACCGAGGTACTGCCTGCGGTGGCCGCACTGTCGGTGATGGACGTGCTGAACGAAGCCCACGCCCACGGCTGGTCCACCGGACGGCAGATCGTGCTTGATCTGCCCAGTCTGGGCGCCACCTGGTTTGAGTTGTCTGCGGCGCGCAAGGCCACCTCCCCCAGCGCAAAGCCCAGGTTCATTGTGCTGTCGCGCGACATCACCGAACGCAAGCGGTCACAGGAGCAGTTGCAGCTCACCGCCCAGGTGTTTGACCAGAGCAGTGAAGCCATCGTGATTGCCGACGCGGCCCATACCATCGTGCGCATCAACCGGGCATTCACACGGATCACCGGGTACACGGAAGCCGAAGCGGTAGGACAGTCGGTGCGTCTGCTCACGGTCGCCGGAGCCGACGATGACTTCCACGCCGATACCGTCTACGCACAGTTGCCGCAGGGCGGAAGCTGGGAGGGCGAGGCCTGGGGGCGCCGCAAGGATGCATCCACCTACCCGCAGTGGCTGTCGGTCAGCAGCGTGCGAGACGGCAATGGCGTTGTCACGCATTCCATCACGCTGTTCCGCGACATCACCCAGCAGCGAGAGGCCCAGGACCGCATTCAACGGCTGGCCCACTTCGACCCGCTCACCAACCTTCCCAACCGCGCGCTCCTGGCGGAACGCGCCCACCGCCACATTGCCGACGAGCAGGCGCGCGGCGGTACGCTGGCCATGCTGTTTCTGGACCTGGACCACTTCAAGAACGTCAATGATTCGCTGGGCCACAGAATCGGCGACATCCTGCTCGTGGCTGTCGCACAAAGGCTTCAGTCTCTCCTGAGGCCCCAGGACACGGTTTCGCGCCTGGGTGGGGACGAATTCCTGCTACTGCTCCCCGCCACTTCCGCCGCTGCCGCCGCCGACATGGCCACGCAGCTGCTGGCCGCCGTGGCCCAGCCCTTCCAGATTGACCCCTACGAACTCACCACCACCTTGTCGGTCGGCATTGCGATGTACCCGGCCGACGGGGAATCGTTCGACACGCTGTACCAGCGGGCAGACGCCGCCATGTACCGTGCCAAGCAGAACGGACGCAACCGGTACGGATTCTTCACCGCCGATCTTGAAGCCCGCACCGCCCGTGCCCTCCAGATCGAAAATGCGCTGCGCCGTGCGCTGGAGCGCAACCAGTTTGAGCTGCACTACCAGCCGCAGGTCTCGCTCACCACGCGCCAGGTGGTGGGTGCCGAAGCCCTGCTGCGCTGGCGCCATCCCGAACTGGGCCTGGTGTCGCCAGCCGAGTTCATCCCCGTGGCCGAGAGCAGCGGCATGATCGTGGCAATTGGCGAATGGGTCATCCACACAGCGGTGAGGGACACCAAACGCTGGCTGGATCTGCACCTGCCCCTGCGGGCCGTTTCCGTGAACGTTTCCGCCGTGCAATTCAGGCACCCCCAGTTGCCCGAGATGGTGACCCGCTGCCTGGAACAGGCTGGCCTGCCAGCCCGCAGGCTGGAGCTGGAGCTGACGGAGGGTGCCGCCGTGGACGATCCCGCCGCCGCACTGGCGATGATGGACCAGCTGCACGACCGGGGCGTGCGCCTGTCGATGGATGACTTTGGCACCGGGTACTCATCGCTGAGCTACCTCAAGCGTTTTCAGATCTACAAACTCAAGATCGACCAATCGTTTGTACGCGACCTCGAAGAGGATGCCAACGACCGCGCCATCGTGAGCGCCATCATCCGCATGGCGCAGGCGCTGGGGATGCAAACCACGGCCGAGGGGGTGGAGACCGACGGGCAGCTTGAATTTCTGCGTGCGCAGGGCTGCGACGAAGCGCAGGGCTTTTACTTCAGTCGCCCCCTGCCCGCGGATGCCTTCGAGGCCTACTTGCGCCAGCAGCAGCAGCAGCAGCAGTCGTCGTCGTCAGGCTAGGCAGTTGCGCGCCGTTGGTTGCGGGCGGCATTGCGGCGGTTACCGAAGGTGCCCCCATGGGCTTGTAAGGGAGCGCTGCTACACTTTGGTACAAATTACCCAGGCCGCCAGGCCCTACAGCCCGTACCGGTCTCCATGTTTGCGCCGTACAGCACTCCAGAATCGCAGCGTCCTGGAGTTGCCACCGACACTCCCTTGCAACGCGCGCTGCGCGAACAGCAAACCCTGCTCGACAGTGCAGGCGTAGGCATTGTCTTCCTGCGCCAGCGCAGTGTGGTGCGCTGCAACCAGCGGTATGCCGAAATTTTTGGCCATGCCAGCCCCGAGAGCCTGGTCGGGCTGAACACCGAAACCTTCTACCCTTCGCGCGAGGCGTTTCGCGATCTGGGCCGCACCGCCTACCCGGTACTAGCCCAGGGCCAGGCGTTCCGCGTCGAGCGCCAGCTGCGCCGGCGCGACGGCAGCCTGTTCTGGGGCAGCCTGACCGGGCGGCTCATCAACCCGCACGACACAGCCGAAGGTTCCATCTGGATCCTGGACGACATCGACGAGCAAAAGCGTGCGCAGGCTGCACTGGGCGCAGCGGTGCGTGAAAAGCAGCTGCTCTTTGACAGCGCAATGGTGGGGATCGTGTTCCTGCGCGACCGGCGCCTGACCCGCTGCAACCACCACTTTGAGCAAATGCTGGGCTACGAGCCGGGTGAACTGGTGGGCAGCCCCTCGCGCCGGTGGTACGCCAGCGACGCTGCGTGGGAAGAGGTCGGCCGCCGATGCTATCCGCAGCTGGCCGCCGGCCACTCCTACGAGGGCGAGCTGGAGTTGTGCCGCAAGGATGGGACCCCCGTGATCTGCGAGGTGCGCAGCAAGTCCATCGACCCAGCCGATCCATCGCAGGGCTCCATCTGGATCACGATGGACATCACGGAGCGCAAGCAGGCGCAGGCCGTGCTTGCCAGTGCCCACGAAGACCTCGAAAGGCAGGTGCAGGACCGCACCCGCGAACTGCGCGAGACCGTGGACAACCTGCACCGTGAGATCAACGACCGCAAGGCCGATCAGGAGCGCATCTACTGGCTGGCCCACTACGACGCCCTGACAGGCCTGCCCAACCGCACGCTGCTGGCAGAACGGGCGCAGGAGGCCATCCGCGTCGCCCAGGAGGGCAACACGCCGCTGGCCCTGATCTTCCTGGACCTGGACCACTTCAAGCATGTGAACGACTCGCTGGGCCACCGCGTGGGCGATACCCTGCTCGTGGAGATCGCCAAGCGGCTGCGGGCGGTGGTGCGCGACAAGGACACCGTGTCGCGCCTGGGCGGCGACGAGTTCATTTTGCTGCTGCCGGGCGCCAATGCCCATGGTGCCGCCCGCGTGGCCGGCAAGCTGCAGGAGGCATCGCGCCAGCACTACCAGATTGACCACCACGAGCTGACCATGGCGCCGTCCATGGGCATCGCGCTGTTCCCGCAGGATGGCACGGACTTCGACACGCTGACGCAGTCGGCCGATGTGGCCATGTACCGCGCCAAGCTCGACGGGCGCAATACCTTCAAGTTCTTTACCCCCGAGATGCAGGCGCAGTCGGTGCGCGCCTTGCAGCTTGAAAACGCCCTGCGGCGTGCGCTGGAGCGCAACCAGTTCCACCTGCACTACCAGCCGCAGATGAGCCTGACCAACGGCTCCGTGCGCAGCGTGGAGGCATTGTTGCGCTGGCAACACCCGCAGTTGGGCGCAGTATCGCCGGCAGAGTTCATTCCCATTGCCGAAGACAGCGGGCAGATCCTGCAGATTGGGGAATGGGTGCTGCGCACGGCGCTGTCACAGCTCAAAACCTGGCGCACGAACGGATTCCCCCACCTGACGATGGCCGTAAACCTGTCAGCCATCCAGTTTCGCCAGCCGCAGCTGCCGGAGCTGGTGAGCCGCATGCTGGCCGAGTTCAGTCTGCCGCCCGACTCCCTGGAGCTGGAGCTGACCGAGGGCGTCGCCGTGGACGACCCCCATGCTGCCGTGGCCACCATGGACCAGTTGCACGCACGCGGCGTGCGCATGTCGATGGACGACTTTGGCACCGGCTACTCATCGCTGAGCCAGCTCAAGCGCTTTCAGATCTTCAAGCTCAAGATCGACCAGTCGTTCGTGCGCGACCTGGGTGATGACGGCAACGACCGCGCCATCGTCAGCGCCATCATCCGCATGGCCCAGGCGCTGGGCATGCGCACCACGGCAGAAGGCGTGGAGACCGAAGGTCAACTGGCCTACCTGCGCGAACAAGGGTGCGACGAGGCGCAGGGCTACCACTTCAGCATGCCGCTGTCCGCGCCCGAGCTGGAAGCCTTCATGCGGCGGCAGTTGCATTGACCGACACTGCCCCATGCTGGCCGAAGGGCTCGTGCGGCGGCCAATGAATGCACCGGTGGACGCAGCAGGGACATCAGCCCATCGGCTCGAAAATATCATGAAAACAGGGCCTAGCGCTTGATAGGAATGCGCAAGCAGCTATAAATTCAGTAGCAAATACACCCAGTCTGCAGGACCGAGGCTCCTGGGGCAGTGCGGGCTTTCAGCAGTCAGCATCCCATGCATCGTCGCCCAGGTCAGTCCCTGCAAGCGCAGTTCAGCGGATCGGAAACGCGTACATCAGGCCCTGCTTGCTCCACAGGTTGTTGAGGCCGCGCGGCAGCCCCAGCGCCGACTTCTGGCCGACGTTGCGCTCGAAAATCTCGCCGTAGTTGCCGGTGGTCTTGAGGGCGCGCAGCAACCAGTCCCGGTCCAGCCCCAGGAGCTTTCCGGTGTCTTCCGCAGTACCCACCATGCGCTGCACCACCGGGTGGGCGCTGCTGGCTTTCAGCGAATCCGCATTGGCTTGCGTCACACCATACTCTTCGGCTTCGATCAGGCCGTAGATCACCCACTTGACCACGGCAAACCACTCGTCGTCGCCCCGCCGCACCAAGGGCCCCAGGGGTTCCTTGGAGATGAGTTCCGGCAAGATCGTGTGTATTGCTGCACCTTGCGAAACACCGCTGCGCAAGGCTGCCAGGCCCGATGCATCGGTGGTGAATGCGGTGCACCGCCCCGCCAGATAGGCGGCCGTTGCAGCATCTACCTTCTCAAACATCACGGGTTTGATGTCGAGGCCGTTGGCACGGGAATAGTCGGCCAGGTTTTTTTCGGTGGTAGTGCCCGACTGCACACATACGGTCTGTCCCTTGAGCTGGCGGATGCTCCTGATCTTGCTCTTGGCAGGCACCATGAAACCCTGGCCGTCGTAGTAGGTAACGACCGTCTGGTGCAGGCCCATCGATGCATCGCGCGCCAGCGAAAAGGTGGTGTTGCGCGAAAGCACGTCCACCTCGCCGGATTGCAAGGCCGTGAAGCGCTGCGGCACGTCCAACGGCACGTACTTGACTTTCTTGCCGTCGCCCAGCACGGCGGCTGCAAGTGCCCTGCAGACATCCACGTCAAGTCCGGACCACTTGCCGCTGGAGTCTGCCATCGCAAACCCGGCCAGCCCTGTATTGACGCCACACACCACCTGCCCGCGCGCCCTGATACCGTCGAGAGTCTTGCCCGCATGGGCCACGGGAGCGGCCAGCAACGCGGCCACAACGATGGCGCCCATTGCGGCGATCTGGCCAAACACTGTCTTCATGCGGTCAGGTCTCCGGAAGGGTGATTCACGGTGCCGACAATGGCGCAGGCCCTGCCCCATCCAGCATCTTCTGCAGAAATTGCGCCTGCCCCATGCTGGGGTCCAGGGTGTAGGCAGCAAAGCCTTCCCGTTCGTACGCGCGCATTGCACTGTGGTTGCCCGAAAGCACTTCGAGCGTGAGCTTGCAGGCACCGCGCTCGCGGGCCAGCGTTTCCACCCGGTGCAGCATGCGCTGGGCGATGCGGTGGCCGCGCCAGCCGGGTGCCACCACCACGTCATGCACGTTGACCAGAGGCCGGCAGGCAAAGGTCGAAAAGCCCTCCAGGCAATTGATCAGCCCCACGGGCACCTCGCCGTGCGGCGCCGAAGCGTCCGCCGCCCAGGCCATCACGCTGAAAGCCTGCGGCCGCTGGCGCAGCGCCTCGGGCAAGCCCCGCTGGACCTCGGCGCTCAGTGGAACGCCACCACCCGCCACGTCCCTTGCATAGCCGTCGAGCAGTTCGACCAACGCCCGCGCTTCGCGGGCATTGCCGTAGTCCACGGAACGGACGGTGATGGTGGAAGGTATGTCAGTGTTTGAAGGCATCTATGGGGTTCCTGGTCGGCGGCAAAGGCCGCAGCGTAGCGGATCGTGCGGCGCGCCAACGGTGGAAGGAGCTCTCGGCGGGATCACCATCAGCCAGCACGGGCCGCGTCGGCCAACCTTTGCGCGCAGGAACTGGCCATTTGCGCATCACGGGCCTCCACCATCACCCGCAGCAGCGGCTCGGTACCACTCGCGCGGATCAGCACGCGGCCTGACGCGCCCAGCTCCTGCTCGACGGCCTGGGTCGTGTCAGCCAGCAAGCGGTTGGCCTTCCAGTCCTGGCCAGGGGCCAGCCGCACATTCAGCAGCACCTGCGGATAGAGCGTGATGTCGGCCAACAGTTGCGCCAGGGTACGGCCACTGCGCACACAGGCCTGCAGCACCTGCAAAGCACTCACCAAGCCGTCGCCGGTGGTATGGCGGTCCAGCGCCAGCAGATGGCCCGAGCCCTCGCCGCCCAGCACCCACTGGTGCCGCGCCAGCTCTTCAAGCACATAGCGGTCGCCCACCTTGGCCCGCACAAACTTCACGCCCTTTGCCTTCAGCGCAACCTCCACTGCCATGTTGGTCATCAGGGTGCCCACGACACCCGGCACATGCTCATCGCGGCCCATGCGGTCCGAAGCCATCAGGTACAAAAGCTCGTCGCCGTTGTACAGGCGCCCCGTGGCATCGACGATCTGCAGGCGGTCCGCGTCGCCATCGAGCGCAATGCCATAGTCGGCGTGGTTGGCGCGCACGGCCCGCACGAGCGCATCGGGATGGGTGGCTCCCACCTCGTGGTTGATGTTGAGGCCGTCGGGCGAGCAGCCAATCGACAGCACTTCGGCACCCAGCTCGTGGAAGACCTTGGGTGCCACCTGGTAGGCCGCGCCATGCGCGGCATCGACAACGATCTTGAGGCCCTTGAGGGTCAGGTCCTGCGGAAACGTGCTCTTGCAGAACTCAATGTAGCGGCCCGCCGCATCATCGAGCCGCCGCGCCTTGCCCAGGCTGGCCGAATCGGCCCACACCGGGGGTTCACCCAGGGCCGCTTCCACGGCCTGCTCCCACGTGTCGGGCAACTTGGTGCCCTGTGCACTGAAAAACTTGATGCCGTTGTCGGGATAGGCGTTGTGGCTGGCGCTGATGACCACCCCCAGGCTGGCGCGTTGTGCGCGGGTCAGATAGGCCACGCCCGGGGTGGGCAAAGGGCCCAGCAGCACCACATCCACACCCGCGGAGTTGAAGCCTGACTCCAGCGCACTTTCCAGCATGTAGCCCGAAATGCGCGTGTCCTTGCCGATCAGCACCGTGGGGCGCTCCTCGGTCCTGCGCAACACTCGCCCGACGGCATGGGCCAGGCGCAGAACAAAATCCGGGGTGATGGGTGGCTGCCCGACGGTGCCACGAATGCCATCGGTTCCAAAGTATTGGCGTGTCATGTTCTAGCGTCTCCTCGTGTGAATCTCATTGTTTGTTATCCATCGCCAAAGGGTCTGGCATGCGCCCATCCATACAACGCCCCAGTCTCCGGAAGACCCCGTCAGGCCCCTTGCATTGCACGCCACACCGCGAGCGCCGCCACGGTTTCGCGGACATCGTGCACGCGTACCACAGAAGCTCCACGCTCCACGGCCAACACCGCTGCGGCCACGCTGGGCACCATGCGCTGCTCTACTGCCAAGCCCGTCACCGCACCCAGAGACGACTTGCGGGACCAGCCTGCCAGAAGAGGATAGCCTGCAGCCCGCAGCACCGACTGGTGCGCCAGCAGCGCAAAATTCTGTTCCACCGTTTTGCCAAAACCAATACCCGGGTCCAGCACAATCCGGTTCTTTTCGACCCCTAGCGCTTGCAGGTCAAGCGCAGAGCGCTGCAAAAAGTATAGCACCTGCTGTACCACATCGCCCTCCATCGGGGCCATCTGCATGGTTTGGGGATCGCGGTGCATGTGCATCAGGCACACCCCACATTTCGGGTGCGATGCCACCACCTCTGCGGCACCCGGCTGGCGCAATGCCCAGATGTCATTGATGATGTCCGCGCCCAGGTCCAGCACCGCGCGCATGACCTCGGGCTTGTAGGTATCGATGGAGATAGGAACCCCCAGGGACACCGCGCCCTGCACCAGAGGCACCACCCGCGCCAGCTCTTCGTCCAGCGGCACCGCCGGACTGCCGGGGCGCGTGGACTCCCCGCCAATGTCCAGAATGTGTGCACCGTCGCGCAGCAAATGCTCGCAATGCCGCAGGGCCGCAGCGGTGGAGCCATGCCGCCCGCCGTCGGAGAACGAGTCCGGCGTGACATTGACGATGCCCATCACGCGGGGCTCGGCCAGGTCAATAGAGAAACGGGAGGTCTGCCAGATCATGGGGGGATCGAGAAAAGGTCACAGGCGCCTTCCTGGTGGAGGTCGGGAGGCAGCACAACACCACCCATGAAAAACGGGGCACAAGGCCCCGTGAGAACGGATGGACCGGCCAGCAATCAGGCGGCCGATGGTGCGGTGTCCGTCGTTACCGCAGGCGTGCCGCCGCTGGAGTTGTCGCCGCCCGAGGGAGGTGTACGGGGCGTCCAGTCCTTGGGAGGACGGGGCTCCTTGCCAGCCATGATGTCGTCCAACTGCTCGGTATCGATGGTTTCCCATTCGAGCAAGGCCTTGGCCATGGCGTGCATCTTGTCGCTGTTCTCTTCGATCAGGCGGCGGGCCAGGTTGTACTGCTCATCGATGATGCGGCGCACTTCCATGTCCACCTTTTCCATGGTCTGCTCGCTCATGGTCGTGGTCTTGGTCACCGAACGGCCCAGGAACACTTCGCCTTCGTTCTCGGCGTAGACCATGGGCCCCAGGGCATCGGTCATGCCGTAGCGGGTGACCATGTCACGGGCAATATGCGTGGCACGCTCGAAGTCATTGCTGGCCCCAGTGGTCATCTGATTCATGAACACTTCTTCAGCGATGCGGCCACCAAACAGCATGCTGATCTGGTTGAGCATGTATTCGCGATCGTAGCTGTAGCGGTCCTGGGCAGGCAGGCTCATCGTCACGCCCAGGGCACGGCCACGGGGAATGATGGTGACCTTGTGCACGGGGTCGCACTTGGGCAGCAGCTTGCCAATGAGGGCGTGGCCAGACTCGTGGTAGGCCGTGTTGCGGCGCTCTTCCTCGGGCATGACCATGCTCTTGCGCTCGGGGCCCATGAGGATCTTGTCCTTGGCCTTCTCAAAGTCCTGCATCTCCACGGTGCGCGCATTGCGGCGCGCAGCCATCAGGGCAGCTTCATTGCACAGGTTGGCCAGATCGGCACCGCTCATGCCAGGGGTGCCACGGGCAATGATGCCAGGGGCCACGTCCTGACCAATCGGGATCTTGCGCATGTGCACGTTCAGGATCTGCTCGCGGCCACGGATATCGGGCAGCGTCACATAGACCTGACGGTCGAAACGGCCAGGGCGCAGCAGGGCGGCGTCCAGGATGTCGGGGCGGTTGGTGGCAGCCACCACGATCACGCCCAGGTTGGTTTCGAAGCCGTCCATTTCAACCAGCATCTGGTTGAGGGTCTGTTCGCGTTCGTCGTTACCGCCGCCCAGGCCAGCACCACGCTGGCGGCCCACCGCGTCGATTTCATCGATGAAGATGATGCACGGAGCGTTCTTCTTGGCGTTGTCGAACATGTCGCGCACACGGGCCGCACCCACGCCGACAAACATTTCCACAAAATCGGAGCCAGAGATGCTGAAGAACGGCACCTTGGCTTCACCCGCGATGGACTTGGCAAGCAGGGTCTTGCCGGTGCCAGGGGGGCCCACTAGCAGCAGGCCCCGGGGAATGCGGCCACCCAGTTTCTGGAATTTCTGCGGATCTTTCAGGAAGTCCACGACTTCCTTGACTTCTTCCTTAGCCTCGTCGCAACCCGCCACGTCCGCGAACGTGACCTGGTTGTTGTTTTCGTCGAGCATGCGCGCCTTGCTCTTGCCGAAGCTGAAGGCGCCGCCCTTGCCGCCGCCCTGCATCTGACGCATGAAGTACACCCACACGCCGATCAGCAGCAGCATGGGGCCCCAGCTGACCAGGAGGGTCATGAGCAGGGAGCCTTCTTCACGGGGCTTGACGTCGAACTTGACGTTGTTGTTGATGAGATCGCCCACAAGGCCACGGTCCAGATAGGTGGCCGTCGTGCGGATCTTGCGGTCGTCATTGGTGACGGCCACGATCTCGGTGCCGCCCTGGCCTTCCTGGATGGTCGCGCTCTTGATGCGGTTGCTGCGGACTTCCTCCAGGAACTCCGAGTAGCCGACGTGGCCTGCGCTGGCTCCGGCACGGGTGTCAAACTGTTTGAACACCGTGAACAGCACCATGGCAATAACCAGCCACACGGCAATTTTTGAAAACCACTGATTGTTCAAGCGGGGCTCCAGTTGCGGGAAACAGAAAACGGACACACTGCCGTCATGGCACGCATGTGCGGCCCATTTTAGGTGTTTCAAGCCACCCGGCCATCCCTATTCCCCCTAGCGGCCATGGAAACAGCACGGGCTTTAGGGTCGAAATTCACGGATTCTTGACCTGAGGCAAGCCCGTTCAGGCGGTCTTCTTGAGGCCCATGCCCACCAGAAAGGTCTCGGACGATTTGTCGCGGGAGGCCTTGGGCTTCAACGGCTTGACCACTTTGAAGGTCTGTTTGAACAGCGTGACCAGATCGCTGTAGCCGCTGCCATGGAACAGCTTGACCACGAGGGCCCCATCCGGTTTCAAATGGTTGCAAGCAAACTCCACAGCCAGTTCGACCAGATGGGCAATGCGCGCAGCGTCGGCCGATTCGATACCGGACAGATTGGGAGCCATGTCCGAAACGACAACATCCACCACCCGACCATCCAGGGCCTGCTCCAGGCGCTCCAGCACCTCCGCCTCACGAAAATCACCGTTGATATAGGTAACACCCTCGATGGGCTCCATGGGCAGAAGGTCTAGCGCAATGATGGTGCCGTTGAGTTGGCCCGCTGCAGCCCCCCCGGGCGACATGCGCCTGCGCAGGTACTGGCTCCAGGCGCCCGGCGTGGAACCCAGATCCACCACGGTGTAACCGGGTTTGATGAGACCCAGCTGTTCGTCGATTTCCTTGAGCTTATAGGCGGCGCGTGCCCGGTATCCCTCTTTCTGGGCCAATTTGACATAGGTGTCGTTGACATGGTCGTTCAACCACGCCTTGTTGACCTTCTTGCTTTGGGTTTTGACTTTCATACCGCTCCATTGTCTCTCGACAATCAGCACCGCCGATAATACGGCCCATGCCCCAAATTCAACTGACTCCCGCCGAGCGCCGGGAACAACGCGCCAATGCCCATCACCTGGACCCCGTCGTCCTGGTCGGCGGCGATGGACTCACCCCTGCGGTCAAGAAGGAAATCGACGCCGCCCTGAACGCCCATGGCCTGATCAAGGTGCGCGTTTTCAACGATGACCGCGTGGCGCGCGAGCTGATGTACCAGGAGCTGACCGCCGAACTCAACGCAGCCCCCATCCAGCACATCGGCAAGCTGCTGGTACTGTGGCGCCCCCAGCCCGTCAAGGAACGTACGGTCGATGAGGACCGCATGCCCGGCCCACGCGACGTCAAGGTGCTCAAATACAGCAAGCGCGGCGGCCAGCGCCCCGAGATCAAGCAACTGCGCGTGCTGGGCAACCAGCGCCTCACTTCGGGCGGCCAGATCAAACGCGCCAAGCCCAAGCAAAAATCAATCAAGAAGCGCCAGGCAGACTGATGAGCCACGATGCAGGTTCGGCAGTACCTGCAAACTTTGCAGCACCTGCCGGCATGGCGCCCGTCCGCCACATCCTCTGCATGAAGTGGGGCACGAAATACGGCCCCGAATACGTCAACCGGCTGTATGCCATGGTGCGCAGGCACCTGAGCGGGGATTTTCGCTTTGTCTGCCTGACCGATGACAGCACGGGCATCCGCAGCGAAGTGCAGTGCCTGCCCATCCCCGCACTCGATCTGCCACCCGGCATCCCCGAGCGGGGCTGGACCAAGCTGGTCACTTTCAGCAAGGACCTGCACGGACTTCGAGGCACGGCCTTGTTCCTGGATGTGGACGTGGTCATCACCGGCAGCCTGGACGATTTTTTCACCCAGCCGGGTGAATTCCTGATCATCCACGACTACAAGCGCCCCTGGCGCATCACGGGCAACTCCTCGGTCTATCGCTTTGAGCTGGGAGCTCACCCCGACGTGCTGGAGCACTTTCGCGCGCATTTCTCAGAAATTCGTGAGCAGTTTCGCAACGAGCAGGCCTACTTGTCGGACTTCCTGCACCGGCAGGGCAAGTTGCAATACTGGCCTGCGGCGTGGTGCCCGAGTTTCAAATACCACGGGATACCGCCCTGGCCGACCAACTACTGGCGGCCGCCGTTTGTGCCAGCGGGCGCACGCATCGTGATCTTTCATGGGGAATGCAATCCCCCCGATGCTTTGGCCGGGCGGCGCAACCGGCGGTTTCGCTTCATTCGTCCGGCCACCTGGGTGGCGGAGCACTGGCGCGAATAGGCGGTTTGGAGGCAGCGCTGGTTGCGACCAGCGCTCGGTTCAGTCGTCTGCAGTGCCGTCAGGCCCGACCGGCAACAACGGCGGCTTCTGAACCTGGCGCAGTGTTTGCCACAACACGGCCAGTGCGCAGCACCACTGCAGCACATACATCACCGTCCCCACGCTGTGCCACAGGCGCAAATCCTGCCGCGCCACGATACGCGGCGCCACGCCAAACTGCGTGAGCAACGCCAGCAGCATGCCACCGAGTATAAAAACCATAGCAGCTTGCGCCCATGGATACTGCGCTATCGCCTGTTTTGGCCTTGAAATCAGCAGCAGAACCAGACAGCAGGCGACCGCCACCCAGGTCTGCGCCGCAAACAGCTTGGCCGCCATGTTGCCCGCCACCATGGGCGACGGAAGGTGGGCAAACAGCATGGGAACGACCAGAAACCCGATGGTAGTCAGGCTGCCCCACCAGAGCGCAGCGACCAGGGCAGGAAGGCGGTGGAACATGCCGTTCCCGCTCACTGGTAGCTGACCGCCACCACTTCGTAGCGGCGAATCCCGCCGGGAGCCTGCACTTCGGCGGTATCGCCCTCTTCCTTGCCGATCAAGGCGCGGGCGATAGGGCTCGAGATATTGATGAGCCCTTGCTTCAGATCCGCCTCGTCCTCGCCCACGATCTGGTATTTCACGAGGTCGCCAGACTCTTCGTCTTCCAGTTCGACCGTGGCGCCAAAGACGACCTTGCCGCCGCCATCCACGGCGCTGGGGTCGATCACCTGCGCCACCGACAGCTTGCCCTCGATCTCCTGGATGCGGCCTTCGATGAAGCCCTGGCGGTCCTTGGCGGCGTCATAGTCAGCGTTTTCGCTGAGGTCGCCCTGCGCGCGCGCTTCGGCAATTGCCGTGATCACAGCGGGGCGCTCTACGGTCTTGAGGCGGTGCAGTTCTTCCTTGAGCTTTTCAGCACCGCGCTTGGTAATCGGAATGGTGGCCATCGTGTTGCGTCTCCATAAATCAAAACGGTGAAAGCGCCAGAAGCACTTCCACCGGTCAATCGCCAGGCATGCCCGCGCTGCGCTGGGCGATGCGAATGGCAAGTCTACAAAAGGAAACCGCCGCACGTTGCCGCGCGGCGGTGTCTGTTCAGGCGGCAATTATGCCGCTTTTGCCGATGCTCAGGCAGCCAGTTGGGCGTGCAGCTCCTGCACCGAGTACACGTCGAGCTTGTCCAGGTACTTCATGCCCTCCACCGCCGCCTCGGCGCCAAAGATGGTCGTGAACGTGGTCACGCGGGCCAGCAGCGACGAGGTGCGGATCGCACGCGAATCGGCAATCGCATTGCGACGCTCTTCCACGGTGTTGATGACCATGACGATCTCGTTGTTCTTGATCATGTCCACGATGTGCGGGCGGCCTTCGGTCACCTTGTTGACCACGCCCACAGGCACGCCAGCTTCGGCAATCGCAGCTGCAGTGCCCTTAGTCGCCACCAGCTCAAAGCCCAGCGCCACCAGTTGGCGGGCGATGTCCACGGCACGCGGCTTGTCGGCATTCTTCACGGTGAGGAACACCTTGCCCGATGTGGGCAGCTTGGTGCCCGCGCCCAGCTGGCTCTTCACAAAGGCTTCGCCGAAGGTCTTGCCCACGCCCATGACCTCGCCAGTGGACTTCATCTCTGGGCCGAGGATGGTGTCCACGCCAGGGAACTTCACGAACGGGAACACGGCCTCCTTCACGCTGAAGTACGGCGGTGTCACTTCCTTGGTGACGCCCTGCGAGGCCAGCGTTTGACCCGCCATGCAACGCGCCGCGACCTTGGCCAGCTGAATGCCCGTGGCCTTGGAAACGAACGGCACCGTGCGCGAGGCGCGGGGGTTCACTTCCAGCACGTAGATCACGTCCTTGCCGTCCATCTCCTGGATGGCGAACTGCACGTTCATCAGTCCCACCACGTTCAGGCCCTGGGCCATGGCGGCGGTCTGGCGCTTGATCTCGTCGATGGTGGGCTGCGACAGGTAGTACGGGGGCAGTGAGCAGGCGGAGTCGCCGCTGTGCACGCCCGCCTGCTCGATGTGTTCCATGACCCCGCCGATGAAGGTGACGCCCGCCGAATCGCGTACGCAGTCCACGTCGCACTCGATGGCGTTGGAGAGGAAGCGGTCGAGCAGCACGGGCGAGTCGTTGCTTACCTTCACGGCCTCGCGCATGTAGCGCTCCAGGTCGCGCTGCTCGTGCACGATTTCCATCGCGCGGCCGCCCAGCACGTAGCTGGGGCGCACCACCAGGGGGTAGCCCAGGGCGGCGGCCTTTTCCAGGGCTTCGGGTTCGGTGCGTGCCGTGGCGTTGGGCGGCTGGCGCAGGCCGAGTTCACCCAGCAGCTTCTGGAAGCGCTCGCGGTCTTCAGCCGCGTCGATCATGTCGGGGCTGGTGCCGATGATCGGGACGCCAGCAGCTTCCAGACCCAGGGCAAGCTTCAGGGGCGTCTGGCCGCCGTACTGCACGATCACGCCGATTGGCTTTTCCTTGTCCACAATCTCCAGCACGTCTTCGAGCGTCACGGGCTCGAAGTACAGGCGGTCGGAGGTGTCATAGTCGGTGGAGACGGTCTCGGGATTGCAGTTGACCATGATGGTCTCGTAGCCGTCCTCGCGCATGGCAAGGGCCGCATGCACGCAGCAGTAGTCGAACTCGATGCCCTGGCCGATGCGGTTGGGGCCACCGCCCAGCACCATGATCTTCTTGTTGTTCGTAGGCTCCGACTCGCATTCGGCGACACCACCGTGGGTGGCGACTTCGTAAGTGGAGTACAGGTACGCGGTGTTGGTAGCGAACTCAGCCGCACAGGTGTCCACACGCTTGTACACGGGGCGCACTTTGAGCGCACGGCGTGCGTCGCGCACCGCCTTCTCGGTGGTCTTGAGCAGCTTGGCCAAGCGGCGGTCGGAGAAGCCTTTTTGCTTGAGCGTGAGCAGCGTGCCGGCATCCAGCGCCGCCAGGGCACCGTCACCCTTTTCGGCCACCAGCTTGTCGATGTCCAGCTCGATCTTCACAATCTGCTCAATCTGCACCAGGAACCATTTGTCGATCTTGGTCAGCTCGAACACTTCGTCGACCGAAAGACCCATGGCAAACGCATCGCCCACGTACCAGATGCGCTCAGGGCCGGGCTCGCCCAGTTCTTTTTCGAGCGTCTCGCGGTCCTGGGTTTTCTCGTTCATGCCGTCCACGCCGACTTCCAGGCCGCGCAGGGCTTTCTGGAAGGACTCCTGGAAGGTGCGGCCCATGGCCATGACCTCGCCGACCGACTTCATCTGCGTGGTCAGGCGGCTGTCGGCCGTGGGGAATTTTTCGAACGCAAAACGTGGGATCTTGGTGACCACGTAGTCGATCGAAGGCTCGAACGATGCGGGCGTGGCGCCGCCCGTGATTTCGTTCTTGAGCTCATCCAGCGTGTAGCCCACGGCCAGCTTGGCGGCAACCTTGGCGATGGGGAAACCCGTGGCCTTGGACGCCAGCGCCGACGAACGCGACACGCGCGGGTTCATCTCGATGACGATCATGCGGCCGTCCTTCGGGTTGACCGAGAACTGCACATTGGAGCCACCCGTGTCCACACCAATTTCACGCAGCACTGCCAGCGAGGCGTTGCGCATGATCTGGTATTCCTTGTCGGTCAGCGTCTGCGCGGGGGCCACGGTGATCGAGTCGCCCGTGTGCACACCCATCGGGTCCAGGTTTTCGATGGAGCAGATGATGATGCAGTTGTCCGCCTTGTCGCGGACCACTTCCATCTCGTACTCCTTCCAGCCGAGCAGCGACTCTTCAATCAGCAGCTCGTTGGTGGGCGACGCTTCGAGGCCGCGCTTGCAGATGGTCTCGAACTCTTCAGGGTTGTAGGCAATGCCGCCGCCGGTACCGCCCAGCGTGAAACTGGGGCGGATCACGGTGGGGAAACCCACGGTCTTTTGCACGGCCCAGGCTTCGTCCATGCTGTGGGCGATGCCGGAGCGCGCCGAGCCCAGACCGATCTTGGTCATGGCGTCCTTGAACTTCAAGCGGTCTTCGGCCTTGTCGATGGCTTCGGGGGTGGCACCGATCAACTCGACCTTGTACTTGTCGAGCACGCCGTTGTGCCACAGGTCCAGCGCGCAGTTGAGCGCAGTCTGGCCACCCATGGTGGGCAGGATCGCGTCGGGACGCTCCTTGGCGATGATCTTCTCGACCGTCTGCCAAGTGATGGGCTCGATGTAGGTGACGTCGGCCGTGGCCGGGTCGGTCATGATCGTCGCAGGGTTGCTGTTGATCAGGATGACCTTGTAGCCCTCTTCGCGCAGGGCCTTGCAGGCCTGTACGCCGGAGTAGTCGAACTCGCAGGCCTGGCCGATGATGATGGGGCCAGCGCCGATGATGAGGATGCTTTTGATGTCTGTGCGTTTTGGCATGGTGCGTCGATCAGTCGATCGTGGGTTCGGCTGCCTGGGGGCTGGGGGTTGGGGCAGAGGCTGCTGTTGCATCTGCGGGCAAACGCCGCTGGGTCAACTTGGCAAGCAGCGCCTCGGCGCGTGCGGGAGGAAGGTTCTTCTGCATCAGCTGCAGCAGGCCGTCGCCCTGGATCAGTGGGCGCAAGACTTCTTCTTCCGCGTCATAAAACGTCACTTCCCACTCCTGCAGCAGCTCTGCAAAGGCAGCATCGTCCAGCGTCTTGCCCTTGGCCACGAGCGTGACGAGCGGCATGGCCTTGTTCTCGACGAACGCTTTCTTGTAGGGCTTTTGCGCCCAACGTTCCGTGAACCACTCACGGTGGGGCGAAGGCAGGGTCAGGACACGCTTATGGATCGCCTTTTCCAGCGATGCAAGGGGGAAGCTGAACAGTTTCATGGTGCTGTTTCCTTCCGCGCTTAACCGGCTTTTGCCGCGCGCATGGCGTCGGTGAAGCGGTCAAAGAGGTATGCGATATCGTGCGGACCGGGGGATGCCTCAGGATGCCCCTGGAAACAGAAAGCGGGCTTGTCCTTGTGGACCAGCCCTTGCAGCGTGCCGTCAAACAGGCTGACGTGCGTGGCGCGCAGATGGGCAGGAAGCGATTCCATGTCCACCGCAAAACCGTGGTTCTGGCTCGTGATGCTCACGCGGCCAGTGTCCAGGTCCTTCACCGGGTGGTTGGCACCGTGGTGGCTGTGGGTCATCTTGAAGGTCTTGGCACCAGCAGCCAGGGCCATGATCTGGTGCCCCAGGCAGATGCCGAACGTGGGCATGCCACTGTCCACAATCGTGCGGGTCGCGGCGATGGCGTAGTCGCAAGGCTCTGGGTCGCCAGGGCCGTTGGACAGAAAAACACCATCGGGCTTGAGAGCCAGCACATCAGCGGCCGGCGTCTTCGCGGGCACCACGGTGACCTTGCAGCCACGTTCCGCCAGCATGCGCAGGATGTTCTTCTTGACGCCGAAGTCGTACGCCACCACATGAAACTGTGGGGCCGACAGTTCGCCGTAGCCAGTACCCAGTTTCCACTCTGTCTGCATCCACTCATAACGCGCTGCCGTGGTCACCACCTGGGCCAGGTCCAGCCCGGCCATGTTGGGGGCCGCCTTGGCCTTGGCGATGGCTTCGTCGATGAGCGCCTGCGTGACAGGCTGCCCTGCAGCAAGGCCGATGATGGTGCCGTTTTGCGCACCCTTGCTGCGCAGCAGGCGCGTGAGCTTTCGGGTGTCGATGTTGGCGATGGCAACGGTCTTCTCACGCACGAGGTACTGCGAGAGCGTTTCCGTGGAGCGGAAGTTGCTTGCCAGCAGCGGCAGGTCTTTGATGATCAGGCCTGCGGCGTGGACCTTGTCGGCTTCGATGTCCTCCACATTGACGCCGTAGTTGCCGATGTGCGGATACGTGAGGGTCACGATCTGCTGGCAGTAGCTCGGGTCTGTGAGGATTTCCTGGTAGCCGGTGATGGCGGTGTTGAACACCACTTCGCCGACGGTGGTGCCGGTGGCACCAATCGAATTGCCGATAAAGACCGTGCCGTCTGCGAGCGCCAGGATGGCGGGCGGGAAGTTTCCCTGTAGAGACAAAAGCACTGGGTTCTCCGGATGGTTACGGTCGCCCGGCGCCTGCAGTCCACTCGTGCACGCAAAGGTACGCAAGTGCTGGTGGCTGCTCTCAGATGGGTTGTTGCTTTGGGTGCGGTCGGGCGACGCTGTTGCGAGAAAAGCTCCCGATTATATCCTTCATGGCGCGCTCACCAACAAATGCGCGTCTTGCATAACCTTGTTACGTAAGCAAGTGTTCCAGGCATTTCAGAGGACAACAGGCGCCCTAGACTTCGCCCCGTTTCCCCACCGCCCCCACTCCAAAGGCTGATCCCGATGCGCATTTTTCTCCGACCCCTTGCCCTTTCCCTGGCGGGCCTGTGCGCCACCATGGCCGCTCAAGCCCTGGAGCTGGCAAAATACCCCCAGGTCTTCGTGGCGCCCCAGGGCGTTGAAGTCGTGCTGGCCCCCACCGCAGACGGCAAGCAGGCCCTCGTGCGAGTGAGTGGCATCAACGACCCCATCGATCAGGTCGTCTTCCTGAGCCAGTTGGAGCAACGGGGCTCGGCGCGCGAGGTATACGCCACCACGCTCGATGGCCGCAGCTACGGTTTGCTGCAAAAGCAGAACCAGGCCTATCGCAATGGCGACCACTATGTGGTGTACCTGCCAGGCAAGCGCGATGGCGTGCCACTGGCCTTCAGTGAAGAAAAGAGCAGGGCCTTCAAGCTGGCGGACCTGCTGGCCAGCTACAAAGGCCAACAAAAGCAGGGCCTGCAGGACAAGCTGGCCCGCTTTGACCGCAACAAGCGCCTGGCCAGCGTGCAGGCCGAACTGGCCAAGGCCGACCAGGACGCCACCGCTGCATGCAGTACGCCAGTGAAGACCAACGTTGACTGGGCCACCATTGACGACGAAAAACTCCAGTCGCTGAGCATCGGCAGCTTCTGTGGCGTGGTGGCATCAGAGCTGGAGTCCATGTGCCGCAACACCCCCGCCTTCAAAAGCACGGCACCCGGCCTGGGCTTGGTGCAATGCAAATTCGCGCCGCAGCTGAAAATCCGGGTGGAGAACCAGCAGGTGCTGTTCAGCACGGAGAAGGACGCCCCCAACCAGGAAGAATTCGTGCGCCAGTTCCTGCGCAATCTCTAAAAAAAGAGTGAGGCGCTCCGCCCCCTGAGATCTGCTGGAAACGATCAAGAAGCGGTGGCTTCAGCGCCCGGCGCCGCTCGCATGCAGGCAGATCGCTGCAGCGGCCGCCACATTGAGCGACTCTTCGCCGCCCGGTTGTGCAATGCGGATGCGCAGAGCGGCACGCTCTTCCAGCGCAAGGGAAACGCCCTGCCCTTCGTGGCCCAACACCCATGCACACGGCCAGGGCAAGGCGGCACGGTGCAACCAGACTCCGGCGTGCGAGCTGGTCACAAGCATGGGCACCTGCAGCGATTGAAGCTCGCCGTGCTCCACGCCCTCGATCAGGTCCAGCGCGAAATGCGCACCCATGCCCGCCCGCAGCACCTTGGGGGACCACAGCGCGGCGCTGCCCTTGATGGCAACCACCTGCCGGAACCCGAACGCGGACGCACTGCGCAGGATGGAGCCCACATTCCCAGCGTCCTGCACACGGTCCAGCACCACGGTCGCCGCACCCGGATGCACCGCAGCGGGCGCGGGCAAATTCATGATGAAACCCATGCGAGCGGGTGACTCCAGCCCACTGATGTCAGCAAACAGTGCGTCAGCAATTACTATGATTTTCATAGCAGTTTGCGCCCACTCTACCTGCGCCAGCGGCCAAAAAGACTCTGAAAACACTGCAATGGATGCGCGCTGGCCACGCTCCAGGGCCGCGCGGCAGAGGTGATCGCCCTCCAGCCAAACCCGGCCTTGCTTGCGGTAGGCCGTGGTGTCCTGCGCAAGACGGCGCAGGTCTTTCACGAACGTGTTGTCCCGCGAATGGATGGTGGTGATCGAGGAGGATGTCATGGTTGGGCAGGTTCAGCCGCGCAGATTCTGCGCCACGGGCGCAAAGGAACGCCGGTGGTGGACGCACGCGCCGTGCTCGCGCAGGGCCGCCATATGCACCGCCGTGCCATAGCCTTTGTGGCCCGCAAATCCGTACTGGGGAAATTCTTCATGCACCTGCACACACCAGCGGTCACGGTGCACCTTGGCCAGGATGGACGCGGCCGAGATGGCCGGCACCAGCGCATCGCCCTTGACGATGGCCTCAGCCTGGATGTCGAGCGTGGGCAGCCGATTGCCATCGACGAGGACCATGACGGGCTTCAGGCGCAGCCCCATCACGGCCCGCCGCATGGCCAGCATCGTGGCCTGCAGGATGTTGAGCTGATCGATCTCTTCCACGCTGGCCTCGGCAATGCTGCAGCACAGCGCCTTGGCGCGGATTTCGTCGTAGAGCTTTTCGCGCCGGGCGGGCGTGAGCTTCTTGGAGTCAGCCAGGCCTGCGATGGGATGCAGATCGTCCAGGATGACTGCAGCAGCCACCACAGGCCCCGCCAGCGGGCCACGGCCCGCTTCATCCACGCCGGCCACAAGGCCTGGCGGATGCCAGGGCAGGCAGGCCTGTTCAGGCAGCGGGATGGAGGATTTTCTGGATCGCATCGGCAGCCAGTTGGGGAGTGTTGCGGCGCAGGCTCTCGTGCAGCGCCGTAAAGCGCTGCTCCAGGGCCGTGATTTTTGCGGGATGGTGCTGGCGGGCATCCAGCCATTGGAGTGTTGCCGCACAAAGCGCCTGGGGTGTCGCGGCATCCTGGATCAGCTCGGGCACCACGAAGTCGCCACACAGGATGTTGGGCAAGCCCACCCAGGGCTGCAACTGCTTGCGGCGCATAAGCCACCAGCTCAATGGGTGCATGTGGTAGCCAATGACCATAGGGCGCTTAAACAGGGCCGCCTCCAGCGTGGCGGTGCCACTGGCGATCAGCGTGGTGTCGCAGGCGGCGAGCACGGCGTGGGATTGCCCGGAAACGATCTGCACCACACCGCCCAGCCCAGCGGCCTGCGCTGCCTGCACGATGCGTTCGCGCAGCGCTGGCACGGCAGGCACTATCAATTTAATAGTTGGTCGCGCTTTTCTGACAAGCGCTGCAGCCTCAAAGAAGGGTTGAGTGATGTAGGCGATCTCCGAAGAACGGCTGCCCGGCAGAATGGCCAGCACCTCGTCCGTATCCTGCAGCCCGAGCTGGGCACGGGCCGCAGCGCGGTCCGGCACCATGGGAATCACACCTGCCAGCGGGTGCCCCACGTAGGTGGCGGCGATGCCATACCGCGCGAGCAGTTCAGGCTCGAACGGAAAGATGCACAACACGTGATCAGCGCTGCGTCGAATCTTCTCGACGCGTTCCGCGCGCCAGGCCCAGATGGAGGGGCACACGAAATGCACCGTCTTGATGCCCGCAGCTCGCAGGTCAGCTTCCAGCCCCAGGTTGAAATCAGGGGCATCCACACCGATGAAGACATCCGGGCGGTCCTTGAGCAACCGCTCACGCAGTTGCTTGCGGATGCCCAGCAACTCGCGCAGACGGCGCAGCACTTCCATGCTGTAGCCATGCACGGCCAGCTTCTCGCTGGGCCACCAGGCATCAAAACCCCGGCGTTGCATTTGCGGGCCACCAATGCCGCAGGTCTTCAGGTCTGGCCAATGGGCCTGCATGCCGTCGATCAACAGACCGGCCAGCAGGTCGCCCGATGTCTCGCCCGCCACCATGGCGACGCGGGGGGAAGCAGCCATCACCCAGCCCTCAGCGCGCTATGCCGCGCGTGGCGTCGGCCAGGAACCGCTCCATCATCGCGGCATCCTCGCTGGCCTGCGGTGAGGACTGCACCAGCTCAGCAATGGCGGCACGTGCAGCCTCCAGCGTGAGGCCCTGGCGGTAGATCAGCTTGTGCATCTGCTTGACCGCAGCAATGCGCTCGGGCGAGAAGCCGCGGCGGCGCAGCCCCACCACGTTATAGCCCCGCACGGCCAGCGGGTTGCCATCGACCAGCATGAAGGGGGGCACGTCCTGCGACACTGCGCTGGCAAAGCCCACCATGGCATGCGCCCCGACCTTGACGAACTGGTGGATGCCGGTAAGCCCGCCCACCGTCACCCAATCGCCCAGGTGGACATGGCCTGCCAGGGTGGTGTTGTTGGCCAGCGTGGTGTGGTTGCCCACATGGCAATCATGGGCGATGTGGGTGTACGCCATGATCCAGTTGTCGTCCCCCACCGTGGTGATGCCACCGGCCTGGGGCACACCGAGGTTCAGGGTGCAGAACTCGCGGATGGTGTTGCGGTCGCCGATGACCAGTTCGGTGGGTTCGCCCGCATATTTCTTGTCCTGCGGGATGGCGCCAATGGAGTTGAACTGAAAGATGCGGTTGTCGGCGCCAATCGTCGTGCGCCCGTCAATGACGCAATGTGCGCCGACCGCCGTGCCCGCACCGATCGACACATGCTCACCAATAACCGCATACGGCCCCACCGTGACCGAAGGGTCCAGGCGTGCGCCGTCCGCAACAATGGCAGTGGGATGAATATTGCTCACGATCCAACAGGCCCGGGTCGGTCAACCCACGCTGCGCATGGTGCACATGAGTTCGGCCTCGCAGGCCACCTCTTCGCCCACGCTGGCCACGCCCTTGAACTTCCAGATGCCGCCACGAACGCGATCGATGGTGATGCTCAGGATCAACTGGTCGCCGGGCTCCACCGGGCGCTTGAAACGCGCGCCATCAATGCCCACAAAGTAGTAGATATTGTTCTCATCGGGCACCTTGCCCATGGCATCAAACGCCAGCAAGCCCGCAGCCTGGGCCAGCGCTTCCAGGATCAACACACCCGGCATCACGGGACGTCCGGGGAAATGCCCCATGAAATAGGGCTCATTGAACGTTACGTTCTTGATGGCCTTGATGCGGGTGTTGCTCTCAAGCTCGATCACTTTGTCCACCAGCAGGAACGGGTAGCGGTGGGGCAGTTGCTTGAGAATTGCGTGAATATCCATCATCGAGTTGTTCTTCCGTTCATGCTGCCTTGAGAGCCTGCTCAAGCGCCTTGATGCGCTCCCGCAAGCTGTGCAGTTGTTTGAGTGTTGCAGCGTTTTTTTCCCAACGCGCATTGTCGTCGATGGGAAACATGCCCGTGTATTGCCCAGGCCGCGTGAGCGAGCGTGTGACCACGGTAGCTGCCGAGATATGCACGTTGTCGGCCAGTTCCAGATGGCCCAGCACAATCGCCCCGCCGCCCACAGTGCAGTGCGCGCCAATGGTCGCGCTGCCAGCCACCCCCACACACCCCGCCATGGCCGAGTGCTTGCCGATGCGCACGTTGTGGCCGATCTGGATCAGGTTGTCGAGCTTGACGCCATCTTCGATGACAGTGTCCTGAAGCGCGCCCCGGTCGATGCAGGTGTTGGCGCCGATCTCGACGTCGTCTCCGATGCGCACGGCACCGAGCTGCTCGATCTTGACCCACTGCCCTTGCTCGGGCGCAAAGCCAAAACCATCCGCGCCGATCACCACACCTGCGTGCACGATGCAACGCGCGCCGATGGTGCAATCCTCGCCCACGGTCACACGCGACTTGAGGATGGTCCCCGCGCCCACCTGAGCGCCACGCTCCACCACACACAGCGGCCCAATGGTCGCAGTGGGGTGCACTTGTGCCGTGGGATCCACCACGGCACTGGCGTGTACCCCCGCGCACTGCGCTGGTGCATTGCGTTGCCGCCACAATTGGGTGGCACGCGCGAAATACACGTAGGGGTTGTCCGCAACGATGCAGGCACCGCGTGCCAGGGCGGCATCGCGCATGGCAGGCGCCACAATGACACAGGCCGCCCGGGAGGCGGCCAGTTGCTGTTGGTAGCGGGGGTTGCTCAGGAAACTGAGATCTCCCGGCCCGGCAACCTCCAGGGGCGCGATGCGGGAGATGACGACATCCCGTGTCGCACCTCCTTCCAGCGAGCCACCGAGCGCATCAACTATGTGCCCAAGAAGCAAGCTCACGCGCCACCTGTCCAGGGCTGTGGCTTACTTGCCAGCAGAGGCATTCAGCGCCTTGATCACCTTGTCGGTGATGTCATGCTTGGGGTTGATGTAGACGGCCTCCTGGAGGATCACGTCGTACTTCTCGGCTTCAGCCACTTGCTTGACGACCTTGTTCGCACGTTCGAGCACCTGGGACAGTTCCTCGTTCTTGCGGGCGCTCAGGTCTTCCTGGAACTCGCGGCGCTTGCGCTGGAATTCACGGTCCTGGTCCACCAGCTGGCGCTGGCGGGTCGTGCGCTGGCTTTCAGCCATCGTGGGGGCTTCGCGTTCGAATTTCTCTGTGGCGGTCTTCAGGGTACTGCCCATGTCCACCAGTTCTTTCTCGCGACGGGAGAACTCCTGCTCCAGCTTGGCCTGTGCAGCCTTGGCAGTGCTGGCCTCACGGAAGATGCGGTCTGTATTGACAAAACCGGCTTTGAACGACTCTTGAGCTTGCGCAGGGGCAGCCACGGCCAGGGAGCCAAGCAGCAGAGCCAAAGAGATATGGCGAGAAATGGATTTCATTAGAAAGACGTTCCAATCTGGAATTGCAGTTTCTGGATTCTATCGCCGGCGAACTTGCGCACCGGTTGCGCAAAAGCCAGACGCAAAGGACCGAGCGGGGAAATCCAGCTCAAGCCCAGGCCCACGGAAGAACGCATGTCACTGAAGGTAACTTTTTCGTTTTCTCCGTACACATTACCCACGTCAAAGAAGGTGAATACACGCAGCGTCCGGTCGTTCCCTGCACCCGGGAACGGCGCGATCAGCTCCGCGTTCAGCGTCACCTTCTTTGGCCCCCCCAAAGAGGCCCCCGTCACGTCGCGCGGACCCAGGGTACCCTGGTCAAAGCCACGCACCGAGCCCAACCCGCCCGAATAGAAATTCTTGAACACCGGGAACGGCCGGCCATTCATGCCCTTGCCGATACCCACCTCGCCATTGAAGGCGATGGTGAAACGTTTGTTCAGCGGTACGTACTGCTGGTACTGGTAGTTGGCCCGCACATAGCGAGCATCCCCAGCCACCGACCATTCTGAATTGAGGCGCTGATAGCGGCCGGAATTCGGTGCCAGAGCGCTGTCGCGGTCGTCCCGGGACCAACCGATCGTCAAAGGAATGGAGGTGCTGCTGTAGCCAAACTGGTCGGCATAAGCCAGGTAGGTGGCGGGAATGTTCGTCCCCGCCTTGATCTTGGTCTGCTCCAGCCCACCGCCAAAGAACACGGTATCGGTTTCACTGAACGGAACACCGAATCGCACCGACGTGCCGGTGGTCACCAACTCGTAGTTACCGCCCTGGTCTTCGTATGGCTTGTCCGTGCGGTAGTACACGTCCAGCGTGCGAGAAATGCCGTCGGGCGTGAAGTACGGATTGGTGGTGCTGAACACGAGCGTGCGGCGGTACTTGCTGGTGTTGACATCAATGCCCAAGTAGTTGCCAGAGCCAAAAATGTTCTCTTGCTTGATACCAAACGACAGCGACACCTTTTCGGCGCTGGAAAAACCCACCCCCATCTGCAGCGACCCGGTGGGTTTTTCTGCCACGTTGATCACAAGATCCACCTGGTCTGGAGAGCCCGGGACCTCCTGGGTCTCCACATTGACCTCGGTGAAGAAGCCCAGGCGGTCCACGCGATCACGCGACAGGCGGATTTTTTCACCGTCGTACCAGGAGGCTTCGTACTGGCGGAACTCGCGGCGGATCACTTCGTCGCGTGTGCGGTTGTTGCCGCTCACATTGATGCGGCGCACATAGGCACGGCGCGAGGGCTCCGCCTGCAGAACAAAAGCGACGCGGTTGTTTTCGCGGTCAATCTCTGGCACGGCTTCTACCCGCGCGAACGCAAAGCCAAACCGGGAGAAATACTCGGAAAACGCCTTGGTCGTTTCAGTGACCTGGTCCGCGTTATAGGGTTCACCAGGGCGAATGGTGACCAGAGACTTGAACTCATCTTCACGGTCCAGGTAGTTGCCTTCCAGCTTCACGCCAGACACCACATAGCGCTCACCTTCGGTCACATTGACAGTGATGGAAATGTCCTGCTTGTCGGGCGAAATAGCGACCTGGGTGGAATCGACACGGAATTCGAGATAGCCGCGCTGCAGGTAGTAGGAGCGCAGTGTTTCCAGATCGGCGTTGAGCTTGGCACGTGAATAGCGGTCCGACTTGGTGTACCAACTGAGCCAGCCACCGGTGTCCTGATCGAACAGGCCTTTGAGCGTGGATTCGCTGAAGGCCTTGTTGCCAACAATGCGTACTTCCTTGATGCGGGCGGGATCGCCTTCGACCACGGTGAAAGTCAGGTTGACACGATTGCGCTCGATCGGGGTCACGGTCGTGACGACCTCGGCGCCATAGAGGCTCTTGTTGATGTACTGGCGCTTGAGTTCCTGCTCGGCACGGTCGGTCAGCGCCTTGTCATAGGGACGACCTTCGGTCAGCCCGACATCGCGCATGGCCTTCTTCAGCGCGTCCTTGTCAAACTCGCGGGTACCGGCGAAATCCACGTCGGCCACAGTGGGGCGCTCCTCCACCACAACCACTAGCACATTGCCAGTCGCCTCCAGGCGCACGTCCTTGAACAGGCCCAGACCGAAAAGTGCGCGAATGGCAGCTGCGCCCTTCTCGTCGTTGTAGTCGTCACCAACCCGCAGTGGCATGGAGGCAAACACGGTGCCGGGCTCGACGCGCTGCAGCCCCTCGACGCGGATGTCCTGCACCTTGAAAGGCTCCAGAGCCCATGCCGCATTGGCGGCAAAAATCATGGCTGCAACGGCCGATGCGGTACGCACGCCCAGGCGATTGATGTGTTTTTTCATGAATGAAGCTGGCGCCGCAGTTGCAGGGCAAGCGCGGCAAAAGTGTTAGCCAAAGAGCCGAGTGATATCGTTGAACAGGGCAATGGACATCATGAGAAGCAAGACCGCAACGCCTCCACGCTGCAGGCGCTCCATCCACGCGTCTGAAACCCCCCCGCCCGTGACACCCTCCCAAAGATAATACATCAGGTGCCCTCCGTCCAAGACGGGCAGCGGCAGGAGGTTGAGCACGCCCAGGCTCACGCTGATCAGGGCGAGGAAAACGAGGTACTGCGTCAGGCCCAGGCTGGCAGAACGCCCAGCATAGTCGGCGATGGTCAAGGGCCCGCTGATGTTCTTGAGAGATGCCTCACCAATCACCATGCGGCCCATCATGCGCAGCGTCAATACCGACACATCCCAGGTCTTGACCACACCGGCCCAAGCGCCTTCCAACACGCCATATTCAACGGTCACGAAATCAGGTGGAGCGCCAACGTAGGCCCCAATGCGGCCTATGGTCGCGCCCAGTTCCGGCTTGGCCTCCGGCAAAACATCCAAGGTCAGCACCTGCCCCGCGCGATCCACGCGCCAAGGCTGGGCCAGTGGCTCGCTGCCACGCACGGACTGCCGGATCAACTCGCGCAGCTGCTGACCATCCACCACATCGATGGCGCCAATCTTGAGCACCACATCCCCTAGGCGCAATCCGGCGCGCGCAGCGGCTCCGTCAGGCATGACCTCGCCCAGCACCGGACGTGTCCATGGCCCCAGAATGCCTATTTTGCGAAACAGCTGGGCGTCTGCTTCGCGGCTGTCGATCTTCGACATGTCCAGCAAAATTTCCCGGTGTGCAGCCCCCGACTGTGGCTGCACATCCAGGCGCACGTTCACCCCCGCCAGGGCACCGCGAGTAAGCAGCCAGCGCAAATCTTCAAACGACCGCACGGGTTCCAGGTCGTCAGAACCCAATGCTGCCTGCGCGACCAGTTCACCGCCACGCAGGCCCGCGCTCTGCGCCACGGAACCAGCCACCGGGCTGGCCAGGACCGCCTTGGGCTCCTCCACCCCGTTCCAGTTGACGATGGAATACAGCAGCACGGCCAGCAGCAGATTCGCAACAGGGCCTGCGGCCACGATGGCAGCGCGAGACCGCAGAGGTTGGGTGTTGAAGGCCAGATGCCGCTCTTCGGGGGGCACTGGCGCTTCCCGCTCGTCCAGCATGCGCACGTATCCACCCAGCGGAAACGCCCCCAGGACAAACTCAGTGGGCGAGCCCTTGGGTTGCCAGCGCAGCAGCGGGTTGCCAAAGCCCACCGAGAAGCGCAGCACCTTCACTCCGCACGCCACGGCCACCCGGTAGTGGCCGTATTCGTGTACGGCAATCAGAAGGCCGAGGGCCACGATGAAGGCAACGATGGTGAGGAGCATGTGCGGGTCCGTGTTGCGGTGGAAACTCAGGCCGCCAGGCGGTCTGCAGCTTGCTCAGCGGCATTGCGTGCTTGGCTATCCAGGTCCAGCAACGCTTCGAGCGAATTGGGCTTGGAGGGGGAAACCGCCTCCAAAGTTGCAAGATTCACGGCATGAATATGGTCAAAACGAAGCCGCCCCGACAAGAACGCTCCCACAGCCACCTCATTGGCAGCATTCAATACGGCCGTCGTCCCCTCGGCGGCTTTCAGCGCTTGCCAGGACAGGTGCAAACCCGGGAAGCGGTGGGCATCAGCATCTTCAAACGCCAGCGCGGACAGGGTCGAAAAGTCCAGTTTGCTCGCACCACTCGCAATGCGCTCCGGCCAGGCCAGGCCGCAGGCAATGGGCACGCGCATGTCGGGCGTTCCCAATTGAGCCAGGATCGATGCATCCTTGAACTGCACCATGGAATGGATGATCTGCTGCGGATGGATCACCACCTTGATCTGGTCCGGGTGCAGATCGAACAGCCAGCGGGCCTCGATCACTTCGAGCGCCTTGTTCATCATCGTGGCCGAATCCACCGAAATCTTGCGCCCCATCGAGAAATTGGGATGCGCGCAGGCCTGGGCAGGTGTGATCTCAGCCAGCGTGGACGGGTCTCGTTGCCGAAACGGCCCCCCGGAAGCCGTGAGCAAAATGCTGTCCACCCGTTGCGCCCAAGTGGCAGGATCTTCTGGCAGGCACTGAAAGATGGCGGAGTGTTCACTATCGATGGGCAACAGCGTCGCTCGCCCCTCGCGCACCGTCTGCATGAACAACCCACCACCAACCACCAGCGCTTCCTTGTTGGCCAGCAGCAACCTCTTGCCCGCGCGCGCAGCCGCCAGACACGGTGCGAGACCCGCAGCGCCCACAATGGCCGCCATCACCGCATCCACCTCTTCGTGTGACGCTATCAATTCAAGAGCATCTTGCGCTCGAAGGACCTGCGTTGGAAGGCTATTGGCCACCAATTTTTCAGCCAGAAGCGCCGCATGGGGCGCGCTCGCCATCACCGCGAAGCGAGGACGGAACTGTGCACACTGCGCCAGTAGAAGATCGACCTGGGTGGCAGCGCTGAGCGCAAAAACTTCGAAGCGATCGGGATGACGGGCCACCACATCCAGCGTGCTGGTGCCAATGGAGCCGGTGGAACCGAGGACGGTGATTTGTTGTTTCTTCATGGAGTCGTCAGGCTCGTGAGCATCATGGCCAGGGGGAGCGTGGGCAGCAGAGCATCCACGCGGTCGAGCACACCACCGTGTCCGGGCAACAGGCCGCTGCTGTCCTTAACACCGGCGCTGCGCTTGATGAGGGACTCCACGAGATCTCCCGACACACTCATGGCCACCATGAACAGCGCGGCAAGCACCAGCATCCACCAGCCTTGTAGCGCCATTCGGCTGTAAAAACTGGGCACAGCCGCCTGCCAGTGCGCATCGGACGCTACCCAGACGAAGGCCATGACCACCACGCCCGCCAAACCGCCCCACACGCCCTCCCAACTTTTGCCAGGACTGATCGAAGGGGCCAGCTTGCCTTTTGTGAAGCGCAGGCCAAAAGCACGGCCAGCGAAATAAGCAAAGATGTCTGCGACCCACACCAGGAGCAGCACCGACAGCAGAAAATTGATACCCACATTGCGCGCCTGCACTACGGCGAGCCAAGCGAGCCACAGCGCCAATACCCCGGCCACCAGGCGCACTCCACCAGGAATGCGGGGCCAACCAGGCACCCCTGCCTTGAGCAGCCAGGCAGCCGCCAAGACCCACAGCCCCCCGCCCACCACCCACAGGGCGGTCAACGGACGATCGACCCAGCCCAGGGCCCACGAACCCGCACACAGTGCGACACAAGCAACGCCCACGGTGAGAGAGCCGGCCTGGCCAAAACCGCTCAGACGCCCCCACTCCCAGGCACCCGCCGCCATGAGCACCAACACGACCACGGTGAAGGGCACCGTGGATGGGTAAAAAAGCGCCGGCAGCAAAATGGCCAGCAGGACAAGGGCTGTGATAACGCGCTGCTTGAGCATGGGGCCTTTCAGAACCTGTTCAGGTTCTTAGCCCGGCATCGGCTGGGGATGCGCGGACAGGATTTGTTCGGAGGTTTTGCCAAAACGGCGCTCGCGGCCACCGAAGGCAGCAATCGCCTCGTCCAGCGCCGACTCATCGAAATCCGGCCACAACCGGTCGCTGAAGAAAAACTCGGAGTATGCGGCCTGCCACAGCAAAAAGTTGCTGATCCGCATTTCCCCGCCGGTGCGAATCACCAGGTCGGGATCGGGCACATGGGCCATGCCCATCGCACCCTGCAGGCTGACCTCGGTGATAGGCTCACCCCGTGCCGCCAGCGACGCTGCTGCCTGGGCAATGTCCCAGCGGCCACCGTAGTTGAAACACACGTTGAGCACCAGGCGGGTATTTTCAGCCGTAGCGGCTTCTGCCTGCGCCAGGCCATCGCGGACCTTCTGCGAAAGACCCGCACGCTCACCCACGAAATACAGGCGCACGCCATCCTTCTTGAGTTGCGGCACTTCGCGCGCCAGCGCCATCGCCAACAGTTCCATGAGGCCAGAGACCTCGTCGGCGGGGCGGTTCCAGTTTTCGGAGGAGAACGCAAACACCGTGAGTACAGCCACACCGCGCTGCACGCAGGCGCGTGCACAGCGGCGCAGTGAATCCACGCCTTGCTTGTGGCCCGCCAGGCGCGGCAAAAAACGGCGCGTGGCCCAGCGGCCGTTGCCATCCATGACGATGGCAATGTGGTGTGGCACCAACGAAGAGTCAGCCATGTGAATGTTCAAGCCCTGGGGCCTAGAGCGTGTGATGCACTTTTAAGTGCCCGCGAAAGTCGGGGAAAGGCCCGGCAACTAGGCGCAGGACGCGCCGCGGTATGAATACCTCAAGCGGCTTGCAACGACGTAGCCGGGCCTTTCCCCGACTTTCCCAAAGGGTTGGCCCCACACGCAGGCACTCGCGGCGCTGCAGCGCTTGCCAAGGCCGGGGCCTTGCCTGCGCACTGCGCCTTGCGATCACCTGCGTGTGGGGCCAACGCGGGTACGTAAAAGCGCATAACACGCTCTAGACCGCCATGATTTCCTGCTCTTTGGCGGCCACCAGCGCATCGATCTCGGCGATATGCTTATCGGTGAACTTCTGCACGTCGGTTTCGGCGCGCTTCTGGTCGTCCTCGGAGGCCAGCTTGTCCTTGACGAGCTTCTTGACGGACTCGTTGGCATCGCGGCGCAGGTTGCGCACGGCAATCTTGGCGCTCTCGCCCTCGTTGCGGGCGAGCTTGGTCATTTCCTTGCGGCGCTCTTCGCTCATGGGCGGCATGGGTACGCGGATCAGGTCGCCCATGGAGGCAGGGTTCAGGCCCAGGTCGCTTTCGCGGATGGCCTTCTCGATCTTGGCGCCCATGCCCTTTTCCCAGGGCTGCACGCTGATGGTGCGCGAATCGATCAGCGCCACGTTGGCCACCTGGCTCAGGGGCACCAAGGAGCCGTAATACTCGACCTGGACGGTATCGAGCAACGCCGGGTTGGCACGGCCGGTGCGGATCTTCTGCAGGTTGTTCTTGAAAGCCGAGATGGACTGGTCCATCTTGGTTTCTGCATTTTTCTTGATGTCGGCAATCGTCATGTTTTCTCCTGGGCGCCCGCCTGCATCGTGGGCAGGCCTCGGCCATTGTCGTCAAGCGTAAACCAGCGTACCTTCGTCTTCACCCATCACCACGCGCTTCAGGGCGCCGTGCTTGATGATGGAGAACACCCGCACGGGCAGCTTCTGGTCGCGGCACAGGGCAAACGCGGTCGCATCCATGATGCCCAGATTGCGGGACATGGCCTCGTCAAAGCTGAGCTTCGTATAACGCGTGGCCGTGGGGTCCTTCTGGGGGTCGGCAGTATAAACGCCGTCCACCTTGGTGGCCTTGAGCACCAGTTCAGCACCGATTTCGGCACCGCGCAACGCTGCGGCGGTGTCGGTGGTGAAGAAAGGATTGCCCGTGCCGGCCGCAAACACGACGACCTTGCCCTCTTCAAGATACTGCAGCGCCTTGGGGCGCACATAGGGCTCAACCACCTGCTCGATGGCAATGGCGGACATCACGCGGGCCACCAGGCCCTGCTTGTCCATGGCATCGGCCAGGGCCAGCGCATTCATCACGGTGGCCAGCATGCCCATGTAGTCGGCGGTGGCACGGTCCATCCCGACCGAGCCCCCGGCGACACCACGGAAGATGTTGCCCCCACCGATCACCACGGCCACCTGGACACCCAGGCGGGTCACTTCGGCGATCTCCTCGACCATGCGCACGATGGTGGCGCGGTTGATACCGAAGGCGTCATCCCCCATCAGCGCCTCACCAGACAGCTTGAGCAAAATGCGCTTGTGGGCTGGTGCAGCGTTGGACATGGGAAATTTCTCCGGTAAGTGGTACGAGGCTTTGGTGGGGTGGTTACAGGGAACGATCAGGCAGCAGCCTTGGCAGCAGCCACCTGGGCAGCCACTTCGGCAGCAAAGTCGTCCACCTTCTTCTCGATGCCTTCGCCCACCACGTACAGCGTGAAACCCTTCACGTTGGTGTTGGCAGCCTTGAGCATCTGGGCCACGGTTTGCTTGCCGTCGGCAGCCTTCACGAAGACCTGGTCGGCCAGCGAGACTTCCTTGAGGTACTTCTGCACAGCGCCGTCGATGCGCTTGGCCGTGATTTCAGCGCTTTGTGCAGGCTTGCCGGCAGCCACGAGCTCCTTGTTGGCTTCGTCGGCCTTGCCTTCTGCGACCGAGCGCTCCTTGGCGATCAGGTCGGCAGGCACGTCGGCGCTGGTCAGCGCAACGGGCTTCATGGCGGCCACGTGCATGGCAACGTCCTTGGCGGCGGTGGCGTCACCGTCGAACTCGACGACCACACCGATGCGCGAGCCGTGCAAGTAGGCTGCCAGGTTGGAGCCGCTGAAGCGCTTGAAGCGGCGGAAGGACATGTTCTCGCCGATCTTGCCGATCAGGCCCTTGCGCACGTCTTCCAGCGTGGGGCCGAAGCTGTCTTGGCTATAGGGCAGCGCGCCCAAGGCTTCGACGGTGGCAGGGTTGTGCTCAGCCACCAGCTTGGCAGCGGCGTTGGCCATGGCGATGAAGCTGTCGTTCTTGGAGACGAAGTCGGTTTCGCTGTTGACTTCCACCAGGGCACCGGTGTTGCCGTCGATGTAGCTGGCGACCACGCCTTCAGCCGTGATACGCGATGCAGCCTTGCCAGCCTTGGTGCCCAGCTTGACGCGCAGCAGCTCTTCCGCCTTGGCCATGTCGCCGTCGGCTTCGGTCAGCGCCTTCTTGCATTCCATCATGGGGGCATCGGTCTTGCCACGCAGTTCAGCCACCATGCTTGCGGTAATTGCAGCCATCTTTATTCCTTCAGTATTCAGTTCAGTCAGTTCAGATTCGGGCTAAAAAAAAGGGGGCTCACCAGGGGCCCCGCTTTTGTTCGCGACGGATCGCGCAGCCGGGCTATCAGGCAGCGGCTTCTTGCACTTCCACGAATTCGTCGGTGCTCTCTGCAGTAGCAGCCTTCACGACTTCATTCACGGCGTTGGCACGGCCTTCGATGATCGCGTCAGCGATGCCACGGGCGTACAGCGTCACGGCCTTGGCCGAGTCGTCGTTACCAGGGATCACGTAGTCGATGCCTTCGGGCGAATGGTTGGTATCAACCACACCGATCAGCGGGATGCCCAGCTTCTTGGCTTCGGCCACGGCGATCTTGTGGAAGCCCACGTCGATGATGAAGATGGCATCGGGCAGAGCAGCCATGTCCTGAATGCCGCCGATATCCTTTTCGAGCTTCTCGATTTCGCGGGAGAACGTCAGTTGCTCCTTCTTGCTCAGGCTGTCGAGGCCAGCTTCTTGCTGGGCCTTCATGTCCTTGAGGCGCTTGATCGAGGTCTTCACGGTCTTGAAGTTCGTCAGCATGCCGCCCAGCCAGCGCTGGTCCACGAAAGGCACGCCAGCGCGTTGCGCTTCGGTGGCCAGGATTTCACGGGCTTGGCGCTTCGTGCCAACCATCAGGATCGTGCCGCGGTTGGCAGCCAGTTGCTTGGCGAACTTTTGGGCTTCCTGGAACAGTGGCAGCGACTTTTCCAGGTTGATGATGTGAATCTTGTTGCGATGGCCGAAGATGTAGGGGGCCATCTTGGGGTTCCAGAAGCGGGTTTGGTGACCGAAGTGGACACCGGCTTCCAGCATTTCGCGCATGGTAACGGACATAAAAATACTCCAAAGGTTAGGTCTAAAATCAGCCCCAATATTTGCAGTGCCGTGATCTTCACGAACACCGCAACACCTTGACAGGGCTGCTTTGCGATTGGTCTTGCCGCAGCGGCCACGCTGGTTGTGCAAACCTTGCACCACTGCGCTACTGCTCCCAGCAAAACCCAAAGATTCTAGCACACCCATGCTCCCTGACCTGATCGCCACCCGTGAGCAACTGCGGGACGGCGCCACTTCCGCGCCCGCCGAGCTGGAACGCTGCATCGACGCTGCCCAGGCCACCTCCAACACCCACAGCTTTGTGCGAACCCTGTTCGACGAGGCTCGCACCACAGCGGTGCAGCCGGGCGTGGCCCAGTTGCCTCTGGCCGGGCTGTCGGTGTCGGTGAAGGACCTGTTTGACGTGGCTGGCCAACCCACCCCGGCAGGCTCCACCGCGCTGGCGGGGGCTCCCGCAGCAGCTCAAGACTGCCCGGCCGTAGCCCGGCTGCGCGCAGCGGGTGCCAGCCTGATTGGCCGCACCAACATGGTGGAGTTCGCTTTCTCGGGCGTAGGCGTCAACCCCCACTACGGCACGCCTGCTGCCTGGGACGCCCGTTTTGGCGCCGTGCCCGGCGCCCCCCGGGTGCCCGGCGGGTCTTCGTCCGGCGCTGGGGTGTCGGTCGCCACTGGCGCCGCGTTCATTGGACTGGGATCGGACACCGGCGGCTCCATCCGCATTCCTGCGGCGCTCAACGGCATCGTGGGCTTCAAGAACACCGCCCGGCTGGTGCCTACCGCTGGCGCCGTGCCGCTGTCCACCACCCTGGACACTGCCTGCGCCATGACGCGCACAGTGCGCGACGCCATCGTGGCGCACGAGGTGCTGGCCGCCCGGCGCGTGACGCGCAGCCTGGCGCCGCTGTCGCAGTACCGGCTGGCGGTGCCGTCCACCCTCTTCCTCGACGGGCTGGATGCCACCGTGGCGCGCGCCTTTGAGCGCAGCGTGGAAGCCTTGCGCCAGGCGGGCGCCCAGATCGACACCATCGACCTGCCCGCCGTGCTGGAGCAGCCCGCCTATGGTTTTGCCGCCCCCGAAGCCTACGCCTGGCACCGCGAGCTGCTGCAGCGCGCGGGCGACCGCTACGACCCCCGGGTGCGCATGCGCATTGAAAAAGGCGCCACGCTGATGGCCTGGGAATACATCGACCTGGTGCAGGCGCGCCAGCAATGGATTGCACGCATGCTCGCCGATATGGAGCCCTACGACGCCCTGCTGTCCCCCACCGTTCCCATCGTGGCACCGCTCATTGCCGATGTCGCACCGGCCGATGGACTGGACAAAGCCCAGGACGCAGCCCGCGACGCCGAGTTCTTCCGCGTCAACAACTTGCTGCTGCGCAACACCAGCGTGGTCAATCTGCTGGATGGCTGTGCGCTGTCGCTGCCTTGCCATGTGCCAGGGGAACTCCCGGTCGGGCTGATGGTCTGGCACGGAGCGCTCAGGGACGACACGGTGCTCAACGTGAGCCTGCAGATCGAACAAATACTACAAAAATAATAGCTGCTCGCGCTTTACCAACAAGCGCTAGAAGCCAAAAACACCCATATTCATGAAGATTGCTATCGTGGGCGCCGGCATCATCGGCGTCACCACCGCATACGAGCTGGCCAGCGACGGCCACGAAGTCACGGTGTTCGAACAACGCAGCGCAGCCGCCGAGGAAGCCAGCTTTGCCACTGCAGGACTGCTCGCACCCTACCTGCTGAGCCCCTGGGCAGTGCCGGGCTTTGGCCAGCCGCTGCGACTGATGGGGGCACAGGCCACCCTGCGGATGGCAGGCGGCCTGACCCTCGCCAACTGGGCCTGGTTGCGCCGCTGGCGCAGCATGGCCCGCAGCCACAGCGCCCCGGCTACAGCCGTCGAGCGCCTGGCGCAGTACAGCCAGACGCGCCTGCAATCCATCGCCAGCCAGCACGAGCTGGATTTCGAAGCCAGCGATGGCCGTCTGGTGCTGCTGCGCACTGAGGAAGACCGCACGCGCCTGCAGCCCGCACTGCAGGTGCTGCGCGACAGCGGCGTGACTTTGCGCGAGATCGACGCCGATGTGGCCCGCCAGATAGAGCCCGGCCTGTCGCCCGAGGCGCCGCTGGCAGGCGCCATCCACTTGCCCGACGCGCGCGCGGGCAACTGCCGCCTGTTTGCCCAGCTGCTGCGCCAAGGTATTCAGGGCGGTGGCGTGCAGTTTGTGTTCAACACCCGCGTGGACCGACTGGGCAGCAGCCCCACCGGCGTGGTGCTGCAAGGCGAAGCGGACCTGCGCCGCTTTGATGCCGTGGTGCTGTGCGCGGGCATGGCATCAGCCACGCTGCTGCCTGCGCTGGGCCTGGACCTGCCCATGGCGGCCGTGTATGGCTACTCCGTCAGTGCCCCGCTGCGCGAATCCACCCACGCCCCGCGCGCCAGCGTGGTGGATGCGGGTCAGCAGATATCCATCACCCGCCTGGGCCAGCGTGTGCGCATTGCCGGTGGCGCTGAACTGGCCGGGGCCGATGCCGAGCACCACACCCCCACACTGCAGCGCCTGTACCGCACGCTGAACGACTGGTTCCCCGGCGGCGCGCAGCTGTCATCCAACCTGCAGATCTGGCGCGGCGCCCGCACCATGCTGCCCGACGGAGCACCGGTGGTGGGCGCCAGCGGCGTGCCGGGCTTGTGGATCAACACCGGCCACGGCGCAAGTGGCTGGGCTCTGGCCTGCGGCAGCGCCCGGGCGCTGGCCGACTTGATCGCGCAGCGCGAGCCCGAGGTGTCGCTGGACGGGCTGGGCATGCGTCGATTCTGAACCTTCCTGCGCTTTGCCCCCACGGGGTGTCGGCGCACAATGGCAGGCGCGCTGCCACTGGCAGCAGCCCTTGCCCCCTGCAGCCCATGCACCGCATCACCGCCCACCAGCCTTATCCCCTGTTCAACACAGCCGCCACCCGCCGCCTGGAAAAAGCGGCGGCGGTCTCCCTGCCCCCGCACACCCTCATGCAACGCGCCGGCCTCGCCGTGGCGCAATTGGCCCAGGCGCTGGCCCCCCACGCACGCACCGTGTGGATTGCCTGCGGGCCCGGGAACAACGGGGGTGACGGGTTGGAGGCTGCCATGCACCTGCAGCGCAGTGGCCGCAGAGTGATCGTGACCTGGCTGGGCCAGCCCGATACGGCCCCGGCCGATGCCAGGGCCTCGTGGCAGCGGGCGCGGGATGCGGGCGTGGTCTGGGCAGACACCGCACCCGGCGATCTGGGGGCCAACGACCTGTGCGTTGATGCGCTGCTGGGCATTGGCGTCTCTTCTTCACCCCACAGCCCCGCACGCCCGCCCGACACAAGGCTCCAGGCCTGTCTGCAAGCCCTGCACCGCAGCCCGGCCCCCGTGCTGGCCGTGGACCTGCCCAGCGGGCTGGACGCAGACACCGGCCAGTTTGCTGCAGGCCTTGCGCCCGACACCCCAACCCACCAGCACTACCACCTGCACCAGCAAGCGCCCCCGCCACGCCACACACTGAGTCTGCTCACTCTCAAGCCCGGCCTGTTCACCGCCGCCGGGCGGGACGCAGCAGGCCAGGTCTGGCTGGATGATCTGGGCGTAGAACCCGGGCACGAGCCGCCCAACGCCTGGCTTTCCGGCCCCGCCCTGCCCGCCCCCCGCGCCCATGCCAGCCACAAGGGCAGCTATGGCGACGTGGCCGTGGTGGGCGGCGAAGGACTGGCAGCGCGGGGCATGGGCATGGCGGGCGCCGCACTGCTGGCCGCTTCGGCCGCTCTGCACAGCGGCGCGGGCCGGGTGCTGGTGGCCCTGCTAGACAACGGCCAGCAGCAACTCGACCCACAGCAGCCCGAGTTGATGTTCCGCCGCTTTGACGCACTGGCACTGGAACAGCTCACCGTGGTCTGCGGCTGTGGCGGCGGGCAGGCCATCGCACGCGTTCTGCCCGAGGTCATCACCCGCGCAGCCCGGCTGGTTCTGGACGCCGATGCGCTCAACACCATCGCCACCCAGGCCGCTTTGCACGCGCTGGTGGTGGCGCGCGGCCAGCACGGGCAACCCACGGTGCTCACGCCGCACCCGCTGGAGGCTGCGCGCCTGCTGGGCCTGACCACCGCCGAAGTCCAAGCCAACCGGCTTGGGGCCGCGCAGCAGCTGGCAGACCAGTTCAACTGCGTGGCGGTGCTCAAGGGCTCGGGCACCGTGGTTGCCGCACCCGACCGCGTCCCGGCCATCAACCCCACGGGCAATGCGCGCCTGGCCACGGCGGGTACGGGCGATGTGCTGGCAGGCATGGTGGGCGCCCACCTGGCCGCTGGCGCGAGCGCCTTGCGCGCTGCGAGTGAAGCGGTGTACCAGCATGGCCAGGCGGCTGATGATTGGCCAGCGCGCCAGGCGCTGACGGCCAGTGTGCTGGCGCGGCGCGTGGGCGGAAGCTGAGCCTCAAGCCAGCAAGGTCACCGTCTTGAGCGGCTTGAGCACGCTCGACGGTGTCATGCCAAAGGTCTGCCGGAACATGCGGCTGAAGTGGGCCGAATCAGAAAACTCGCCATGTAGCGCCGCGTCGGTCAGGCGCGGGCTGAGCGCCAGCCCCGCCATCGCCAGCCGCACCTGGGACCAGACGCGGTAGCTGCGCAAGCTCACGCCCATCTCGGCGCGAAACAGGTGGTTGAAACGCGATGCCGAAAGCTGGACGCCCGAGGCCAGGTCACCCCGTGCCACCCGCCCCGCCTGCGGATGGCGCAGCACATGCAGGCTGCGCGCCACGCGTGGGTCCAGCGGCGCCACCTCGTTATCGAGCGGGCAACGCAGCAAGGCGGGCAGGTCGAAGTGATTTAGATAGCCCTCCATGGCACTGCGCGTCCCCACGGAAACTGCGACATCCAGCACCACACCACCCTCTTGCTGGAACAGACCGCGCAACCCCCGTGCTTCGCGCGAATCGGGCTCCAGGTACACCAGGGCAACCGTCTCGCCGCAAGGGTCGAACAGGTGCTCCACGCCTGCGTCCACCAGCGCGCTGTGGCAGGTCTCCACACGCCCTGCCCCCCAGTGCACCGCGAACCGACCCGAGAGCCCCATCAGAAGCACCGGCGACGCATGGCAGTGCCAGCCCGTGGCCGGGATCTCTCCGACGTAGAGCGCCCGGTCAGTGCCCAGGGTCAGTGTGTTGCGTGCTGGCATAGCCCAAACCTACAAGTTTTTTTACCGCGTTCTCCGTAGCCTTGCCTCTCCCGCCAGGGGCCGAGCAGGTGTTGACACTTGAAGCAGCAGTCCCTGGCATGCACGCAGCCATACCCCTGGAGAACGCTTCTTGAAACGCATCGTTATTTCTGTCGCAACGGCTCTGGTACTGGGCACGGTCGGCCTCTACTACGGGGCACCTTCGCTGTTCAAAGAGCCGCTGCTCAGCGCCAATCGCCATCTGTCCGGCCTGGAAGAAAAAACCGCCGATGCGGCCATGCACACCATCCACTACCTGGACAACGGCACGCCCCCAAACCCCGCGCCGGGCCACGGCAGTGGCACGCCCATCGTTCTGCTGCACGGCATTTTTGCGGAGAAAGATCATTGGGTGGATTTTGCGCGACCGCTCACCGGCCAGTACCGGGTGATTGCCCCAGATATCCCGGGCTTTGGCGAGAGCACGCGGCGGGACGACCAGCCCTACGACTACGCCGCCCACGTCACGCGGCTGGCCGCGTTTCTGGACGCGCTCGGCCTTGCGAAAGTGCATCTGGCGGGCAACTCAATGGGCGGCACCATCGCCGCTCTCTTTGCTTTGCAGCATCCCGAGCGCGTGGCCAGCGTGGCGTTCATCGGCGCACCCCACGGCATTCGCTCGCCCCAGCCCAGCACCATGGACCGCCTCATCGACACCGGACAACGCCCGCTGGTAACCCACGATGCCGCAGCCTTCGGTGCCATGATGGATCTGGTGTTTGAAAAGCGCCCCTTTTTGCCCTACCCCATCCTGCATGCGTCTGAACAAGAAGCGCTGCGCAACGCCACCTCCAACACGCGCCTGTGGGACGCGCAGCTCAAAGACCGCTACCTGCTGGAGCAACGACTGAGCACGTTGCAGCACCACCCCATCCTCGCCCTGTGGGGCGAGAGCGACCGCGTGTTCGACCACTCTGGACTGCAGACTTTGCAGAAGCTGTTGCCCCACGCCCATGCCGAAGCACTGCCCGGCATTGGCCACCTGCCCATGATGGAGGCGCCCAAAGAGACGGCGCAGCGGTACGCCCGCTTCTTGGGCGTTGTGGCCACGACCCCGCGCGAGACCACCCCGAAAATCCAATAAAAATAGCTGCTAGCGCTTATCCATAAGGCGTTAGCAGCTATTAATTAGTGAGCAATAGCTTGAGCGTGATTTTGTACGCCGTCCCCGCTTGTGTCAGCCCCGGCGGGGCTTGCGCGCCTTGCTCTTGCTGGATTTTCCCGCAACCGCCTTCTTGACAGATGCTTTCAGAGACTGGATCGGTGAACGCGCGGCCCGCTCACGCGAAAGGCCCGCTTGCTCCGTGGCAGATGGGGTTGGGCCCTTGTCGGACTTGCGTCCACCGGACCGGCCACCCGCCTTGCGGGCGCCACCAGCGCCTTCTGTGCCCAGGCCCTTGTCTTTCAACGCGCGGCCCAGCAACTCTTCGCCCTCGCGCACCAGGCGGAAGTCGATCTTGCGTCCGTCCAAGTCCACACGGCTGACCTGCACCCGGACCCGCGCGCCGATGGCGTAGCGGATGCCTGTGCGCTCACCACGCAGCTCCTGGCGCGCCTCGTCGAACTTGAAGTATTCGCCGCCCAATTCGGTGATGTGCACCAGCCCCTCGACGTACATCGCGTCCAGCGTCACGAAGATGCCGAAGCTCGTTGCTGCGCTGACCACGCCGCTGTATTCCTCGCCCAGGTGTTCGCGCATGTACTTGCACTTGAGCCAGGCTTCCACATCGCGGCTGGCCTCGTCTGCACGGCGTTCGTTGGCACTGCAGTGCAGGCCTGCGGCCTCCCAGGCCTGGGTGTCGCGGCTTGGCGGTGCTACATCCTTGCGGGGCTTGGTGCCGGGCGCCGCCACGCGGGCCGCCAACCGCTTGGCCAGCTTGGCATGGGCTTCGCCGGGTGTAGGCAAGGACGGCAGCGCGTACTTCGTCTTGCTCAGAATGGCCTTGATGACCCGGTGCACCAGCAGGTCGGGGTAGCGCCGGATCGGGCTGGTGAAATGCGTGTAGGCATCGAACGCCAGGCCAAAGTGACCACTGTTGACGGGCGTGTAGATGGCCTGCTGCATGGAGCGCAGCAGCATGGTGTGGATCTGCTGAGCGTCGGGCCGGTCCTTGGTTGCCGTGGCGATGGCCTGGAAGTCACCGGGTTTCGGGTCGTCGCCAATCGTCATGCCCACAGCCATGGCCTTGAGGTAGTTGCGCAGGATCTCCTGCTTCTCGGGCGTGGGGCCTTCGTGCACACGGAACAGGCCGGGCTGTCCGCCCTGGGCGATGAAGTCAGCGCTGCACACGTTGGCGGCCAGCATGGCCTCTTCGATGAGTTTGTGTGCATCGTTGCGGGTGCGCGGCACGATCTTTTCAATGCGGCCGTTTTCGTCGCAGACGATCTGTGTTTCGGTGGTCTCGAAGTCCACAGCGCCGCGCGCCTGGCGCGCGATGAGCAGCGCACGGTACACGTCATGCAGGTTGAGCAGGTCCTTGACGCGGTCCTTGCGCTTGCTGGCTTCCGGGCCGCGCGTATTGGCCAGGATGGCTGCGACCTCGGTGTACGTGAAGCGCGCGTGGCTGAACATCACGGCCGGGTAGAACTGGTACGCATGCACCTCGCCCTTGGCGGTGACCAGCATGTCGCAGACCATGCACAGGCGCTCCACCTCGGGGTTGAGCGAGCAGAGCCCGTTGCTGAGCTTCTCGGGCAGCATGGGGATCACGCGGCGCGGAAAGTACACGCTGGTGGCACGGTCGTAGGCATCGATGTCGATGGCGCTGCCCGTTTCCACATAGTGGCTCACGTCGGCAATCGCCACCAGCAGACGCCAGCCCTTGCTGCGGCCAACCTTGGCGGGCTCGCAGTACACGGCATCGTCGAAGTCGCGCGCATCTTCGCCGTCGATGGTGACCAGGGGCACGTCGGTCAGGTCCACGCGACGCTTCTTGTCCTGCGCGCGCACCTTGTCGGGGAGCTCTTTGGCCTGTGCGAGGCACTCGGCAGAGAACTCGTGTGGCACACCGTACTTGCGCACGGCGATTTCGATCTCCATGCCGGGGTCATCGACCTCGCCAAGCACTTCGGTGATACGCCCCACAGGCTGGCCGAACAAGGCTGGAGGTTCTGTCAGCTCAACCACCACGACCTGCCCGGGCTTCGCGGCGCCCGTGGCGCCTTTGGGGATCAGTACATCCTGACCGTAGCGCTTGTCTTCGGGGGCCACGAGCCACACGCCGCTTTCCTGCAGCAGTCGGCCGATGATAGGCTGGGGCGGACGCTCAATGATTTCAACGACACGCCCTTCGGGGCGGCCACGGCGGTCCTGGCGGACGATGCGCACGCGCACACGGTCCTTGTGCAAGACTGCGCGCATTTCGTTCGGGGGGATATAGATGTCGCCTTCGCCATCGTCACGGATGACAAAACCGTGTCCATCACGGTGCCCTTGCACGCTGCCTTCAATCTCGTCCGACAAATGCGTGGACTGCGTGCCGGGGGTGGTTTTTTTGATATACAATCTTAGACTTTCCTGAAATGCCCAGGTGGCGGAATTGGTAGACGCACTAGTTTCAGGTACTAGCGAGTAACATCGTGGAGGTTCGAGTCCTCTCCTGGGCACCAAGTTTAACGAGAACCAGCGATGGTTTTCAAAATATCGAAGCCGCTGTACACACAGCGGCTTTTTTATTTGGCGATACGTTTTGCCCTCCCTGTTGCGGCCAAAGAATTTTGAACCGACGGCACATTTTTTTGAAAACTCTTCAGAAGCCCGAGTTTCTTATCCTATAATTCGAGGCTGATCTGAAAGCCCAGGTGGCGGAATTGGTAGACGCACTAGTTTCAGGTACTAGCGAGTAACATC
>NZ_JBMDJC010000017.1:0-113750 GCF_057808995.1 Acidovorax sp. FG60
TATAAAAACACAGCATCCAGGGTGCCACTGGAGCTAAGTGGATACCCCTTATATTCATACAGCATCAAACCACAGGAGTAGCAGTGCCATGCAAGTCATCGAATCCACTTTCGTCGTCAACCTCCGCGACTATCCCGAGGAGCTTCCGCCCAAAGAGCGCATTGCCGCAGAAACCCGGTATGCCAGGGCCCTGGAAAAGCAGCTTGGCGGCCCTGAACAGGTAGCAGCTGCGCTGGACACCATGCAGAGCCTGGAGGAGTCGCCCCCCGAGGTGGTGTCCCCTGGCGATCTCACTTTGCTCAAGGCTTGGGGCAAGGCCAGCGTGGCGGCCCGGCAGGCCGGGTTCCGGGATTTGGGGGAAGGAGAGGGCGCGTACTTTGAAGTACGGCTGGTCTGAGAGGCTGAGAGTCCTTTATCCATGCCCGCCTTGCACGCCAATACGCCCCGGCTCGTCGTTACAAATGCTCGCCATAGCCTGAGCTATGGCTGTGCTTTGCGCCTAGATCCGAGGCGTATTTGCGCGCCTTTCGGGCCCGGCTAAAAAACTCTCAGCCTCTGAGCCTGAAACCCCGCAGCACGCAGTGGGGCTGACCGAGCCGTCGTGCAGGCGCGTGCTGGGTGTGAGGGCCGGGTCACCCCGGTGCTTGCACACCCGCCGTGTGGGCAGATACTGTGTGTACATTGCATTACCTGCACGATCAACGCCGGAGACACAACACCATGACCCTGCCGCTTCACCCCCTGGACCCTGACCTGTTTGCCCGCGCATTGCCGCTGCTGGACGAAGAGTGGCTGACCCGCGACCCTGAACTGGCGCCCGTGCTGCCCACGGTGCTCGCGCGCAATGTGGGGCAGGACTGGCACAAGGCGGGCACGTTTCGCCACCACCTGGTGGGCGTGACGCGCACGCTGACGGTGTGGCAGCAGCCGCGCGATGTGCGCCTGCTGGGGCTGCTGCACAGCGTGTATGGCAATGCCTTTGTGGACCTGGTGAAGTTCGACCCCGCCAAGGAGCGCGCCCGTGTGCGCGAGATTGCGGGCGAGTCGGCCGAGCACCTGGTGTATTTGTTCTGTACCCAGTCGCGCACACAGTTTGTGCAAAAGGTGCTGGCCCATGCGCTGGAGGCGGACGGCAGCCTGGTGCTACAAAAAGATGGGCAGGACCATGTGCTCACACCCTACGAGGTGGCGGCTTTCATCATCGTGAGCATGGCCGACACCATCGAGCAGTGGTTCAGCTGGCAGGACGATATCTTCTCGCGCTTTCCGGACGTGCAGCACCGCAGCCAGAAGGCGCACTGGGCCGCATCGCTGTGGCCCGGGCCCATGCGGCCGTCGGGGCGCATGGTGCACCAGATCAATGGCCTGGCCAAGGCGCTGCAGCACCCGGGGCTGAAGGATGTGCTGCCCATGCCGCCCGTGTTTGCGCACTGCTCGCAGTACCTGTCGGCCGCCAACGAGGCGGCGGCCACGTCGCTGTACTGGTCGGTCATCCAGCAAGACCAGCCGCTGGTGGATCTGGACGTGGCCACCGGCGTGCTGGAAAGCGCCGTGCGCCACAACCCTTGGGTGGGCGAGCCGCAGATGGTGCTGGCCCAGCTGTATCTGTCGGCCGGCCGCAAGGACGACGCCAAGGCCGCCGCCGAGAGCGCGCTGCACCTGTTCAGCGCCTGGGGCAATGCGTGGGACAAGCGCGTGCAGTGGGACGCCTGGGTGGCCTGGACGCGCATCCTGCTGCAGGGCGCGACGGTGGAGGGCACCTGGCCCGAGCGGCTGGACAAGCTGAACAACGTGGCACTGCGTGGGTGACTTGGAACATCCCCCAGAGTGGCTGCGCCACTTCCCCCTTCTCTCGAATCGCAGCGCGATTCGGGAAGGGGGACGCAGCCCTCGCTGCGGGGCGGCCCTTGCTCGGCTGCCCTCGTTGGGCGCGCGCCAGTTTCGTGAGGTGGGGTGGGGGCGCGGGCCTTGTCTTCTTATTCGAATTGGTTTTAATGAAATGAAAACTTAGTTGTTCCTGTTTTATCGGGAAAACCCTAGGATGCGACCATCTCTCAACGAAAGGTTTTCCCTGTGAACAACAACAAGCGCCTTCTCCTGCAATCCGCCCTGGCTCTGGCCGCTGCCGCCGCTTTCTCGTCCGGCGCCATGGCCCAGGACAAGCCCATCAAGGTGGGCGTGACCGGCGGCCCCCACGCCCAGATCTTCGAGCAGGTGAAGAAGGTTGCCGAGAAGGACGGCCTGAAGATCCAGATCGTCGAGTTCAGCGACTACGTGCAGCCCAACGCCGCGCTGGCTGCAGGCGATCTTGATGCCAACAGCTACCAGCACAAGCCTTACCTCGATGCGCAGGTGGCCGACCGTGGCTACAAGCTGGTGTCGGTGGGCTACACCGTCAACTTCCCCATCGGCCTGTATTCCAAGAAGGTCAAGAAGCTGGAAGACCTGAAGGAAGGCGCCAAGTTCGGCATCCCCAACGACCCCACCAACGGTGGCCGCGTGCTGCTGGTGCTGCAGGACAAGGGCCTGATCAAGCTGCGTGAGGGCGCGGGCCTCAAGGCCACGCCGCTGGACGTGGTGAGCAACCCCAAGAAGCTCAAGTTCGTGGAACTCGACGCTGCCCAGCTGCCGCGCTCGCTGGACGACCTGGACGCCTCGGCCATCAACACCAACTTTGCGCTGTCGGCTGGCCTGAACCCTGGCAAGGACGCGATTGCGCAAGAAAACGCCAAGAGCCCCTACGTCAACCTGATCGCCGTGCGCGAAGCCGACAAGGACAAGCCCTGGGTGGCCAAGCTGGTGAAGGCCTACCACTCGGAAGAAGTGAAGAAGTTCATCCAGACCGAGTTCAAGGGCTCGGTGCTGCCAGGGTTTTAAGGCTTCACGCTGAGCGCACCCTGTAATGGGTGGGCGCTGCGGTGCCCTGGTTTGACTTGCTCCCGCGAGGGGAGCGGGAGCCCAAAAGCGCTGTCGAAGAACGGCAAATATTCAGATTCCATTGGCATCCAGCGCTTGTCCAGCAGGCGCTGGATGCTATTTTTTTGGTAGCTATTGGCTGGCCCAGTGCCCCGGCTGCTTTGAGGGGAAACAGGCGGGCCACGCTTGCGTCCACAATGGGAGGGTTAACGTTCTGTAGCAATTACGCCCAGCACACCCCTTCCACCACGGCCCCCACCCATGTCCTTCGCGGAACGAATCCTCTCAGCGGTCTGGTTGAGCGCAGCCACGCTGTTGTTCGCCGCGTCGCTGTGGGTGCCGGACGTCAGCGTGCGGGTGTTTCTGGACAACGCCTCGTGGACGCTGGCGTTTGGGCTGTCGGCCTTCTGGGCCTGGCGCGGCTGGGTGCAGGCGCCGCCTGCCGACCGCGCGCTGCACGCCGGTCTGCTGGCCTTTGCCCTGCTGGTGGCTGTGGGGCAGATGGTGTGGAACGTGCAGGTGGCGCTGGACTGGAACCCGTTCCCCGCGCCTGCCGACCTGTTCTTTTTGGCAGGGGGCCCGCTGTGGGCGGCCACCGTCATCCGCGCCACGTTTGCCCGCCTCTCGCGTGACCGCGCCTACCCGGCGGCGCTGGACTTTGGCGGTGCCGTGCTGGCGCTGCTGGCCTTCACCCTGGTGATCTATCTGCCCTCGGGCGGGGTGGGGTCGGCGGCGGTGGGTACGGTTCTGGTGCTGTACCCGGCAGGGTTCCTCACGGCGGCGGGAGTCACGGCGCTGGCCATTCCTACCGTGGGGGTGCGGGTGGCGCGCTCGCACCTGCTGGTCTTGATGGGCCTGTTGGGCTATGGCCTGAGCTGGATGCAGTGGAACCTGATGGTGATCAGCAGCACGGTGGAGCCGGGTGTCTGGTTCAACGCCAGCTTCAGCCTCTCGGCGCTCGCCCTGGGTTGGGGCGCGCGCTGGCTGCGCTTTGAGATGTCGGTGGATGCCGACTACCGCCGCCAGTGTGACCGGGCCATGAACTATGTGCCGCTGGTGTCGATGACGCTGGCGGCCATCACCCTGGTGCTGCTGTTTGTCGCGCCCGACGGGCGTGCCGGGGTGCAGGCGCTCATCTTGGTGTGCTGCCTGCTGGTGCTGCTGCTGGCCGCACTGCGCCAGACCATTGTGGTCAGCCTGCTCAACCGACTGCGCACGGCCGAGGCCGCCGTGCTGCGCAACGAAGAGCAGCTGTACCGGGTGGCGCACTTTGACGCGCTCACCGGCCTGCCCAACCGCCGCTACTTTGAAGATGCGCTGGAGCGCGCCGTGGCCGAGGCCGCGCGCGACACGCAGGGCACCAACCGCCGTGTGGCGCTGCTGCTGATCGACCTGGACCACTTCAAGAGCGTGAACGAAACCTACGGCCACCGCGTGGGCGATGCGCTGCTGAGTGAGGTGGCCCAGCGTATCACCCAGCTGCTGGCGGGGCAGGGCCTAGTGTCGCGGCTGGCCAATGACCAGTTCACCGTGATGCTGCTGCGCCCCGCCTCGCGCACCGAGCTGGCGCAACTGGCCGCATCGCTGGTTGAAGGGCTGGGGAGACCCTGGGAGCTGTCGGAGGTGGGGGCGCAGTACATGGGTGCCAGCCTGGGCATCAGCCTGTACCCGGACGACTCTGCCAACAGTGTGGAGCTGGTGCGCCACGCGCATTCGGCGCTGCACGCCACCAAAAGCGCAGGGCGCGGCTCGTACCGTTTCTACATCGAGGAGTTCACGCAGATCACGCGCAGTCGGCTGGAGCTGCGCCGCCGCCTGCACAGCGCGCTGCAGGGTGGCGAGTTCACGCTGGTGTACCAGCCCCAGCTCAACCAGCAGCGCCATACGGTGGGCGCCGAGGCGCTGCTGCGCTGGTCAGTAGACGGCAAGGCGGTGCAGCCGGACGAGTTCATTCCGCTGGCCGAGGAGAGTGGGCTCATCGTGCCGATGGGCCTGTGGGTGTTCGACACCGCCTGCCGCCAGGTGGCGCAGTGGCGCGCCGAGGGCTGGCAGGTGCCGGTGGTGTCGGTCAATGTCTCCACCATCCAGCTACGCGAACCAGGGTTCACCAAGACCTTGCTGGGCGTCACCGAGCGCGCGGGGGTGGAGCCTGCGGACCTGGTGCTGGAGATCACCGAGTCGCAGTTGCTGGACGAATCGCTCTACGCCATTGCGCTCGACCTGAAAAACGCGGGTTTTGCGCTGTCGATCGACGACTTTGGCACCGGGCACTCGTCGCTCATCAAGCTCAAGCGCCTGCCAGTGGGTGAGCTGAAGATCGACAAGGTGTTTGTGCGCGACATCGTGGTGGATGTGAACGACCGCGAGATCTGCGCCACCATCAATGCGCTGGCCCGCACGCTGGGCCTTTCGGTGGTGGCAGAAGGGGTGGAGACCGAGGAGCAGCTGCAGCTTTTGATCAAGATGGGCTGCGAGCGTTTTCAGGGCTGGCTGTTTGCCCCGGCGCTGCCGCCGGAGCAACTGGCCCGGCAGTGGCTGCAGCGGCAGTCGACAAGCCACACAATCGTTTGAATGCGGATTTGCTATTTAATTTATAGCTATTAGCGCTTATTTAATAAGCGCTGGAGTCACTTTTCAGCATAAAAACAAAACCCGGCAGGGAGCCGGGTTTGTCAATGTTGGCGGGCCTAGTGTCCAGCAGTTGCCGTTCAGGCCGCTTGCGCTACGCTGGCTTGGTTGGCTGCGGCGCCGGTGTGGTTGGTGATTTCCACTTCGGCGGAAGCCAGGGCTGCGGCCTTGGCATCAGGGCCCATGGCCACGCCTTCAGCGCGCACAAACCGCACGTCGGTGATGCCGAAGAAGCCGAACACCACCTTCAGGTAGCTCTCCTGGTGCTCCATGGCCTGGCCGCCTTCGCTGGTGGAATACACGCCACCCCGGGTAGAGGCCACGATCACAGTCTTGCCTTTGGCCAGGCCTTCGGGCCCGTTGGCGGTGTACTGGAACGTGCGGCCGGGTTGGGCAAGCCGGTCGATCCAGGCCTTGAGCTGGGTGGGAATGCTGAAGTTGTACAGCGGTGCGCCAATCACCACCACGTCGGCTGCCAGAAACTGGCTGACCAGTTGCTCGGACACCGCGTTCTCGCGCTTTTGCGCTTCGCTCAAGCCTTCGGTCTGGCCCGTGCGCGGAGTCATTGCGTCCATGGTGAAGTGTGCGGGGGTGTTGGCTACCAGATCGAGGTAGGTCACCTCGGTGGCTGGATGGCTGGCTTTGTAGGCGGCCACGATCTGTGCCGTGAGCTGTCGCGAAACGGAGTTGGCACCGGTGATGGCGGAATCAACGTGAAGCAGTTGCATGAAAAACTCCTGGGGTTCTGTGGATGGAGCCACAGCGTGTGGCCATGGGATGAATTGTGGTTGTTCATCCGTTTGTTGATAAGGTGGTTAATTTGAGATAGATTGTTCCATCCATCGAATGAATCGCGCGTGGCTACAACCCGCACTTCCACCATGCAAGACCTCAACGACATGCTGTATTTCGCCGAAGTGGTGGAGCGCGGTGGCTTTGCCGCTGCGGGCCGCGCCCTCGGCATCCCCAAGTCGCGCCTGTCGCGGCGCGTGTCCGACCTGGAGGCGCAGCTGGGTGTGCGTCTGCTGCAACGCACCACCCGCAAGCTGTCGCTGACCGAAGTGGGCGAGGCCTACTTGCGCCATTGCCAGGCCATGCGCGAGTCGGCCCAGGCTGCTGCCGACACTGTGGCCCAGGTGCAGACCACACCGCGCGGCACCATCCGCGTGAGTTGCCCGGTGACGCTGGCGCAGACCGTGGTGGCCGAGCTGATGCCCCGGTTTCTCGCCCAGTACCCCGAGGTGCGTATCGACATGCTGGTGAGCAACCGCGCGGTGAACCTGGTGGAGGAGGGCATCGACGTGGCGCTTCGCGTGCGCCCCTCTGTGGACGACAGCGGCAGCATGGTCGTCAAGCGGCTGGACCACACCACGCAGATCCTGGTGGCCAGCCCCGAGCTGCTGATCCGCCAGGGCACGCCAAAGACGCTGGACGATCTGGCCAAGCTTGACAGCATTGCCATGTCGGCACCCGAGGGCCGGTCCATCTGGAATCTCATCGGCCCTGGCGGCGTGCACCAGATGGTGCAGCACACGCCGCGCTATGTGGCCGATGACCTGCTCACGCTCAAATACGCCGCCGTGGCGGGCACCGGCGTGTGCTGGATGCCCGACTACATGTGCCAGGAAGAAATGCGCGAGCGTAAGCTGGTGCGGGTGCTGCCTGACTGGGCGCCCGCGCCCGCCATCGTGCATGCGGTGTTCCCCTCGCGCAGGGGGCTGTCGCCCGCCGTGCGGCGGTTTCTGGACTACCTGGGCGAGGCCATGCCCGGGCGCAGCAGCCTGAGCACGCGGCAGGCCCTGCAGGGGCTCGACGGCGCGAATATCTGAGTTGCTCAGCGCAAAGACTGCGCTTGTACACGGGTTCAATGGGCGGCACGCTTTTTGGCCCCACAATGCAACGAATTGCAACTGTGCGGGCTGCCCCCGTCCCTGTGTTCAGCACACGCGGCGGCCCGGGGATTTTTTGTGACTGCTCCACACCCCATCGACCAAGACATCCGGCAGGCCCGTGTGCACCCCGCCGTGCGGGCCATCGTGGTTCCGCCGTGCCCCGAATCGTTGCTGCGCCTGCAGCAGATCATGGCGGAGCCCGAGCTGGATTCGGCGGCCCTGGAACAATTGGCGTCCTCCGACGTGGCCCTGGCCGCTGCCGTCATGCGGCTGGCCAACAGCCCGCTGTATGGCCTGGCCCAGCCGGTGCAGACCGTGGGCATGGCGCTCACGGTGTTGGGGCTGCAGCCAGCGGTGCAGTTGCTATCGGCCTTCATCACGCGCAACGCGCTGCAGGTGCGGTCCCCGTTGCTGGAGCATTTCTGGGAAAGCTCGCAGCGCCGCGCCATCGCCTGCGAACACATCGGCCACCAGCTCTACAGCTTTGACCCGGGCCTGGGCTACAGCTTCGGTCTGTTCTGCCATGTGGGCATGCCGGTGTTGGTGAAGGCGGTGCGCGGCTATGCTGGCACCGTGACCGAGGCCCTGGCGCGCAAGGACCGCACCTTCACCCAGACCGAAAACGCCAGCCACCGCACCGACCACGCCGTGATGGGCGCCATCGTCGCGCGCACCTGGCACCTGCCAGGCGACGTAGCGCAAGCCATCTGGCTGCACCACGACTTTGCCTGCCTCGATGACGAGCGGTTTGACCCTACCGTACGCCACCTGGTGGCCCTGGGCCTGCTGGCCGAGTTTCTGGTCAACCAGCATGACAACCTGCCGCCCACGCGCGAATGGCAGCAGCATGGGCAGGCCTGCATGGACCACCTGCATGTAACGCAGGACGAGCTGGACCATTGGATCGACGCGCTGCACCCGGCGTTTGAGGCGGTGCGGTTCTGATGCCGATGCGCGGCTGATCAATCAGAAGACCGTTCGGGCTGAGTTCATCACCGCCGCCCTCAGCGCACCGCCTCCAGCAACTCGGCCAGGCGCGTATGCCCCCGCTGCGCAGCCCACTGCGCCGCATTCAGGCCCTCGCGGTCCACCAGCCGGGGGTTGGCGCCCAGGGCCAGGAGCTTCTGGGCGGTGGCGGTGTGGCCGTTCATCGCTGCCAGCATCAAGGCGGTTCTGCCCTCGTTGTCGCGGGCGTCCACAGGCGTTCCCTGGCGGACGAGGCTTTCTATCTGCTGGGGGTTGCCCGCACGGGCAGCGTCCCACACGTGGCCTGGCAACGATGCCCCGAGGCGTTTTTGCATGGAGGCGGTGGCTGCTCCGTTGCTGTCGCGGGCCACAGAGTCGGCCAGCGGGCTGCGGGCGGCCGGGGCTGCAGCAGCGGCCGCTGCCTGGGGCTCGGGCGCGGCTGGTGGGGGGGGCTGTTTTGTGGGAGCTGTTGCCGCGTGCTCGCGGCTCTCGGCGTTGGGGGCGGCGACCGGGGAGGGCGATGCGGGGAACCCAGACATGGCTCCGGCTGCGCGGGGGGCGTGCAGGGTTTCAGTTTCTGCGGCTGCTGTGGAGGCAGACGCGGGGGCGGGGGCCACAGCCGTGGCAGGTGCTGGAGTCGGTGCCGGGGTTGGTGCTGGCGCGGTCTTGGCTAAGGGCTGCGCGGGGGTCGGTGCGTGCAGAGGCGAAGGTGCCGTGGTGGACTTGGGGGCCACGGCCCCGGTGGCCGGGCTGGTGGTGTTGCGGGCGCGCTCCTGCTCCTGTGCGCTGTCGGGGGGGGCTGGCAATGCGGCCGACGGAGGCGAGGGGAGGGCCTCTGGCAGGGGCTTGGGTGCGGGGGCGGCCGAGGGCGCGGGGGCTGGGGCGGTTTGGGCTGCAGGTGCGGGCGCCTCGGCCCGGCGGTGGCTGAATGCGGTGTCCCGCTCCTCGGGCGTGCCGCGTTCGAACTGCAGCATCAGCAAACCGGTCAGGCCCACCACGGCCACGGTGGCCAGGGCCGAGATCTTCCAGCGTGCCTGGTTGGCGGCGGGGGCTTCAGGCGTTGGAGCGGGGCCTGCAGTGTGGGCGGCCGCCACCATCTGTGCATGCGCGCGCACGGCCTCGCGCACATGCGCGCCGGGGCGGGCGCCTTCCTGCGCGCTGGCTTCGTGGTAGCGCCGGACCAGCTCGTCGTCCTGCAGGTTCATACAAACTCCTTGAGGTGCTGGCGCAGGCTGGCCCGCGCGTAGCGCAGGCGGCTCTTGGCGGTTTCGAAATTCACGCCGGTGGCCTCGGCAATCTCCTGCACGCCCAGGTCGCCTTCGGCCTGCAGCAGGAAGGCCTCGCGCTGCTCCAGCGGCAACTGTTCCACCGCCGCAATCAGCGCGGCCGCTTGTTCGCGCGACTGTAGTTGCCGCACGGGCCCAAAGCCCGAGTCGGCCACCAGTGTGTCGGCCAGCCTGCGCGCATCGTCGTCGCTCGCATCCAGGCTGGTGTGGTGCCTGGCGGTGCGCAGGTGGTCCACCAGCCGGTGGTGCGCCAGGGTGAACAGCCAGGTGCGGAACTTGGCTTTCACCTCGTAGCGGGCAGCATTGCGCGCCACGGCAAACCACACGTCCTGCAGCAGGTCATCGGCCTCGGCCTGCACCTTGACGCTGCGAAACACAAACCGCCACACCGCCAGTTCGTGCCGCCCATACAGTACATCGAACGCGCCGAGGTCTCCTGCGGCGTAGCGCAACATCAGCGCTTCGTCGGAGTCCTCCATGGTGGCGGGGAATGGGGTGGATGGCACCCGCGCATTATGGGAGGGACTCATGCGCTCGCGGACAGATCCTCTGGGGTTGCATTCAGGGCCTACCTCGGATCTGGTACGTAAAACACGTTGTCCGATTGAGGCACGGTTTGCGGTACCGGCGGGTGCGCACGCCGCTTTCGGATCACGCCTTTTGCAATCAGGTTTTTGCGGCTGTCGTAACGGATGCTGATGACCTCTTCGAGGAGGTGCGACACAACCGGGGTCTGGCGCTGCCCGTGCGGGGCTTCCTCGCTCAGACGGTCTGCGTTGCTAACTTTGTTGCGGCGTTGGCCGGACAGTTCAGGCCTCACCTGTGCAACGGGGTCGATGATCCGCTGGCGGAACAATGCAATCTGGATCAGGCCCACCTTGGTTGAGCGCGCAGTGAGGTCAGCGTGGGAGTTTGCAACGTTTGCGAACTCGAAGTGAGGCAACGTGCCGCTGGATTTGTACCAGCCGGCAATTCGATCGCGCGCATGGGGCAAGAACACATAGCCGCTCCGTCTCCACCCGTCGTTCTGACCGGTGAACTCATCGGTCTGACCGGTGAGTACGTCGACGCCATCCACCATTAGCACGACATTCACCCTATCGCCGCTGCGATTGTGCAATGTGACCGCATACTGGGCCCCAGGTCGGCCAGCGACCCAGTATTGGCCCTTGGCGTAGTACATCGGCAGCCTGGCGCCTGTATTGGGGTTGGCGATAGTGACTTGGGCCAGGCGGCCGATGGCCTGGGCGGGCAAGCTGGTCAGCGCGAGCAGTACGGCCAGCGCGGTGACGGTGGTATGGATGAGGGCAGGGAGTGTGGGGGAACCGGTTTTCATAGCGGCCCTTTGACGATGTTATTGGTGCTGAGTGAAACGAGCGGAATGGCTGGGTCGGATCAGGGGCATTCGGCCGCCGCGCACTGTGCGAGCCGCCCGTTCACCTGCGCGCGGGACGGCTGCGCATGGCCGGTCCGCTATCCCGGGCCCAGTCAATTCGGGTCCGGCACATAGGACAGGTTGTCCGATTGCGGGAATGCCCGGGGCACCGGCATGCGCGCCGGCCGTTCGCGGATGATGCCGCTGGCCACCAGGTTCTCGCGGCTGTCGTAGCGGATGCTGATGATTTCATTGGGCTGCTCCTGCAGGCGCGTGAAGCTGGTGTGGGTGACGACCGAGGTCTCGCGCTGGCCGTGCGCCGTGCCCAGCTTGGCCGACGGCATGGGGGCGGCCTTGGCCACACTGTCGGCAGATTGCGAGCGGGCAGAGGATTCGGCCGATGGGTCAGGGGCCGCCGGTGCAGCGGCAGCGGGTGACGCGGGTTCCTCCCGCAGGCGCCCGAGGCCGTGGCCGTTGTCACGGCGCTGGCTGTAGGGCTCGGGGGTGATGGCGGGGGCAGGCTGGGGCACCGGCGGCTGTTCGCGGAACAGTGCCACGCCAATCACGCCCACATGCGCCGGGCGGCCCGTGCGGGCGGCATACGAGTTGGCAATGTGGGAAAACTCGAAGGCCGCCACCTGGCTGTCGCTCTTGCGCCAGCCGGTGATCTGGTAACGCTCATAAGGAGAGAACACATAGCCGCGCTGGTCCCAGGCCGCAGTCTCGCCGCTGAGTACATTCACGCCGTCCACCGAAGGCACGGCCAGCACCCGCTCTCCCAGCCGGTTGCGCACCGTGATGGCATACCGTGCCCCGGGCCGCCCTGCCACCCAGTATTCGCCCCGGGCGTAGTGCACCGGCAGCGTGGCGCCGGTGTCACGGTCCACGATGGTGACATCAGCCAGGCGGCCAATGGCCTGGACAGGAAGGTGGGCCAGGCCCAGCAATGCCGTCAGGGCGGCGAGGGCGGGCAGGATGAGCGAACGGGGTTTCATAGCAGCTCCATCAAAAAAATGTGGTGGTGCTGTATGAAACGAACGGGGTGGGTCAATGGGGTTGAGAGGTGCCGAAAAAAATCAAAAATAGTTTTCAGCACCGCATCGCACCCAAGCTTGCGGGCCTACCGTTCGCACTGCGGTCTCAGTGAGCGAGGCGTCGCACGCTGGTGGTGGGCAGGGCATTGCCCCGGTGACTCGCTGTGGCGGGCGTGCCCATGCCTGCTGCAGCGCTGCCGCTGACCTGGAACACGGCCACCAGCTCTGCCAGGCGCTGGGCCTGCTGGCGCAGGTTCTCTGCGGCAGCGGTGCTTTCACCCACCAGCGCGCCGTTTTGCTGCGTCATCTGGTCCAGCTGGGTCACGGCCACGTTGACCTGCGAGATGCCGTCGCTCTGCTCGGCAGCGGCGGTGCTGATCTCGCCGATGATGCCGTTCACGCGCTGCACGCCTTGCACGATCTCGTTCATGGTGTCACCGGCATTGGCCACAAGCTGGGTGCCCGAGTCCACTTTTTCGACGCTGGACTGGATCAGCGCCTTGATCTCCTTGGCGGCCTCGGCGCTGCGCTGCGCCAGGCTGCGCACCTCGGTGGCCACCACCGCAAAGCCGCGCCCCTGTTCACCCGCGCGCGCTGCTTCCACGGCAGCGTTCAGCGCCAGGATGTTGGTCTGGAACGCAATGCCGTCGATCACGCCGATGATGTCGGCGATCTTCTGGCTGCTGTGGTGGATGTCCTGCATGGTGCTCACCACCTGCTGCATCACCTCGCCGCCCTTGGTGGCGGTGCTGGCGGCGGTGGTGGCCAGTTGGTTGGCCTGGCGGGCCGAGTCGGCGCTCTGGCGCACGGTGGCGGTCAGCTCTTCCATGCTGGCGGCGGTTTGCTCCAGGCTGCTGGCGGCTTGTTCGGTGCGGTGGCCCAGGTTCTGGTTGCCACTGCTGATGTCGTCGCTGGTGGTGCGCAACTGCGCAATGTTGTCGCGCACGGCCGAGACCAGTTCATGAAAGCGCTGTTGCATGTCGCGCACGGCCACCATCACGCTGCCGGTGTCGCCCGCCTTGACCTGCACGTGCGCCGTCAGGTTGCCTTGCTGGATGGCCTGCACCACGGCGCGCACTTCGCTCGGCTCTGCCCCCAGCTCGCGGCCAATGCTGCGCGATACCAGCACTGTCACCGCCACGCTGATCAGCACGGCCAGCAGGGTGATGGTCAGCATCACGCCGGTGAACTGGCTGGCGTCCTGGTTGGCCGTCTGGCTGTTCTTGATGATGCGGCCTTCCTCGTAGTCGATGAGCTTGTTGGCTGCGGCCAGCCATTGCTCGTACTGCGGTTTGGCCTCGGCCCAGAGCAGGGCTTCGGCGCCCGCGCGGTCGCCAGCCTGCATCAGTGCAACCACCTTGCTGGTGGTGGCCACCGTGCGTGCTTCGATGTCCTTGAGCGCTTGCACCATGGGGCCCACTTCGGGTGGGACCTCTTTTACGGTTTTCAGCACGTTGTCGAGTTGCGTGGCGGACTGGGCATAAAAGTCGGCCAGCCGCGCGATGGATTCAATCTCTTTTTTGCGCGCCTCGTCGTTGGGCGCCAGCACCACATCCCGCACCGCGATGGAGCGGTCGTGGGCCGAACCCCGGAAGTTGATGGCAGCGCGCTGAATGACAGCGTTTTGCGTGGCATTGGCGGTCAATGCGCCATCGATGCCCCGTGCAATGAGCACGCTGTAGACCGACATGCCGAGCAAAGCCACGATGACCAGGCCGAAGCCCGCCATCAGGCGCTGGCTGATTTTCCATGTGTGCATTGAAGGTGCCTCTTGAAGATGTCTTGGGGCGACGTTGCCCATACAAACCGCCAGGCGTCCCCGTTGGAGGGGCAGACCACAGCAAATTGTTTGCATTTAGTTACATTGTACTGACTGGTTGTAAATTAAACCGTTTGGTTTAATTTATCTACTCGATAGTCAATGCTTGTTTGTCTGGGCAGGAGCTGAGGCTTTTTTTAGATGTTTTGGCGATTAAATAACAAGAATTAAGTCGTTTGGGTTTTAAGGTGCGGCTCGCAGAATGCAAGTGCTGTGACCTCTACCATCTCCATCATCATTGTCCCCGGCTGGCGCGACTCTGGCCCCGGACACTGGCAAAGCCTGTGGGCCGAGCGCCTGCCCAATGCGCGCCGCGTGGTGCAGGACGACTGGATCACGCCCACCCGGACGGCCTGGGTGGGGCAACTGGAAAAGACCGTGTTGGCCGCGCCGAACCCCGTGGTGATCGTGGCGCACAGCCTGGGCTGCATCGCTACCTCTCATATGGGCCCCGAGGCAGCGGCCCGCGTGTGTGGCGCGCTGCTGGTGGCCCCGGCAGACCCGGAGCGCCGCGCCATCCTGAGCGACTTTGCGCCCGTGCCCTATGCCGCGCTGCCCTATCGCAGCTTCGTGGTGGCCAGCAGCAACGACCCGTTTTGTCCCATCCGCCTGGCGGGCGCCTATGCGCGGGCCTGGGGCAGCGAGTTTGTGCGCATGCAGAACGCCGGGCATATCAATATCGACTCCGGCCATGGCGAATGGCCCCTGGGCTGGGCATTGCTGCAATCGCTGGAAGGCGACCACGCCGTGCCGCAGCAGCCTGCCGCCCCAACACACGTAACGTCTGCAGCGGCCTGATTGCTATAATTTTAATAGCTATTGGCGCTTGATATTAAAGCGCTAGCGGCTTATTTGGCTTGAAGCGCCGCGTACGGGGTGGCTACCCGGGCAGGCATGCAATCGACCTGCGGCGGTCGATGAAAAATCCATATGCCAATATACGATTAATTAACAAGAATATATTCTTTTGAGTTTTAAGGGCGCCTCCGCACAATGCGCCATCTCCAGTATTTTTTGGGCGACACCTCCATGACTTCTTTGAAACTCAAGACCCTTCTTGCCTCCCTGGCCCTGGCCGCCAGCGGCATGGCTGCCGCACAGAATTCCCTGTTGAACGTGTCGTATGACGTGGCCCGCGAGTTCTACAAGGACTACAACGCCGCCTTTGCCGCGCACTACAAGAAGACCACTGGCCAGGACGTGAAGATCGACCAGTCGCACGCCGGCTCCAGCGCCCAGGCGCGTGCCGTGAACGACGGCCTGGCCGCCGACGTGGTGACCATGAACACCACCACCGACGTGCAGTTCCTGGCCGACAGCGGCGTGGTGGCCAAGGACTGGGCCAAGAAGTTTCCGCACGATGCATCGCCCACCACCTCGACCATGCTGTTCCTGGTGCGCAACGGCAACCCCAAAGGCATCAAGGACTGGGAAGACCTCATCAAGCCCGGCGTGCAGGTGATCGTGGTGAACCCCAAGACCGGCGGCAACGGCCGTTATGCCTATCTGGCTGCCTGGGGCGCCGTGCGTGAAAAGGGTGGCACCGAGGCGCAGGCCGCCGAGTTTGTGGGCAAGCTCTACAAGAATGTGCCCATCCTGGCCAAGGGTGGACGTGACGCCACGGCCACCTTCCTGCAACGCAACCAGGGCGATGTGCTGATCACGTTCGAATCCGAGGTGGTCTCCATCGACCGCGAATTCGGCGCCGGCAAGGTCGATGCGATCTACCCGTCGGTGAGCGTGGTGGCCGAGAACCCCGTGGCCGTGGTGGAGCGCACCGTGGCCAAGAAAGGCACCGCCCAGCTGGCCAAGGCCTACCTGGACTACCTGTACTCTGACGAAGCGCAGGAGATCGCGGCCAAGCATGCGATTCGTCCCCGCTCGGAAACCGTGCTCAAGAAATACGCCGACACGTTCAAGCCGCTCAAGCAGTTCACGGTGGCCAAGTATTTCGGCTCGCTGACCGAAGCGCAGAAGGTGCACTTCAATGATGGCGGCCAGTTCGACAAGCTCTACACGCCCGGCGCCAAGTAAGCCAGCGCGTTTCGTTTCTACCTCCTCACTTATGACCACCGCGACTGCAGTGGCCGCAGCCCCGGCCGGACGGCGCGCGCCCAAACGCGTGCTGCCCGGCTTTGGGCTGACCCTGGGCTACACGCTTTTCTATCTGAGCATCATCGTGCTGATCCCGTTGTCGGCACTGATCTTCAAGACCTTCACACTGACCTGGGAGCAATTCTGGGCTGCCATCAGCGCGCCGCGCGTGATGGCTTCATACCGCCTTACCTTCGGAGCCTCGTTCCTGGCGGCGCTGGTCAACCTGGTGTTCGGCCTGCTGATCGCGTGGGTGCTGGTGCGCTACAAGTTCCCGGGCAAGAAGATCGTCGATGCGCTGGTGGACCTGCCGTTTGCGCTGCCCACCGCTGTGGCCGGCATCTCGCTGACCGCACTGTTGGCAGGCAATGGTTGGGTGGGCAGCATTCTGGAGCCCATGGGTATCCAGCTCGCGTTCAAGCCTGCGGGTATCGTGATTGCGCTGATTTTCATCGGCCTGCCGTTTGTGGTGCGCACCGTGCAGCCCGTGCTGGAAGACGCTGAAAAAGAGCTGGAAGAAGCCGCCACCTGCCTGGGTGCCACGCGCCTGCAAACCTTCACCAAGGTCATCCTGCCCTCCATCACCCCTGCACTGCTCACTGGCTTTGCCATGGCATTTGCGCGGGCGGTGGGGGAGTACGGTTCGGTCATCTTCATCGCGGGCAACATGCCCATGGTGTCGGAGATCACGCCGCTGATCATCATCGGCAAGCTGGAGCAGTACGACTACGCAGGCGCCACGGCCGTGGCCGTGGTGATGCTCGTGATCTCGTTCATCCTGCTCTTGGTCATCAACGCACTACAGGCATGGCAGCGTCGCCATGCGGGGGCTCCAGCATGAGCGGCAACAACTCCCGAACCATACGCCGCGCCCAAGCGGGCACGACCGAATCGCCGTGGGTGCGCTACACCCTGATTGCTGTCGCGCTCGCCTTCATGCTGCTGTTCCTGGTGTTGCCGCTGGCCGCCGTGTTCGCCGAGGCGCTGCGCAAAGGCTTTGGCGCGTACCTCGACGGCCTGCGTGAACCCGACGCCTGGTCAGCCATCAAGCTCACACTCATCACCGCGCTGATTGCGGTGCCGCTGAACCTGGTGTTTGGCGTGGCAGCGGCCTGGTGTATTGCCAAGTACGAGTTCAAGGGCAAGGCGTTCTTGACCACGTTGGTGGACCTGCCGTTCTCGGTGTCGCCCGTGGTGGCGGGCCTGATCTATGTGCTGATGTTCGGCGCACAGGGCTGGTTTGGCCCCTGGCTGCAGGCACACGACATCAAGATCATCTTTGCCGTGCCGGGCATCGTGCTGGCCACCGTATTTGTGACCTTCCCGTTCATCGCGCGTGAGCTGATCCCGCTGATGCAGGCGCAGGGCAACGACGAGGAGCAGGCCGCCATCGTGCTGGGCGCCACCGGCTGGCAGACCTTCTGGTACGTGACGCTGCCCAACATCAAGTGGGGCCTGCTGTACGGCGTGATCCTGTGCAATGCGCGGGCCATGGGCGAGTTTGGCGCGGTATCCGTGGTGTCGGGCCACATCCGTGGGCAGACCAACACCATCCCGCTGCACGTCGAGATTCTCTACAACGAATACCAGTCGGTGGCTGCGTTTGCGGCGGCCTCGCTGCTGGCGCTGCTGGCGCTCGTCACCCTGGTGATCAAGACCATTGCAGAGCACCGCAACGAGCAGGCGCTGAAGGCGGCTGCCGAATTGCCCCCCGAGCGGCCCGCGCCTTTGCCAACCGCCCGCTGAAGGAAGAAGACCATGAGCATTGAAATCCGTAACGTCAGCAAGCAATTCGGCGACTTCCAGGCGCTGCGCGATGTGAGCCTCGATATCGCGTCGGGCGAACTCATCGCGCTGCTGGGCCCCTCGGGCTGCGGCAAGACCACGCTGCTGCGCATCATCGCGGGCCTGGAGACGGCCGATGTGGGCACCATCCATTTCAGCGGCGAAGACACCACCGATGTGCACGTGCGCGAGCGCAACGTGGGCTTTGTGTTCCAGCACTACGCACTGTTCCGCCACATGACGGTGTTCGAGAACGTGGCCTTCGGCCTGCGCGTGAAGCCCCGCAAAGAGCGACCGAGCGAGGCGCAGATCAAGCAAAAGGTGACTGACCTGCTCAAGCTCGTGCAGCTCGACTGGCTGGCCGAGCGCTACCCCTCGCAGCTGTCCGGTGGCCAGCGCCAGCGCATCGCCCTGGCCCGTGCCCTGGCGGTGGAGCCCAAGGTGCTGCTGCTCGACGAACCCTTCGGCGCCCTGGACGCCAAGGTGCGCAAGGAACTGCGCCGCTGGCTGCGCCGCCTGCACGACGAACTGCATGTCACCTCGATCTTCGTGACCCATGACCAGGAAGAAGCGCTGGAAGTGGCCGACCGCGTGGTGGTGATCAACCAGGGCCGCATTGAGCAAAGCGGCTCGCCCCAGCAGGTATGGGACCAGCCAGCCAGTCCGTTTGTGTATGGCTTTTTGGGTGATGTGAACCTGTTCCACGGTCGCGCCCATGAAGGCCTGGTGCACCTGGACGGCATGCAGATCGACTCGCCCGAGCACAGCCAGGCGCAGAACGCCAAGGCCTTTGCCTACGTGCGCCCGCACGACCTAGATGTGGAGCGCTATTCGCCCGGTGCAGGGCTCGACGCCGAAGGCCGCCCGCGCGGCATCGTGGCCCAGCTCAGCCGCGCCATTGTGGTGGGCCCGATTGCAAGGCTGGAACTTATTCCCTCCGACGACCACAAACCAGCGGACAATGCGTCCCCAGAATCCTTGATTGAAGCGCAGATCCCTGCGCAGCAATTCAAGGAAATGGGTTTCAAAGAGGGCGAAACGCTGGTGGTCACACCACGCCGCGCCCGAGTGTTCTTGGATCACGCTGCTGGGATTTGACTCCCCCTGAGCCGCTTCGCGTCTTCCCCTGAGGGGGACGACGGCCTTTGCTGTGGGACGGCCCTTGCTGGCCGTCCGCGCGTTTGGGCTGTGACGGTTTCAGAGGCAATGCCCTGGGCGGTTACTGTTGGATGAGGGATAAGAATGATGGTGTTGAACTGGATCGATCAGGCCCCGCGCCGCGTGCTGGCGTTGATCAGTGTGGCCTGCGTGGCCATGCTGGCGTTTGGCATGTACCTGCAGCATGTGGTGGGCCTGGAGCCATGCCCCATGTGCATCGTGCAGCGCTATGCTCTCATTGGTGTAGCAATCTTCACAGGTCTGGCAAGCGCTAGGGGCTCAAAAGGCTGGTGGATGGGCTGGGGCGCGCTGGCCCTGATCGCATCCGGCTTCGGCGCCTTCGTGGCGGCCCGCCAGAGCTGGCTGCAGTGGTACCCACCCGAAGTCGCCACCTGCGGCCGCGACTTCTACGGCATGATCGAAAACTATCCCATCAGCCGCGCCATCCCCATGATCTTCCGGGGCTCCGGTGACTGCGCTGCGATTGACTGGACCTTCCTGGGCGGCTCGATAGCCAACTGGTCGTTTGTGTGTTTTGTGGGGTTTGCGGTGGTGCTGCTGGCGCTGTTGGTGCGCGGGTTCACCAGCGGCAATCGTCGGGGTTCCGGTTACTCGATGGCTTGATGCGCCGGGGTCGGCTCGCTTGTCGTAGCCCGTAACTTGCATCAGAAAAAAGGCGCTCCTTGTGAGCGCCATTTTTTTTTGCGTTGGCATGACAGGTCTTCACGCTGAGAATCCAGGTTTCGGGAGCATTCGATCAGGTGGTCGCAGAGGCGCCAGCGCCTGGCAATGGTGCGATATCAGCGAATGCATGGGCCTTCTCGATCCGGTTGCGCCCAGCTGCCTTGCCCTGGTAAAGCGCGACATCGGCAGCCCGCAGGGCCTTCTCCAAGGCGTGGCCGTTGGCGAACCGGGGTGACACACCAATGGTGACGGTGCAGTGCAGCGGTTTGTCGTGGCCGCTCACGTGAATGGCCTGTTCTTCGACCGCTGCGCGCAGTCGTTCTGCCAACTGCACGACGCCGACATCATCACTGTCGAGGCAGACAGCCACAAACTCTTCTCCTCCTATGCGGCCCGTCAGGTCGCCTCGGCGCACGGTGGTGCGCAGCACATCTGCAACATGGCGCAGCACGGTGTCGCCAGCCTGGTGTCCGTAGGTGTCGTTGATACGTTTGAAGTGGTCCACGTCCAGCAGCAGCAAGTAAGCGGGCGCGACGTTGTGGAGGTTGAAGTGTTGCTCCAGCGCTTCTGAAAGCCCCCGGCGATTGAGCAGTTGCGTCATGGGATCGCGCGCCGCCATCTGGCTCAGATCATCGGTCAGGCGCCGGAACACCAGCCAAATCATGAAGGGTGGCACCACCGTCGCCAGGGACGACATATAGATGTAGAACACCATCTGAAAGCTGCTGTCCATGTGCAGCACTTCCAGTCCGCCCTGGAGTAGCCTTATGAACTTGATTGCGTTCAGAATGCAGATGCCACTGATCAGGAGCGCGAAAAATGCCATTTCGCGGTACAGGTGCTTGGCGAATGTGCGAACACCATAGAGTGCCGCGAGCGTCATGACCAGGAACAGCAGCGCAGACATCCCGGACAGCATGGCGTAGCGGGCGACCGGCCCCAAGCTCCACTGAATCAGTGCCTGTGCGGTGGAGTAGGCGAGTACAAATGCCGCCAGCGGCCGCCACAGCGGCGCGGGAAATCCAAAGAACCGCATGACCCCGAGGCCATAGGTGATCGGGGCCGCCAGGGTGAGGGTGTGGTTAACCACGCTCATCATGCTCCAGGCCGGGCCGCCTTCCACCAACTGCAGTACATAGGCAAGCCCTAGCAGCAAGTTGCCCATGGCAAAAAAATCCATGCCCATCTTCTTGCCCTGCAAGCGCTTGCTGATGAGCAAAAACATCACCGCGAAGCACAGCAGGTGAGCACACAGCATGCCGACGAGAACAGACCCCACCATGTCAGCGTCCTTCGGAGTCTGGCAGTGCGGTGTCGGCCCCAGGCGCGAGCCTCTTTGCCGGACGCGCAAACAGCACGCCCTCTGTCCCATCCACCCATGCGGGTAGCTTGTGCATCACGCTGGCCAAAAGATCGCTGGCCTGCCACTGCGCCAGCCAGGCTTGCAGGCGGGGCCAGGGCTGTGCAGCCCACCAATCGGCATCAATGCCTGCAAACTGCCGTACAAAAGGCGCAATCGCCATATCGGCCAGGGCCGCATGGGTGCCGAACAGATAGGGCTGGTCCGGCCAGAGACGCGCCTCCAGCCCCCCCAGCCAGGCCACGGCGCGGGCGCGTTCTGCATTCGTGTCGGCATCGGGGTAGCGGCTGGGATATTTGCACCGGTCCAGCGCCTGCTTGAACGGGCCATCGCATTCGGCAATCAGCGCCAGCATGGCCTGCAGATTGCCGTGGCTGGGGATGAGCCAGCCCTCGGGGTCGTGCTGCGCCAGCGCCCACAGCATGATCTCCAGGCTCTGCTCCAGCACCTGGCCAGTCGGCAGCACCAGCACGGGCACAGTGCCCTTGGGGGAGGCGTGCAGCAGGCCCTGTGGCTTGTTGCGCAACACCACCTCGCGCAGTTCGCAGGCCTGGCCACTGACAGCCAGCGCCAGCCGGGCGCGCATGGCGTAGGGGCAGCGACGAAAGGAATAGAGGACGGGCAGGGCAGCGCTCACGCGGAGTCGTCCTCGCGATCATTTTTTTCGTCGCTGGAGCTGAATCGCGCTCGGTTGCCCGGTTGCCGCGCGCCGATATGCGCTTGCCCGCGCTGATCCGCCAGGTCCATCTGGCGTTGCCGCTCTGCCAGCGCGCGTTCCTGCTCGGGTGTGCGCGTGCCGTGGCAATACGGGCAGCTCACGCCGCGCACGTAATGCGGCGACTGCAGCTCGACCTCGCCCAGGGGCATGCGGCAAGAGCGGCACAGTTGGTGGTGCCCCGGAGCCAGGCCGTGGCCCACCGACACACGTTCGTCAAACACGAAGCAGTCGCCATGCCACAGGCTGTCTTCTTCGGGCACGGTTTCCAGGTATTTGAGGATGCCGCCTTCCAAGTGGTACACCTCGTCAAAGCCCTGCGATTTGAGGTAGGCGGTGGATTTCTCGCACCGTATGCCGCCCGTGCAGAACATGGCCACGCGCGGGTTACCCGCCAGCACGCCGCCGGGCTGCGACTGCTGCGCCACCCAGGCCGGGAACTCGGCAAAGCTCTTGGTGTGGGGGTTGATGGCGCGTTCAAACGTGCCGATACCAACTTCGTAGTCGTTGCGCGTGTCCACCACCACCACGCTGGGGTCGTCGATGAGTGCGTTCCATTTCTCGGGCTTCACATAGGTGCCCGCATTGCGAGCCGGGTTCAGGCCGGGCACGCCCAGGGTCACGATCTCGCGCTTGAGACGCACGCGCATGCGGTAGAACGGTTGGCGGTCGGTGGGGGCTTCTTTGTGCTGCAGGTTCGCAAAGCGGGCATCGCTGCGCAGCCAGGTGAGCACCGCCAGCACATCGGCGGGTGCGCCCGCAATGGTGCCGTTGATGCCCTCGGGCGCCAGCAGCAGCATGCCGCGCACGCCGCGCTCGTCGCACAGGGTCTGCAGGGGCGCGCGCAGTGTGGCGCAGTCGGGCAGATCGACAAACTGGTAAAGCGCAACAGTGAGAAAGCGGGGTGTGACCGAGTCCACGAAATGGGGGAGAGAGCGGAAAAGAAGGGGTGATGATAGCGGTCACTTTTCGTTACGATGCAGGCGTCTCCAACATGCGCCCAAGGTGTTTTATGGCCCAGGAACCCTCCCTCAACCTGTTTCGCCGCCTGGAGCAGCTCAACGGTATTGGGGCTGCGCTCTCCCGCGAGCGCAACATCGACCGCCTGCTGGAGAACATTCTGGAGGCTGCCAAGGCCATCACGGGCGCGGACGGCGGAACGCTCTACAGCGTGACGGAGGACGGGAAGTCGCTCAAGTTCGAGATACTGCGCACCGACTCGCTGGACATTCGCCTCGGTGGCACCACGGGCAAGCCCATTGATTTTCCGCACCTGCCGCTGCGCAACGCAGATGGCAGCCCCAACGATTCGCTGGTGGCCGCGTATGCCGCCATCCACGACCGCACGGTGAACATTGCCGATGCGTACAGCGCCGAGGGCTTTGATTTTTCAGGCACCCGCAGTTTCGATGCGCGCACGGGGTACCGCTCGCAGTCGTTTCTGACCGTGCCGATGAAGAACCACGACCATGAACTGATCGGCGTGCTGCAGCTCATCAACGCGCGGCACTGGGAGACCGGCGAGGTCACCACATTCTCCGAGGCCGACCAGGGCCTGGCCGAGTCGCTGGCCTCGCAGGCTGCCATTGCCCTCACCAACCGCTTGCTCATCACGCAGCTGGAGCGCCTGTTCGAGTCGTTCGTGAACCTGATCAACCTGGCCATTGACGAAAAGTCGCCCTACACCGGTGGCCATTGCCAGCGGGTGCCCGCCCTTACCATGATGCTGGCCGAGGCGGTGAATGCCACCAATCAGGGGCCACTGGCGGGCTTTCGCATGAGTGACCGGGACCGCTACGAACTCAAGATGGCCGGCCTGCTGCACGACTGCGGCAAGATCACCACGCCCGTGCACGTGGTGGACAAGGCCACCAAGCTGCAGACCCTGTACGACCGCATTGGGCTGGTGGACACGCGGTTTGAAGTCTTGAAGCGCGATGCCGAGCTGGCCGCACTGCGCCGCCAGCTGGCGCTGCGCCCGGTGGTGGATGCGCGTGCCGAGGGGCAGGAGCTGCAAGCCCTGCTGCACGAAATCCACACACTGGAAGAAGACCGCGAGTTTCTGCGCCGCTGCAATACCGGCACCGAGGCCATGCGCCCCGAGGACCAGCAGCGCGTGCGTGACATCGCCGCCATGCGGCACTGGCGCAACCCACAGGGGGTGCAGACAAGCTTCCTTACGGCCGAGGAGGTGGAGAACCTTACCATCCGATCCGGCACCCTGAACCAGGCCGAGCGCGACACCATCAATTACCACATCGTTGCCACCATCAAGATGCTGGAGACGCTGCCCTGGCCACGACACCTCAAGAACGTGCCGGAGTATGCGGGCGGCCACCACGAACGCATGGACGGCAAGGGCTACCCCCGCGGCCTTACTCGTGACCAGATGTCGCTGCAGGCCCGCATGATGGGCATTGCCGACATCTTCGAGGCGCTGACAGCGGCTGATCGGCCCTACAAGAGTGGTATGTCCTTGTCAGAGGCGATTGCCATCATGTGCAGGATGCGCGACAACGGGCACATCGACCCGGACCTGTTCGAGGTGTTTGTGCGCGAAGGCGTCCATTTGCGCTACGGGCAGGAGTTTCTGGACCCCGCCCAGCTCGATCTTTGAGCCGACTGGCTGCATCAGCCAAGCGCAGGCTGCGATTCGGCGTTTGGGGCAGTGCCGCTCGGCGCGGTGGATGGTGATGGGCTGCTTGTGCCGGATGGGGGGGCGGGCTGCAATTCGTAAGCCCGCGAAAACGTGGCGACAGCCCGTTGCGCGATGCCCGTGATCTGCGTGTCAGAAAGGGGCGGCGGGTCTCTGTAGTACCAGCGCAACTGGATTTCTGCTTCCAGCAAGGCAAAAAACTGCAGGGCCGCCACGGTGGGATCTTCTTTGCGCATGCGGCCTTTTTCCATGGCGCGGCCCAAAAATGCCCCCAGGTCAGAGACCCCTTGTTTGGGGCCTGCCTCATAAAAGAGCTCGCCCACATTCGAGTGTCCCGCTTCGGCCAGCACCATGCGATGGGTCGCCATCAGGTCCGGACGGCACAAGAACTGCGCCAGCTCCTGCCCAAACTTCGAGAGAACTGCGTCGATGCGGTCAATCGCATCCGGTGAGGCTAGTTCATCAAAAGCCGTCTGGATCTGTTTTTCGCCAGCCGCACGCGTCACGGCCTGAAAAAGCGCCTCCTTGGAGGGGTAGTAGCCGTAGATGGTGGATTTGGAGCCTCCCAGGCGGCGCACGATTTCGATCATGGACGCGCGCTTGAACCCGAATTCCACAAAAACCTGCGAAGCAACTTCCAGGATGGCCTCGCGGCGTGCTTCTGTACGAACTTTCACAGAGTCTCCTTAAGTGTACCTTTGAGTCCATTTTTGCTTGACAAAGGGAAAGTGTCAATTTGATAATCATCAATACCGAACCGTTCGGTACATTTATCAACCAAGTCTTTCCTTTCCCAATCTCGCCAGGGGGCATGTGCAGCACCCCGGCCCAGGAGTGTTGTCATGCGTCTGCCAATTGTTTCTTCCCGACGTGGGGCCGTATTGGCCGTTGTCTCCGCACTAGCCCTGGCTGCCTGTGGCGAGGCGCCCCAGCCTCCGGTCACCGGAGCGCAGGGCACTCCCCAGGTCAGCGTGGTCACCGTGCAGCCCCAGCGGCTGGCATTGACCACCGAGCTGCCCGGCCGCGTGGCCCCCGCACTGATTGCCGAGGTGCGCCCACAGATCACTGGGCTGGTGCTGCAGCGCCGCTTCAAAGAGGGCAGTGACGTGAAGGCGGGTGATTTGCTCTACCAGATCGACCCCGCCATCTACCGCGCCAGCGTGGACAGCGCCCAGGCCACGCTGGCCAAGGCCGAGGCCAACCTGGTCACCGTGCGGCTCAAGGCCGGCCGGTTCAAGGAGCTGGCCGCCATCAAGGCCGTGAGCCAGCAGGACGCGGACGACGCTGCTGCGGCGCTGCAGCAGGCCGAGGCCGAGGTCAGTTCCGCCAAGGCCGCGCTCCAGACCCAGCGCATCAACCTGGACTACACCCGCGTCACTTCACCCATCGCGGGCCGTATTGGCCGCTCCAGCGTCACGCCGGGCGCGCTGGTCACGGCCAACCAGGCCAACGCTCTGGCAACGGTGCAGCAACTCGATCCCATCTATGTGGACGTGACGCAGTCCACCAGTACGCTGCTGGCGCTCAAGCGGGCCGTCAGCGCGGGCACCGTCAAGGGCGGCGCGGCGCAGGTGCGGCTGGTGCTGGAGGACGGTACGGTGTACGCGCAGCCCGGCAAGCTGCAGTTCTCTGACGTGACGGTGGACCAGACCACGGGCGCCGTCACCCTGCGCGCCGAGTTTCCCAACCCCCGCGCCGAACTGCTGCCCGGCATGTATGCCAGGGCCGTGCTGGAAGAGGGCGTGCTGGAGCAGGCCCTGCTGGTGCCCCAGCCCGCCGTGGGCCGTGACACCACCGGCAAGCCGTACGCCTTTGTGGTGGACGGCGAGGGCAAGCTGCAGCAGCGCACCCTGACCACCGACCGCGCCGTGGGCGACCAGTGGCTGGTGAGCGAAGGCCTCAAGCCCGGTGACGTGGTGGTGGTGGAAGGCCAGCAGAAGGCGCGCCCCGGCCAGCCAGTGCAGGCACAGCCCTTTGCTCCTGCTCCTGCTGCTGCGGATGCATCCAAGTCACCTGCCGTGCGCAAGACAGCAGCCGCGAGCGAGGCCAAGCCTTCGGGCCCGGCCGTCGCCGCCGCCGCCGTTGCCACATCTTCCCACTGAGCACCCAGCGAGACATTCCCATGGCCCGTTTTTTCATCGACCGCCCCATCTTCGCGTGGGTGCTCGCCATCATCACGATGCTGGCCGGCGTGATGGCAGTGCTGACGCTGCCCATCGCCCAATACCCCAGCATTGCGCCGCCCGCCATCGCCATCTCGGCCAGCTATCCGGGTGCGTCGTCCAAAACGTTGGAAGACACCGTCACCCAAGTCATCGAGCAGAAGATGAAGGGGCTGGACAAGCTGTCCTACATCGCCTCCACCAGCGAATCTTCGGGCAGCGTGACCATCACGCTGACCTTTGAAAACGGCACCGACCCCGACACCGCCCAGGTGCAGGTGCAAAACAAGCTGGCCCTGGCCACGCCGCTCTTGCCGCAAGAGGTGCAGCAGCAGGGCGTGCGCGTGACCAAGTCGGCCAACAACTTTTTGAACGTGCTGGCCTTTGTGTCGGAAGACGGCAAGCTCAATGGCTCGGACCTGTCTGACTACGTGGCGGCCAACGTGCAAGACCCCATCAGCCGCGTGGAGGGCGTGGGCGACACCATGCTGTTTGGCTCGCAATACGCCATGCGCATCTGGCTCGACCCCAGCAAGCTCAACAGCTTCAACCTCACTCCGCTGGATGTAAAAAACGCCATCCAGGCGCAAAACGCGCAGGTCTCCGCCGGGCAACTGGGCGGGCTGCCGTCCACCGCCAGCCAGCAGCTCAACGCCACCATCACCGCACAGACGCGCATGAAGACGGCCGAAGAGTTCGCCGGCATCTTGCTGCGCACCCAGGCCAACGGCGCTGCCGTGCGCCTGAGCGATGTGGCGCGCATCGAGCTGGGGGGTGAGAGTTATGACACCGTGGCGCGCTTTAATGGCAAACCCGCTGCGGGTCTGGCCATCAAGCTGGCCACGGGCGCCAATGCGCTTAACACCGTCAAGGCCGTCGATGCCAAGCTGGCCGAACTCAGCAAGTTCTTCCCCCAGGGCATGAAGGTCATCAAGCCGTATGACACCACGCCTTTCGTGCGCATCTCCATCGAAGAAGTGGTCAAGACATTGATCGAGGCCGTGGTGCTGGTGTTTGTGGTGATGTACCTGTTTTTGCAGAACTTCCGCGCCACGCTCATCCCCACCATTGCGGTGCCGGTGGTGCTGCTGGGCACGTTTGGTGTGCTGGCGGCGTTTGGGTACTCGCTCAACACGCTGACCATGCTGGCCATGGTGCTGGCCATTGGCCTGCTGGTGGACGACGCCATTGTGGTGGTCGAAAACGTGGAGCGGGTGATGAGCGAAGAGGGTTTGTCGCCGCTGGAGGCCACGCGCAAATCCATGGGTCAGATCACTGGCGCGCTGGTGGGCGTGGCCCTGGTGCTGGCGGCGGTGTTTGTACCCATGGCGTTCTTTGGGGGCTCCACCGGCGTCATCTACCGCCAGTTCACCGTCACCATCGTGTCGGCCATGACGCTGTCGGTGCTGGTGGCCATGGTCCTCACGCCCGCGCTGTGCGCCACGCTGCTCAAGCCGGTGCCCAAGGGCCACGCCCTGGCGACCAAGGGCTTCTTTGGCGCCTTCAACCGCGCGTTTGACCGCAGCAACCGTGGCTACCAGAGCGTGGTGCAGCGCATGCTGAAGCGCAGCGGGCGCTGGATGGTGGGCTACGCCATCGTGGTGGTGGCCGTGGGCTTTGTGTTCACCAAGATCCCTGCGGGCTTCTTGCCTGATGAAGACCAGGGCACGCTGTTTGCCATCGTGCAGTTGCCGCCCGGCGCCACGCAGAGCAACACCGTGAAGGTGCTGGACCAGGTGCAGCACCACTTTCTGGAAGAGCAAAAGGACGCGGTGGACGCCATCTTCACCGTGGCGGGCTTCAGCTTTGCGGGCAGCGGGCAGAACACCGGCTTTGCGTTCGTCAAGCTCAAGCCCTGGGGGGATCGCACGGCCCCGGGTCTCAAGGCCCAGGCCGTGGCCAACAAGGCGATGGGCGCGCTGTCGCAGATCAGCAATGCCTCGGTGTTTGCGTTTGCGCCGCCTGCGGTGTCCGAGCTGGGCAACGCCAGCGGGTTTGATTTGATGCTGCAAGACCGCGCCAACCTGGGCCACGATGCCCTCATGGCCGCGCGCAACCAGTTGCTGGGCGCGCTGATGAAAGAACCCGGCCTGGTGGCGGTGCGCCCCAACGGCATGGAAGACGCGCCCGAGTTCCGGCTGGAGATTGACGAGCACCAGGCGGGTTCGCTCGGCTTGTCGATGGCCGACATCAACAACACCTTCTCGGTGGCATGGGGCAGCAGCTACGTCAACGACTTTCTGGACAAGGGCCGGGTGAAGAAGGTGTTCTTGCAGGCCGACGCGCCGCACCGCATGGTGCCTGAAGACATCAACAAATGGTTTGTGCGCAACAGCAGCGGCACCATGGTTCCGTTCAGCGCGTTCTCTACCTCGCGCTGGACCACGGGCTCGCCCCGCCTGGAGCGCTACAACGGCGTGCCTTCGGTCGAAATCCTGGGCATGGCCTTGCCGGGCGCCTTGTCCAGCGGCCAGGCGCTGGACCTGGTCGAGCGCCATGCGGCCGAGTTGCCTGCAGGCATTGGCTTTGAGTGGACGGGAGTCTCGCGCCAGGAGCGCGAGGCGGGCGGCCAGGCCATGCTGCTGTATGCCGTGTCGATCCTGGTGGTTTTCCTGTGCCTTGCGGCGTTGTATGAGAGCTGGTCGATTCCGTTCTCGGTGCTGCTGGTGGTGCCGCTCGGTGTGCTGGGCACGCTGGCTGCGGCCGTGCTGACCTGGAAGATGAACGACGTCTATTTTCAGGTGGGGCTGCTCACCACGGTGGGGCTGGCGTCCAAGAACGCCATCCTGATCGTCGAGTTTGCGAAGGAGCTTTACGCCAAAGGCGTACCGCTGGTGGAGGCGGCCATCACGGCGGCGCGCATGCGACTGCGGCCTATCTTGATGACCTCGCTCGCGTTCATCCTGGGCGTGTTGCCCCTGATGCTGAGCAAGGGTGCGGGCGCTGGCGCACAAAACGCGCTGGGCACGGCCGTGGTGGGCGGCATGGTGTCCGGCACGGTGCTGGCCATCTTCTTCGTGCCGCTGTTTTTTGTGGTGGTGCAAAAGCTGTTCGGGCGCCAAAAGCGGGCCACGGACAGTGCCGCACCCATGACTTCGCCTGTTTTGCTGGAGGGCCATTGAGATGCCTCGTTCCCTGACTTTGTCCCTGGTGGCCGCTGCCTTGGTGCTGGGGGGCTGTGCCAACCTAGCGCCCACCTACGAGCGGCCTGCCGCCCCTGTGCCAGCGGCATATCCTGATGCGGCGCCTGAAAGCAGCTCTGCTGCCGACATCGACTGGCGCACGTTCTTTGCCGACACCAAGCTGCGCGGCCTGATCGAGCTGGCCCTGGCCAACAATCGCGACCTGCGCGTGGCCGTCCTCAACATCGAGCAAGCCCGCGCGCAATACCGCGTGCAAGACGCGCAAACCCTGCCCACTGTGAACGCCACGGGCAGCGGCACGGCAGCGCGCACGCCAGCCAGCGTGTCCGGCACGGGCACCGTCGTCACCAGCCACCAGTACAGCGCCAACCTGGGCGTGAGTGCGTATGAGCTGGACCTGTTTGGCCGTGTGCGCAACCTCAGCAACCAGGCGCTGGAGCAGTTTCTGGCCACCGAGCAGGCCCGCCGCACCACGCAGATCAGCCTGGTGGCCGAGGTGACCACGGCCTATCTGAACTTGGCCGCCGACCTGGAACGGCTGGCGTTGGCACAAGAAACCCTGCGCAGCCAGAGCGAGTCGTACCGGCTCACCCAGACACGGTATGCGTTGGGCGTCGCTTCGGCCCTCACGCTGCGCCAGCTGCAAACCAGCGTGGAAAGCGCGCGTGTGGATGTCGCCCGCTATACCGGCCAGGTGGCGCAAGACCGCAACGCCCTGGCCCTGTTGCTGGGCACGCCGGTTCCCGAGGCTCTGGCGCCCGATGCGTTGGGCGATACGTTGAATGCTTTGCCCGATCTGCCTGCCGGTGTGCCGTCCGACCTGCTGCTGCGCAGGCCCGATCTGCTGCAGTCCGAACACCTGCTCAAGGCCGCCACGGCCAACATCGGCGTGGCGCGGGCGGCGTTTTATCCGCGCATCAGCCTCACCGCCGCAGCGGGCAGCAGCAGTGCAGATTTGTCCAGCCTGTTCAAGGCCGGCTCGGGCGCCTGGAGCTTCATGCCGCAGATCAGCCTGCCTATCTTTGATGGCGGGGCCAACCAGGCGAACTTCGACAGCGCCAACGCCGCACAAAGCATTGCCGTGGCGCAGTACGAAAAATCCATCCAGACCGCCTTCCGCGAAGTGGCCGATGCGTTGGCCCAGCGCAGCGCCGTGGGTGACCAGCTGCAGGCGCAGAACGCCTTGGTGCAAGCCAGTGGCGAGGTGCTGCAGATGTCGCAGGCCCGGTTTGACCGGGGCGTGGACAGTTACCTCGATGTGCTGGACGCCCAGCGCTCGTGGTACGGCGCGCGCCAGACGCTCATCGCCACCCGGCTGGCACGTCTGACCAATGGTGTGACGCTGTACAAGGCGCTGGGAGGTGGCTGGTCGGCTGCACAGTCTTGAATGTGAAGCCCTTCCTGGCGCGTGCTTTGGAGTTTGCTATATATTTGATAGCTATGAGCGCTTCATCTATAAGCGCCAGGGCCTAGTTTGATTTAATTTTCTGGACTGAAGCCTCAGCCACAGCGTCCGCCGCAAGGGGGATGCTGGCCTGGGCCTGCAGCCATTGCCGGAACGCCTGCATGGCCGCCGTTTCGCTGCGCGACTGCAAGTGCGTCAACCAGTAGGCACCGCGATGCAACTCCAGCGCAAAGGGCTGCACCAGCCGCCCTTGCTGCAGTTCGCGTGTAAACATCTTCACCGGCAGCAGCGCCATGCCGGCGCCTTGTGCCGCCGCCTCGGCCAGCGTGAGGGACGAGTCGAACACCGCGCCGCGCACCACGGGGCAGGGCGCACCTGCGGCCTCGAACCAGGCGGCCCACTCATCTGCCCGGTAGCTACGCAGCAGCGGTTGCCGTGCCAGGTCGGCGGCGGAGCGCAGGCCGTGGGCCAGGGCCGGGGTGCACATCACCGACATGGGCGCGTCCATGATGCGTTCGGCGTGGGTGCCGTGCCAGGCGCCGTCACCAAAGCGGATCGCATAGTCCAGCCCTTCGCCCGCCATGTCCACCCGGTTGTTGTGGGTGAGCAGGCGCAGGTCCACAAACGGGCAGGCCTGCTGAAAGTCGCGCAGCCGGGGCAGCAGCCAGCCCACGGCAAAGGTGCCCACGGCGCCCACGGTCAGTACCTCGCGCGGGCGGGTGTCGCCCAGTTTTTCCAGGGCACGCGCCAGGTTGGAGAACGCTTCCGTCACCACCGGCAGGAGCGCCTGGCCTTCGTCCGTCAACGCCAGGCCACGCGGCAGGCGGCGAAACAGTGGCTTGCCCAGGCGCTCTTCGAGCTTGCGGATGTGCTGGCTGACCGCTGTCTGCGTGACGTGCAACTCCTGGGCCGCCCGCGTCAGGTTGAGGTGGCGCGCCGAGGCTTCGAACGCGCGCAGGGCATTGAGCGGGAGATGCATAAGTTTTTCTAGGGGCTGGCGGCAATTATTGTCGATGGTGCTTTGGGCTCAAGCTCTTTATCGTTCAGGCCTTGTCTTCACTCACCTCCAATTTTTATGCAAAGACGACAGTTTTCCTTGGGCTTGATGGCCGCTACCACCATGCCTCTTTGGGGTTGTGCGGCCGCCAGTAACGCAGCGAACCGCGACAAGACCACCCGCGAATGGAACGAGACCCTCGCCAGCATCGAACGCACTGCCCAAGGCCGCTTGGGCGTGGCCATGCTGGACACCGGCTCGGGCCTGGCGCTGGGCTGGCGGCAGGACGAGCGCTTTGCAATGGCCAGCACCTTCAAGGCGGTGCTGGCGGGCTGGATGCTGGCGCTGGTGGACCAGGGCAAGGAGCGGCTGGATGCCCGCGTGCACTACGCTGCAGGCGATGTGGTGGCGTATTCACCGGTCAGCGGCCCCCGTGCGGGCGATGGGGGCGGGTTGACGGTCGGCGAGCTGTGTTCTGCCACCGTGAGCCTGAGCGACAACACCGCCGCCAACGTGCTGCTGGCGCGCCACGGCGGTCCGGCGGGGTTCACGGCCTTTGTGCGATCACTGGGCGACAGCATCACACGGCTAGACCGCACCGAGCCCACGTTGAACGAAGCCAAGGTGGGCGACCCGCGCGACACGACCACGCCGCAGGCCATGCTGCAGACCCTGCATAAACTGGTGCTGGGCGATGTACTCACCCCCCCGTCGCGCGCGTGGCTGCAGCGCTGGCTGGTAGAGACGAGCACGGGCGACAAGCGCCTGCGCGCGGGTGTGCCGGGCTGGAAGGTGGGGGACAAGACGGGCACTGCCAGTGACAGCGGCACGGCCAATGATGTGGCGGTGATGTGGCCTCCGGCTGGAGGCGCCCCGGTGCTGGTGACGTGTTATCTCACGCGGTCTACCGTCAGGCCGGAGCAGCGCGATGCGGCGATTGCACAGGTGGCGCGCGCCGTGGCTACGGCCCGCGAGGGTCTCAGAGCTTCTTGACCAGCACCTGGCTCTTGCGGTCCCAGTTGTACTTGCGCTTGCGTGCGTCGGGCAGCCAGTCCGGGTCCACAGGCTGGAAGCCGCGCTTGATGAACCAGTGCATGGTGCGGGTGGTGAGCACAAAGATACTGTCCAGCCCTTGCAGCCGCGCGCGTTGCTCGATGCGCTTGAGCAGCTTTTCTCCATCGCCCGTGCCCTGGCTTTGCGGTGACACCGTCACGGCGGCCATCTCGGCCGTCTTGGCCTCGGGGTAGGGGTAGAGCGCTGCGCAGCCAAAGATCACTCCATCGTGCTCGATGATGGTGTAGGTGGCAATGTCGCGTTCGATCTCGGTGCGGTCGCGCTTGACCAGCGTGCCGTCTTTCTCAAACGGCTCGATGAGCTGAAGGATGCCGCCCACGTCGTCAATCGTGGCCTCGCGCAGCTCTTCCAGCTTTTCGTCAATGACCATGGTGCCGATGCCATCGTGCACATACACCTCCAGCAACAGTGATCCATCCACCGCAAACGGCAGGATGTGGCTGCGCTCCACGCCAGCCTTGCAGGCCTTCACGCAGTGCTGCAGGTAAAAGCCCGTGTCCGTGGGCTGCTGTGCGGGTGGTAGCTGCGCCAGCAAGGCTTGCGCGGCGGCCAGCGGCAGCTCGGTGTCGATGGGGTTGTCGTCGCTCTCGGGCTCGGTGGGCGACATGCGGATGCCTTGCACCTCGGTCAAGAAGATCAGCTTGTCGGCCCGCAGCTCAATGGCCACGCTGGTGGCCACTTCTTCCATGCTCAGGTTGAAAGCCTCGCCTGTGGGCGAGAAGCCAAACGGCGACAGCAGCACCAGTGCACCCATGTCCAGCGTGCGCTGGATGCCCGCAACGTCTACCTTGCGCACCAGGCCCGAGTGCTGAAAATCCACCCCATCCACGATGCCCACGGGCCGCGCGGTCAGGAAGTTGCCCGAGATCACCCGCACGGTGGCACCCGCCATGGGCGTGTTGGGCAGCCCCTGGCTGAAGGCGGCCTCGATTTCATAACGCAACTGGCCCGCAGCCTCCTGCGCGCAATCGAGCGCCACCGAGTCGGTGATGCGGATGCCATGCGAATACTTGGCTGCATGCCCCTTGGCGGCCAGCTGTTCGTTCACCTGTGGGCGAAAACCGTGTACCAGAACAATCTTTACGCCCATGGCCTGGATCAGTGCCAGGTCTTGCGCAATGCTGTGCAGCTTGCCGGCCGCAATGGCCTCACCCGTGAGCCCGATCACAAACGTTTGGTTGCGGAACTTGTGGATGTAAGGCGCCACCGAGCGGAACCAGGGGACGAAGGTGAAGTTGAAAACGGCGGACATGGCAGTGGAGAGCGGTGGGTGGCCTTGGAGCTACGGAAAAACTGGCAATGAAAGGCAGCTGAGCAGGGCCGCCAAGTCGCGCATCATAAGCATGCAGGGCTTTCGCTGTCTGGTGCAGTTGCAGCCTGGCCCCCGGTTTGTTGCCGAAACGCCGCCAGCCGGGCCGCAAAGGGCTCCAGGATCAAAGCTTCGTCAGGCCCCGTCTGGGCTGCCACCGCAATGGCCACGCCACTTTGGGCCATCAGCGCCTGCATCTCGGGCTGGGCGATCATGCCGTGGTCCAGCAGGGCCTCTACCAGGCGGGTGAGGGCACCCCGGTACTGGCCCAGCAGGGCGCTGGCGCGCTGGTATTGGGACTGCAGCAGTTCCTCGATGGCGGCGTTGCTGGGTTCCACGTCGGTGTTGAGGTGGTTGTCCAGCTCCACCGTGACGTCGGTGCGGGACAGTCGCGTGCCAAATCCATGGTGGCGGATGAAGCGCGCAGCCTCGGCCGTGACCTGCTTGTAGTCCTGCTCCGCGCCGGTCGTGCAGGCCATTTCACCAAACACCAGCTCCTCGGCCACGCGGCCCGCCAGGCCCACGCACATCATGTCGAGCGCGTTCTGGCGCGTGGTTACCTTCAGGCCCGCAAAGCTGTTGTAGCCGCCCTCGAACGAGGCGATGTTGATCTTCACCTCTTGCGGGGCTTGGCCGAACAGCAGGCAGTAGACCAGCCCGTGGCCTGCTTCGTGCACGGCCAGCAGGGCGCGGAAGTCGGCATTGGCGCGCTGCTTGAGGCGGTTGAGCTCCAGCGTCACCGCGAACTGCGCTTGCTGCACGGCTCCGTTAGCGCCGGCGCCCTGAACCACCAGATGGCGTTTGTCGGCCGCCAGCGTGATGCCAAAGTCCTGCGCCAGGGGCAACTGCTGCTCCAGCACCCACAGCGCGGCGTTGACCAGGTTGGCGCTCAGGATGGCGTGCACCGACGAGAACAGTGGCCGCGTGCCCTGGGCCGGGAACACCGCGTTGGCATACAACTCATCGCGCACGTCCTGCCCGATGGCAAAGCGCACGCCGCACTGGGCGGCAATGTCGTCGCAATACCGCGCACACAGGTTGCGGATGAGCTGCTCGTAGGTGGCCTTGTTGAACGATGGGTAGATCACATGCTCGTTGCCCAGCCGCGCGATCTGCTCAGGCTTGAAGCGTTCGCTGAGCGCCTTCTTCACATCGATGAGGGAGAGCTTGCGCGTGAGGCGGTGGAAGATGTCGGCATCGGTGTCGCAGTCTTCCACGCGCTGCGCGGTCTCGTGGTACATCTCGTCGAGGTTGCCGCAGACGAACACCAGCAGCTTGCTGTAGTCGGTCTCCCAGGAAGAAAGCGACTGCTGGAACCGTGTGAACAGGGCCTGCACCTGTGCGGGAGGCCACTGCATGATCTCGGCAAGTGGCTCTTGCAGCTTGAGCATGCGCTTGAGTTCCTGCGCGTCCCAGGCGTCGAGCTGAAAGCGGTAGGGTTTCTTGCCGGCGCGCTCCTCCTCGTTGTCGTCGGCGCGCTCGGCTTCGTAGTGCGCGTCGGCCAGCTTGCGCTCGATGTTGGTCAGTGCACTCAAAGCGGGCGGCAGTCGCCCGTCGGACAGCAGCGTCCACACATCCTGGTAGCGCTCTACCTTGACCTCCTCGCCCTTGGTGCTCACCGTGCGAAAGCGCTGGAACTCGTCCAGCACCAGCATGCCCGGTGCGCCCTCGTGGATGCCGGAGTCGCCCAGCATGCCCGAGATGGACGAGCTACGGTAGCTCGCGCCGTGGCTGAAGCCATCCATCTGCACTTCGACAAAACGGTCGTAAAAGCCCAGCAGTTGCGCCAGGCGCCGCGTGAGCTGCGTCTTGCCCGTGCCCGTGAGGCCCCACAGGCAGACGATGACGGGGCGGGTGATGAGCTGGGGCAAAACGTACCAGGCGCGGATGGCATCGATCACGCGGTCGATCACGTCGTCGATGCCAAACAGCTCGGCCTTGAGCTGTGCTGCGGCATTTGCCAGCGCCTGCTGCCGCTCGGCCAGCAGCTCCCGGTGGGCAGCGCCCGGTGTGTGCCGCTCGCGCGGCGTGGTTTCTTGAAGGGTAGAAAGGTCCATGGTTTTCAATCGTTTTGTATCAGTCGCTTTCGGTGAAGCGGGATGTCTGGATCGCCTTGCGCAGGGCGACGTTGTCCGCGCGGCGCTGGGCCCCACGGGTTCGTATGTGCTTGCCTGCCGCACTGGACAGGCTGCGTTGGGCCAGTGCGACGGCCACAGGATTTCGGGGCGGGCCCGAGGCTTCGAGCTTCAACACCAGGGGCGCCTTCATGCGGCGCAGCTTCTTAAGCTCGCCCTGGGCGAAGGCCCGAGACAGTTTTTTGGCACTCATGTGCACTCCACAAACAAAAAACCCCGGCAATAGAGCCAGGGCTTGTGGGGCGCTGCAATGAAAGGTGCAGAAACGCGCTTGCCGTGGCTGGAATTGCTGTGAATGCACAATCCAGCCGGGGCGGTGGACTGTGGTCAGGCGGGAGCGAACAAGGGAACAAACATGGTGGTGACCTCCAGTGTTTTCAGGGGCTGCCGTTGCGGCGGGCGCGGCCTGAAAGAAGCGCGAATTGTGGCGATGCCCCCGGCGCTTGGCAAGCCGAAGGCGCCGCAATCGGCTGAATTTGTCGCTTGAAAAGAACAGTGCGGTGGGGGGTGAACAGCGCAGTTTTCAGGCTTGGCGCCGGTAGATCCAGCCAGCGGCGTGCATCCATTCGTCCTTGTCGCGCGTCTGCACCACCAGTTCCACCAGATCACGGCCCGCGTTGAGCGGCACCTGCACGGTCATGCCGGCCCGGTCCGCCGACAAGGGCAGCAGGAACTGGCTCTCGTCCCAGAACAGGTAGCCGGGCAGTTCGGGCAGCTCCCGAAGTCTGGAGGCCCCCACACCAATGGCCAGCGGAATGGATGTGGGTGCTTCGTTGGTCAGCAGCCAGGTGCTGTCGAGCCGCGCAGTCCAGGGGGCGGCAAGGGGGCCGGGTGCGGGCGGCATTTGTTGGCCGATGGGCACGGTGATCCAGTAGTGCCCCGCCGTGGCGGCCTCGCGCGCAAGGAGGTAGCGGCGGCCTTCGGACTGCTCCCAGCGGTAGTGGGTGCCAGGCTGGGCGTCTGACCACCACCAGCCATCGCTGCGCAGGCGAAGCCCGGTGCTCAGGTTTTTCCAGTCCTGCAGTTTTGGGTTCCACGACCACAGGTCAACCTGTTGGCGGTCGGGCGAGACGGCTTTGATGGGCGCGGAATAGTTGCCATAGATGCCGAGCAGGGCATCCACCGCGCTGGAGGATGCGGTGGCCATGGCGGGGGCGGCGCTCGAGACCCGGGGCGGCAGCACACGCAGTTGCCCCGTCTCCTGCAAGGCGCGCAGCGCAATGCCCTCGGCAATCGGGCCCGGCTTGAAGCTGGCGGCGTTGCCGGTGATCATGACCGCCATGCCCGCCTGGGGCAGCACGCAGAAGTCGCTGGAATAAAACATGGTGCCGCCGCTCTTTTGCCACGCGAGCACGCCCGCAGCATTCAGGCCCGGGTGCCGCGCACTGTCCCAGCCCAGGCCCGACTGCCAGTCGGGGGTGAGGCTGGGGTGCATGCCCTGGTTCTGAATCCTGCCCATCTCGGCCACGCTGGTTTTCGACACGATGCGCTGGCCATCGTGCTCGCCGCCCTGGATGAGCATGGCGGCCAGCTTCATCATGTCGCCGGGTGTGGTGCACAGCCCGCCCGTGGCGTAGCCCATCACGAACTCCTGGCCCTGCGGCGCGTCGTTGATGCTGCCGGGGGCAAAGTTGCCCGGTGGCAACGGCTGCAGCGTGTAGCCTGATCGGGCCATGCCCAGCGGGTTGAGCAGGGCGGACTGTACAAACGCCGGGTAGGTTTGCCCGGTGACGGCCAGCACGATGCGCTCGATCAGCGTGAAACCGTCGTTGCAGTACACCGCCATGGCGCCGGGGGCGTGCTTGAGGTGCACATTGGCCATGGCTGTCTCCACCTCGGCGGCATAGCCCGGCAGCGGCGCAAAGGCAAACATGTTGTGCAGGTAGGTGCCGGGCAACCCCGAGGCATGGCTCAGCAGGTGCCGGACGGTGATGTCGCGGTAGCCCGGCGACAGCATCGCGAACTGCGGCAGGTAGCCCACCACCGGGGCATCCAACTGCACCAGCCTGCGGTCTACCAGCACCATGATGGCCAGCGCCGCGAGCACCTTGCTGACGGATCCGACGTTAAAGCGTGTGTCGGGCGTGGCGGGCGTGGTGGCGTTTGCATCCAGCGCCCCGAAGGCCTCTTGCCAGACGATGTGGTCGTTGTGCAGCAGTGCCACGGAGGCCGCCCGCATCTTGCTGCTTTGCATGGCTTCGCGAATTTCCTTGCGACCCCAGGCAATGGTCGTTGTGAGGGTGGGGGACGCAGTGCTGCTGCCACCACAACCGGGCAGCAGCGAAGCCATCGCGCTGGTGCCCGCCCAGGTCAGCCAACCACGGCGCGATGCAGGAAAAAGGCGGGGCTGATCAACAAGGTTCTGGGCGGATGGCTGTCGGGGCATTCGGTATTCCTGGGGGCATTGGCCGCGGAGGCATCGCCAGTCGAGGCGCGATTGTGGAAGCCCCGCACCCGGGCTGGCAACCGCGCGCATGGCCCGTGTTGCACGCGGCCAACGCCCGGCTCGGATAATGCAGCCCTCCATGACCGAATCCGCGCCTCCCCACCCCTTGCCAACCGCCCCGCGCACTGCGCCGCTGCGCATCACCTTTCCTGAGTCCCTGCCCGTATCGGGCAAGCGCGAAGAGATCATGGAGGCCATCAAGAAGCACCAGGTCATCATCGTGTGCGGCGAAACGGGCTCAGGCAAGACCACGCAGTTGCCCAAGATTGCACTGGCGCTGGGCCGGGGCAAGTGCAACGCCAAGCCAGGCACCAAGGGCCAGCTCATCGGCCACACCCAGCCGCGCCGCATTGCGGCCAGCAGCGTGGCCAAGCGCATTGCCGAAGAGCTGAACACGCCGCTGGGTGATGTGGTGGGCTTCAAGGTGCGGTTCCAGGACCGCCTCTCCCGCGATGCCTCCGTCAAGCTCATGACCGACGGTATCTTGCTGGCCGAGACGCAGACCGACCCGCTGCTCAAGAACTACGACACCATCATCATTGACGAGGCGCACGAACGTAGCCTCAACATCGACTTCCTGCTGGGCTACATCCGTCAGATCCTGCCGCGCAGGCCTGATCTGAAGGTCATCGTTACCTCGGCCACGATTGATGCGGACCGGTTTGCCAAGCACTTTGAGTCGGCCAAGGGCCCGGCCCCCGTCATCATGGTGTCGGGCCGCACCTTCCCGGTGGAGCAGCGCTATCGCCCGTTTGAAGAAAGCCGCGACTACGGCCTGAACGAGGCCATTGCCGATGGCGTGGACGAACTCTGGCAAGGCAATGCGGCCGGTGACATCCTGGTGTTTTTGCCCGGCGAGCGCGAGATCCGCGAGGCCGCCGACCACCTGCGCAAGCACCTGTCGCACCAGCCCGTGATGCGCAACGCCGAGGTGCTGCCGCTGTTTGCGCGCCTATCCCAGGCGGAGCAGGACCGCATCTTTGACGGCCACACGGGCCGCCGCATCGTGCTGGCCACCAACGTGGCCGAGACTTCGCTCACCGTACCAGGCGTGCGGTACGTCATTGACGCAGGCACAGCGCGCGTGAAGCGCTATTCTTTCCGTAGCAAAGTCGAGCAACTGCTGGTCGAGCCCGTCAGCCAGGCCGCCGCCAACCAGCGTGCTGGCCGCTGCGGCCGAGTGGCCAACGGCATCTGCATTCGCCTGTATGACGAGGCCGGTTTCAATGGCCGCCCCCGTTTTACCGACCCCGAAATCCTGCGGTCATCGCTGGCAGGCGTCATCCTGCGCATGAAGTCGCTGCACCTGGGCGACGTGACGCAGTTCCCCTTCATCGAGGCGCCTTCGGGCCGCGCGATTGCCGACGGCTACCAGCTGCTGGCCGAATTGGGCGCGGTGGATGACGCCAACGAGCTGACCCCCATGGGCGTGGAACTGTCGCGCCTGCCGCTGGACCCGCGCGTGGGCCGCATGATCATCGAGGCGCGCGACCGCAAGGCGCTCGATGAAGTGCTGGTGATTGCCAGCGCCCTGAGCGTGCAGGACGTGCGCGACCGTCCCATGGAGGCGCAGCAGCAGGCTGACCAGGCGCACGCCAAGTTCGACGACGACAAGAGCGAGTTCAGCGGCTACCTCAAGCTGTGGAAATGGATCAACGAAGCGCGGGGCGGAGCACCCAGCCTGCCATCGGCCCGTGCCCAGAAGGCGATGGCCGCGCAGAAAGCGCCTTCGCAGGCCTACTTGCCGGTGGCGCAGCGCAGTGGCGGGGGCAGCCCTGCCGCAGCGCCTGCTGCTGTACCCGCCGCCGTCCCCGCTGCGACTCACAAACTCAGCAACCGCCAGTACGAGCAGCTGCTGCGCCAGAACTTCATCAGCATCCGCCGCCTGCGCGAGTGGCGCGACATCCACACCCAGCTGCTCACGGTGGTCACCGAGCACAAGTGGCAGATCAACACCCAGCCCGCCAGCTACGAGCAGCTGCACCTGTCGATGCTGGCCGGGCTGCTGGGCAACGTGGGCGCCAAGAGCGACGAGGAAGACTGGTACCTGGGCGCGCGCGGCATCAAGTTCTACAAACACCCCGGCGCGCACCTGAACAAGAAGCCCGGCCGCTGGATCGTGGCGTCGGAACTGGTGGAAACCACGCGCCTGTTTGGCCGGGGCATCGCGGCCATTGAGCCGCAGTGGCTGGAGCAGATTGGCGGGCATGTGCTGCGCAAGCAGCTGCTTGACCCGCACTGGGAGAAAAAGTCTGCCGAAGTGGTGGCGCTGGAGCGCGCCACGCTCTACGGCATCGTCGTCTACAACAACCGCCGCGTTAACTTTGGCAAGGTAGACCCGCACGCTGCGCGCGATGTGTTCATCCGCGAGGCGCTGGTGGGCGGCAACTGGGAGACCAAGCTGCCCTTCCTGGCCGCCAACCAGAAGCTCATTGCCAAGGTCGAAGAGCTGGAGCACAAGTCGCGCCGCCAGGACGTGCTGGTGGACGACGAACTCATCTACGCCTTCTACGACCAGCAGCTGCCGCCCGAGGTATGCAGCGGCCACAGCTTTGAGGCTTGGTACCGCGAAGAAAGTAAAAAACAGCCTGATCTGCTCAAGCTCACCCGCGATGAGCTGATGCGCCACGAGGCCGCAGGCATCACCACCAATGCCTTCCCACGCACCGTGCGCCTCGGTGGTGTGGACTGCGCCGCCAGCTACCTGCATGAGCCCAGCGATGCGCGCGACGGCATCACCGTGACCATCCCGCTCTTTGTGCTCAACCAGGTGAGCGACGAGCGCTGCGAATGGCTGGTGCCCGGCATGCTCAAGGACAAGATCCAGGCGCTGCTCAAAAGCCTGCCGCAGCGCCCACGCAGCCGCTTTGTGCCGCTGCCCGAGTCCGCCACCCGTCTGGCCGCGCTGCTGGGCACGCCCGAGCGTTTTGGCACCGGCAGCCTCACCGATGTGTTGCTCAAGCAGGTGCGCGACGAAACCTCGCTGGATGTGAAGCGGGCGGACTTCAAGCTCGACATGCTCAGCCCCCACCTGTTCATGAACTTCCGCGTGGTGGATGAGCACGGCCGCCAGCTGGGCCACGGCCGCAACCTGGGCGCGCTCAAGGCCGAATGGGGCGCCAAGGCGCGCGGCGCATTCCAGGCGCTGGCAGGGCTCAAGCTCGGTGGCGGGGCGGCAGAGAGTGAAAAAAATGAGTCAAAAATGCCTCCAGCGCTTGATGGTAAAGCGCAAGCAGCTACTAAATCAGGAGTAAAGGGGGCAGCGCCCGCCACCGCGAAACCTGCGAGCGTCACCCCATCGACCCCCGCAGGCCAGCGCTACACCACCTGGACGTTTGGCGAGCTGCCCGAGCTGATGGAGATCAAAAAGGCCGGGCAGACGCTGATCGGCTTTCCGGCACTCATCGACGGCGGCGACGCTGTGACCATCGAGGTTTTTGACGAGCCCGAAGTCGCCGCCGCCAAACACCGCGCGGGCCTGCGCCGCCTGTTTGCGCTGCAGATCAAGGACGCCCTCAAGTACCTGGAAAAAAACATCCCCGACCTGCAGAAGATGGCCGTGGCCTACATGCCCCTGGGCACGCAGGAAGAGCTGCGCACCCAGATCATCGACGTGGCGCTGGACCGGGCCTTTTTGCTCGACCCGCTGCCCACCGACGAATACGCCTTCAAACGCCGCGTAGAAGAGGGCAGGGGGCGCCTCACGTTGATCGCCAATGAGGTGGCGCGCCTGGCCGCCACCATCCTCACCGAATACGCAGCCGCCGCCCGCAAGATCAAGGACACCAAAAACGCCCCCGAAGCCACTGCGGACGCACTGCAGCAGCTGCAGCGCCTGGTGCCCAAGAACTTCATTGCCGTGGCCCCGTGGACGCAACTGGCCCACTACGCCCGCTACCTCAAAGCCATCACGCTGCGGCTTGATAAATACCGCGCCGACCCCGCCCGTGACGCTGCCAAGCTGGCCGAGCTGCGCCCGCAAGAGCAGCGCTACTGGCGCCTGGTGGCCGAGCGCAAGGGGCAGGTGGATGCGCGCATGCAAGAACTGCGCTGGCTGCTGGAGGAACTGCGCGTGAGCTTCTTTGCGCAGGAGCTGCGAACGCCCCAGCCGGTGAGCGTGAAGCGGCTGGACAAGCTGTGGGCGCAGGTCAATAGCTGATGGCCGGGGTGGAGGCCTGCGCCTTACCCCCTGGTCCAGATCTTGATCGTCACGTACATCGTGTAGCCCAGGGCGAGCACCATCCACACCACAAAAAACAGGTTGGCCCAGTACTGGCCGGAATGCTCTGCCAGGGTGTAGACCTGCCCGGCGCAGCCCTTTCCAACGCAGGGAATTTCGCGCAGCACCACTGCGCGCAGGGCTTCGAACAAAAGGTAGCACCCCAAACCGGCAACGAGCAAGAAGCCGATGGGCCCGACAGGTGGTTTGGTGAACTCATCGTTCTCGTCGCGCAAGCCCTGGTTGAGCAACTTCTGTCCGTACCGGTAAAAGAAGTAACCGACCAGGAGCATCAGGGCGTAGTAGACGAGGGTCAGCATGTCGTCGAGTCTTGGTAGGTAGGAGGAACAAGCGGCGTGGCGACGATGGTAGCCGACGCATCTCGATCACAGCTGCCCCAGAAGCGCTGGCGCTGCGCCGCCAGCCTGTGGCCACTGCGCCGCGTGCGACCGGTACCTCGGCGTCACATGCGCGACGCAGCATCAGTGCCATCCCCAATGCCGTGGGGCACCATGCGAACTAGGCTGTGTTCTTCAAAGGAATCCCTGCTCCATGCGCGCTCACTACAAGTTCTGGCCCCGCCGGCTGCCCAAGTCCATCACCCTGCCGTCCACCTCGCTGTGGGACAACCTGGCCACCAATGCACGCCGCTACCCTGACAAGGCGGCGCTGGTGTTTTTTGGGACCACGGTCAGCTATCGGCAATTGATGGAAGGCGCGGAGCGCCTGGCTGCGCGGCTGGCCCAGCTGGGCGTGCAGCGCGGCGACCGTGTGGTGCTGTGCATGCAGAACTGCCCGCAGCTGGTGATGGCGCATTTCGCCATCCTGCGGGCCAATGCGGTGGTGGTGCCGGTCAACCCCATGAACCGGGCCGAGGAGCTCAAGCACTACATCACCGATCCCGACACCAAGGTGGCGATCACCACGGGTGATCTGGCCCCCGAGATGGCCAAGGCCAGCAATGCGTTGGCCCCTGGTGAGCGCCTGGCGCATCTGGTGGTCACGCAGTTTTCGGATGCGTTCGACGTGAACGTGACCGGCATCGATGCGCCGCCCGAAGCATGGATGGACTGGCTGGGCACGCGCCACCCGCTGCCTGCACTGGAGGGCGGGCAGACCCACGCCTGGACGGACGCCCTGGCCTGTGCGGAAGCGCCACCCGCCCTGTCGGTAGGCCCGGCCGACCTGGCGCTGCTGCCCTACACCAGTGGCACCACCGGTCTGCCCAAGGGCTGTATGCACCTGCACAAAAGCATCATGCACAACACGGTGGCCGCCAGCCTGTGGGGCAATGGGTCAGCCGACAATGTGACGCTGGCGGTGGTGCCCATGTTCCACATCACCGGCATGGTGAGCGTGATGCACACGTCGATCTACTGCGGCGCCACGCTGGTCATCATGCCCCGGTGGGACCGCGACCTGGCCGGGCGCCTCATATCGCGCTACCAGGTCACCACCTGGACCAACATTCCCACCATGGTCATCGACCTGCTGGGCAGCCCGAACTTTGCCAGCTATGACCTGTCCAGCCTGGCCTATATCGGTGGGGGTGGGGCCGCCATGCCGCAGGCCGTGGCGCAGCGCCTGCTGGAGCAGTATGGCCTGCGGTATTCCGAGGGCTATGGCCTGACCGAGACAGCCGCTCCGTCGCACGCCAACCCGCCCGACCACCCCAAGCAGCAGTGCCTGGGCATTCCGTTCATGAGCACCGACGCGCGGGTGATCGACCCCGACACGCTGCAGGAGCTGCCCGTGGGCGAGCAGGGCGAGATCATCATCCATGGCCCCGAGGTGTTCGAGGGCTACTGGAAGCGGCCCGATGCCACGGCCTCGGCCTTCATCGAGTTCGAGGGCAAGCGGTTCTTCCGCTCGGGGGACCTGGGGCGCATGGACGAGGACGGCTATTTCTTTTTGACCGACCGGCTCAAGCGCATGATCAATGCGAGCGGCTTCAAGGTCTGGCCTGCCGAGGTGGAGGCGTTGATGTTCCGCCACCCAGCCATCCAGGAGGCCTGCATCATCGCCGCCAAAGACAGCTATCGGGGCGAGACGGTCAAGGCCGTGGTGGTGCTGCGCGCCACGCACCAGGACACGACCGAGCAGCAGATCATCGACTGGTGCCGCGAGAACATGGCGGTCTACAAGGTGCCGCGCATCGTGCAGTTTGTGGCGGCGTTGCCCAAGAGTGGCAGTGGCAAGGTGATGTGGCGGGCGCTGCAGGAGCAGGAGGCTCAGTACGGGCCGTAGCAGTTGCAGTTGCAGTGGCTGTGGCCCATGGGCGTGTGGCCAGGCCGGGAATCGGAGTCAGGGGCTGCCATTGGCAGCCCTTTTTTCCATGCCCCGGGTCAGTGGGATGGCGTAGCCAGCGTCAGCTCGCCCAGGTCGCGCTCCAGCAAGGCGGGGTCGCCCAATTGCAGTTCGATCAGGCGGCGCAGGTGGGTCACGCTGTCCAGATCGATGCCCCGGCACAGCAGGCCGGTGTGCAGGCCTTCGGTATGCGCGACTTCGGTGGACATGGCGATGTGGTTGCCGGTTTCGGCCAGGGGAATGGTCAGCTGGCAGAGCATGCCCGGCTCCAGGTCGGCCTGCGCGGGCACCATGATCAACGCGCCTTTGAGGGACAGGTCCAGCACATGCACGCTGAATGCGTCGGTGGATGTGGTCAGCAGGGCCGGTGCGTCAAAGCCGACGCGGACAAAGTGGCGGCGTTCGTGGGGCATCGCTGTCTCCTGGGCGAAGCGGGGGTGGGCACATGCTACTCCAAGCCCGGCGGTGGCAGATTGCATTTGGATGTTTTTGCAAGCTTTCGTTACCATGGGTCTTATTTCCCTGATTTCGATAGGGCCAAGCTGTGAGTCCATGCGTGTACCGGTTCGGGAGCCATTGCGTCGGCTGGCTGCGATGGGCAGTGCTGTTGGCGTTGCTGTGGGCATGTGGCGTTGCGATGGCGGCTCCGCGCGAACTGCGCGTGGGGGTGTACTCCAACGAACCGAAGGTGTTTGTGAACGCGGAGGGCAAGCCCTCAGGCATCTTTGTGGACCTGCTGCAGCTGGTGGCCACCCGAGAGCAGTGGACACTGCGCTATGTGCCCTGCGATTGGCAGGACTGTCTGGATGCGCTGGCAGCCGGGCAGATTGACCTGATGCCCGACGTCGCCCGCACCAGCGAGCGCGAACGGCTGTTCGACTTTCACTCCTCGCCTGTGCTGCACAGCTGGTCGCAGGTCTACCGCGCGCGGGGCAGTTCCATCCAGTCGATGTTCGACCTGGCGGGCAAGCGCGTGGCGGTGCTCAAGGGCTCGGTGCAGCGCGCAACCTTCCAGAGCATGATGGACAGTTTTGGCATCGCGGTGCTGCTGATCGACGCGTCCACACTGACCGAGGCTTTCGAATTTGTACAGAACGGCGATGCGGATGCGGTGATTGCCAACCACCTGTTCGGCAACTTTCATGCGGCCCAGTATGGGCTGGCGGATTCGGGCATCGTGTTCCAGCCCGCCACCTTGTACTTTGCCACCGGCCTCGGACGCAACGCCGATGTGCTGGATGCCATTGATCGATCAGTGCAGGACTGGCGCAGCGGTGCCGACGCGCAGTACACCCAGGTTCTGCGCCGCTGGGGCGGGCAAGAGCAGGGCGCGCGCATTCCCCCCTGGGTGTGGTGGGGTGTGGCGGGGCTGGCGTTGTTCGGGCTGCTGGCCGCGCTCTCGGCCGTGGTGCTGCAGCGCAAGGTGCAGGAGCGCACACGCCACCTTCAGGTCAGCGAGCAGAAGCTGGCGGCCATCCTCGACAGCGTGGGTGCCTTCATCTACATCAAGGGGCGGGACTATCGCTACCAGTATGCGAACCACCATATCCTGGAGCTGTTCGGGCGGCCCGCGAGCGAGGTGGTGGGGCAGGACGACACGGCTTTTTTTGACCAGGCCACTGCCGTACAGATCCAGGAAAACGACCGGCGCGTTCTGGAGCACGGCGAGCGGCTGGAGGTGGAAGAGGCCAATACCCACCTGGCCGATGGCGTGACCCGTACCTACCTGTCGGTCAAGATTCCCCTTCGCCTGCCCGACGGCAGCATCCACGCGCTGTGCGGTATCTCCACCGACATCACAGAGCGCAGCCGGGCCGAGGAGTCGCTGCGGATCGCGGCATCCGTGTTCGAGTCGTTCGAGGGCATGGTGGTTACGGGGCCGGACCAGCGCATCCTGAAGGCCAACCAGTCGTATGCACGCCTCACGGGGTATACGGTGGAGGAGCTCGTGGGCCAGACCCCCGCATTGCTGCAGTCTGGCCGCCACGATGCGCAGTTTTACGAAGGCCTGCACAGTGCGCTGCGCAGCACCGGTGCCTGGCAGGGCGAAGTGTGGAACCGGCGCAAGAACGGCGAGGTGTACCCCGCGTGGATCACGGTGACGGCTGTGCGTTCTGCACAAGGCGAGGTCACGCACTATGTGGGCACGCTGACCGACATCTCGCACCGCAAGGCGGCCGAGGAGGAGATCCGCCTGCTCGCGTTCTACGACCCGCTCACCGGTCTGCCCAACCGCCGCCTCATGAACGACCGCCTGCAGCACAGCCTGGCCACCTCGGCGCGCTCCGGTGCGGGCGGGGCGCTGCTGTTTGTGGACCTGGACAACTTCAAGGATCTGAACGATACGCAGGGCCACGAGTTTGGTGACCAGCTCTTGCGCCAGGTGGCGGCCCGCCTGGGCGGCTGTGTGCGCAGCGGCGACACCGTGGCGCGGCTGGGGGGCGACGAATTTGTGCTGCTGATCGAGGGGCTGAGCCCACAGGCCCACGAAGCCGCCGCCCAGGCAGAAACCGTGGGGCGCGCGGTGCTGCTCGCATTGGCGCAAGGCTATCCGCTCGGGGGGCACACGTACCACAGCTCGTGCAGCATCGGCGTGGCGCTGTATGCCGATGCGCAGGGCTCAGTGGACGAACTGCTCAAGCGGGGCGACATGGCCATGTACCAGGCCAAGGGTGCCGGGCGCAACACGATGCGGTTCTTTGATCCGCGCACACAGGCCGCCGTCACGGCGCGCACGGCCCTGGAGTCCGGGATGCGCGAGGCCTTGCGTGACGGCCAGTTCCTGCTGCACTACCAGGCCCAGATCAGCCAAGCCCACGGCATGGTGGGGGCCGAGGCGCTGGTGCGCTGGCAGCACCCGCAGCGGGGGCTGGTGTCGCCGGCCGAGTTCATTCCGGTGGCCGAGGCCTCGGGCCTCATCGTGCCGCTGGGGGCGTGGATATTGCGCACTGCCTGTCTGCAGCTGGTGGAGTGGGAAAAAGACCCGGCCACCGCCCCCTGGACCTTGGCCGTCAACGTGAGCGCGCGCCAGTTCCGCCACCCGCACTTTGTGGACGAGGTGCTGGGCGTGCTTGAAGAGACGGGGGCCAACCCGCAGCGCCTGAAGCTGGAGCTGACCGAGACCCTGCTGCTTGACGACGTGGAGGACACGGTCGAGCGCATGACCACGCTGCGGGCGCTGGGCCTGGGGTTTTCGCTCGACGACTTCGGCACCGGGTATTCGTCCCTGAGCTACCTCAAGCGCCTGCCGCTGGACCAGCTCAAGATCGACCAGAGTTTTGTGCGCGACCTGCTCACCGATGCCAACGACGCCAGCATTGCCCGCACCATCGTCACCCTGGCCCAGAGCCTGGACCTGGGCGTGATTGCCGAAGGCGTGGAAACCTGCGAGCAGCGCGACATGTTGGCCAGCCTGGGCTGCCACATGTGGCAGGGCTACCTGTTTGGGCGGCCCGGACCTGCCAGCGCACTGCGGGAGGCGCCGGCAGGGGCGGTGGTGTAGGGCCGTCTGTTGTTGGAGGGTGCTTCTGTTTTGATAGCTGCTGGCGCTTGATAGGTAAGCGCTAGGTGCAAATTTTGCTTGTAAAATTGACCCCTGCGAGGCCGGCAAGGGGTTCTGTCGCCATTTCCTTACATCCTGTGCACCCTGCGCGGTGTAGGGTGTGGCAGGCCTTGTTACAAACCAGGGCCAGCCTACCGCAGCCGCCCAACAGGTGGCGGCTCCGGTTGGCAAAAACAAGGAGTCCCCCATGAAAAACACCACCATGACCACGATGCACTCACTCCGTCTTCTCCTGTCTGGCGCGATGGCCGCGCTGCTGCTGGCAGCCGCTGGCGGCGCCCACGCGCAGGCCTATGTCAACGCCACCGTGGGCGGCGAACTGGCGCCCGGCGTGTACGGCCGCATCAACATCGGCAATGCGCCACCGCCGCCGCTCATCTACGCCGAGCCGGTCATCATCCACCGCCCGGCAGTGGTGGTGCCACGGGCACCCATCTACCTGTATGTGCCGCCCGGCCATGCCAAGAACTGGGGCAAACACTGTGGCCGCTACAACGCCTGCAACCAGCCGGTGTATTTTGTGCAGGAGCCACCACCACGCCGTGGCCCTCCACCCCGTGCCCACGGCCGCGATGACCGCCGCTGGGACGACGACCACCGCCACGGTGGCAAGCACGACCGTGACCATGACCGGGGGCGCGGCCATGGCAACGGCAAGGGCCACGGCAACCGCGATTGAAGGCTAACGGCGAGCGGCTAACGACTGAGGGGGAAGGCCGATATCACAGTGCTGCGGGGTGCCACGCAGGTGGCAGGCCCTGCCACATCTTGCTTGAGCCACCGCAGAAGACCTGCGGCGCCAGCGGTTAAGCTCGGGCTTCTATGGCCCAAGTCACTTTTTCTCCTCCGTTCACGGCTCCCTCCGATGTGGCGAGCCAGCTTCGCCAGGCGGGCTACGCCGTTCTGTCGCCTGCCGATGTGGCCCGCTGGGTGGGCTGCGATCTTTCGTCGCTGATGGCCCTGAATGGCGACTGGGCGGCGTTGCCGCCCGATGATTTTCTGAAGGACGGTGGCCGCTACCGGCGCCGTCGCCATGCGTGTTTTGTGGTGCAGGGCGGGCAACTGCAGCAGGCACCGCACCGGGCGCACTGGCAACCTGTGGAATACAACGCGCTGCATGGCGGCATGGAGCGCTGGTTTGCGCCCATGGAGGCTGCCACCGTGGCCCAGCCGGTGTGGCAGCAGCTGCTGGCTGCGCTGGCCGGGGTATCCGATGCCGTGTTTGTCCCGTCCGAGGCGCCCGTGCCCTGGTTCATCGAGGCGCACCAGTTCCGCATCGACACCACCGACGGCATTGGCCGGCCCACGCCCGAGGGGGCGCACCGAGATGGCGTGGACCTGGTGGCCGTCTTCCTGGTGGGGCGCGAGGGCGTCAAGGGCGGCGAGACGCGCGTGTTCGAGGCCGCAGGCCCGAGCGGCCAGCGCTTTACGCTGACCGAGTCGTGGTCTTTGCTGCTGCTGGACGATGCTCGCATGATCCACGAGTCCACCCCCATTCAGCCGTTGGCCGAAGGCGGGTACCGCGACACCCTGGTGGTCACCTGCCGCCGAGGCAACTTTCAGGGGGCGGACGTGGTGGGGCAGACCCCGGCAGCCTGAACACAAGCGCCTGCAGCAGCGCATGTGTGCAGCCGATTTGATGCGAATCAAGATGCGGGGTATGGTGGCGGTTCACACTCTGGTTCAAGAAGTCGGGCCACAAGCTTGACTCACCCATCAACCCAAGGAGAGCACCATGTTCAAGCACATTCTGGTTCCAGTCGATGGTTCCAACACCTCGATGCTGGCCGTGTCCAAGGCGGCCGGGCTGGCCAAGACCTTTGGCAGCGCCGTGACGGCGGTCTATGTGGTAGACCCCTATCCCTTCACGGGCGTGGGGGCCGATTTTGCGTATGGCCAGGCGCAGTACATCAATGCCGCTACCTCCGAAGCCAACGCGGCCCTGGAAGCCACGCGCAAAGCCATGGCCGAAGCCGGTGTGGCTGTGACCACCGTGGTGGGCGAGGGCCATGCCGTGCACGACGGCATCCTGCGCGCGCTGGAGAGCACAGGCGCCGATCTCATCGTGATGGGTTCCCACGGTCGGCGCGGCCTTGAAAAGCTGGTGCTGGGCAGCGTCACGCAGCGCGTGCTGGGTGTGGTGCATATCCCCGTGCTGGTGGTGCGCGACTGAGCGAGTTGCTCCATAAAAAAACGGCTCCTTACGGGGCCGTTTTTCATGGCGGTTCTCGACAACGCTGCGCATCCGCTTCCCACAGCTCGCGGAACAGGCACGCCCCGTACCAGTGCACCCGTGGATCTGGCTCCGCCAGGCCACCGGGTGCGTCCCCCTTCAGGGGGAAGGCGCGAAGCGCCTCAGGGGGTCACTCAATCTTTGCGCCGGAGGCTTCCACGATGCCCTTCCACTTGGCGTAGTCGGTCTTGAGCAGGGTGCCAAACTGAGCGGGCGACATGGCTTCGGGCTCGGCGCCCTGGGCCTGGATGGCGGCCTTCATGTCGGGCGTGGCCAGCAGCTTGTTGATTTCGGCGTTCACGGTGGTCACCACGGCTGCGGGCGTACCGGCAGGGGCAAATACGCCGTACCAGGTGCTCACATCAAAGTCCTTGAAGCCCGACTCGGCCACGGTAGGCACTTCGGGCAGCGACGAGCTGCGCTTGGCCGACGTGACGGCCAGCGGACGCAGCTTGCCTGCCTTGATCTGGCCCATGGCCGAGGGCAGGGACGAGACCAGCAGGTCCACGTTGCCCGCCAGCGCATCCATCAACGCGGGGTTCGATCCTTTGTACGGGATGTGGCTCAGCTTGACGCCTGCCGCCTTCTCGAACAGGTCACCCGCCAGGTGGATGGAGGTGCCGTTGCCGGGCGAGCCATAGGTGATGGTGCCGGGCGAGGCCTTGGCGGCGGCCACCACGTCGGCCAGCGTTTTGTACTTGGAGTTGACGCTGGTGGCGATGACCACGGGCGTGTAGGCCACATGGGCGATGGCGGTCAGATCCTTGGTGGGGTCCCAGGGCAGGTTTTTGTACAGCCAGGGGCCAATCACGAGGTTGTCCTTCTGGCCCATCACCAGGTCATAGCCCGTGGGCGCGGCCTTGACAGCTTCGCCAATGCCGATGGTGCCGCCCGCGCCGGCCTTGTTGTCGGCCACCACGGTCCACTTGGCGCTTTCGGTGAGCTTGGTGGCCACCAGGCGCGAGAGAATGTCGGTGCCGCCGCCGGGCGGGAAGGGCACGATCAGGCGGATGGGCTTGGTGGGGTAGGCCGCAGCCGGTGCGGGTGCCTGCGCGTGCGCGGTGGCGCCCACGGCAAAAGCGATCGCGGTGAAGGAAAGCAGGGTGCGAATCATGGTGTGGTTTGTCTCCGTCGGTTCATGGAATGTGCAGGCGGTGGCTGGGCACACGCCACCTGGCTGATCTGGGTCAGCGGGCGCCAATGATCGCTGATGACCGGAGGCGCCCGCCTTGCCAATGGCGGGTGGCAGCATCGCGGGTGGCGATGGCAGTGTTCCCACCCGCAGGGAGGTCAGATGCGTTCAAAAATCGCTGCAATGCCCTGGCCGCCGCCGATGCACATCGTCACCAGCGCATAGCGGCCCTGGATGCGTTGCAGCTCGTGGATGGCCTTCACGGTGATGAGCGCGCCGGTCGCGCCAATGGGGTGGCCCAGCGAAATACCCGAGCCATTGGGGTTGACCTTGGCAGGGTCCAGGCCCAGGTCCTTGGTCACTGCGCAGGCCTGGGCGGCAAAGGCTTCGTTGGCTTCGATCACGTCAAGGTCGTTGACGGTGAGGCCCGCCTTTTTCAGCGCCAGCTGCGTGGCAGGCACGGGGCCGATGCCCATGTACTTGGGGTCTACACCTGCGTGGGCGTAGGCCACCAGGCGTGCCAGGGGCTTGGCGCCACGGGCCTTGGCGGCACCGGCTTCCATCAGCACCACGGCGGCGGCAGCGTCATTGATGCCGGAGGCATTGCCCGCCGTCACCGTGCCGTTTTCCTTCACGAACACGGGCTTGAGCTTGGCCAGGTCTTCCATCGTGGCGCCGGGGCGAAAGTGCTCGTCGGTGGCGTATTGCACGTCACCCTTTTTGCTCTTCAGGGTGACGGGCACGATCTGGTCCTTGAACACTCCCGCCTGCGTGGCACGTTCGGCGCGGTTGTGGCTTTCAACCGCCAGCTTGTCCTGGTCTTCGCGGCTGATGCCCCACTTGGCGGCGATGTTCTCGGCCGTCACACCCATGTGGATGTTGTGAAAGGGGTCGTGCAGCGCGCCGATCATCATGTCCACCATCTTGGTGTCGCCCATGCGGGCGCCCCAGCGCATGTTCAGGCTGGCAAAGGGCACACGGCTCATGTTCTCGGCGCCCGCGCCAATGGCCACGTCGGTGTCGCCCAGCAGGATGGACTGGCTGGCGTTGACGATGGCCTGCAGGCCCGAGCCGCACAGGCGGTTGACGTTGTAGGCGGGCGTGCCTTCGCCGCAGCCGCCGTTGATGGCCGCCACGCGCGACAGGTACATGTCCTTGGGCTCGGTGTTGACCACATGGCCGAACACCACATGGCCCACGTCCTTGCCTTCCACGTTGGCACGTGCAAGCGATTCGCGCACCACGAGTGCGCCCAGTTCGGTGGGAGGCACGTCCTTGAGGCTGCCGCCAAAGGTGCCAATGGCGGTGCGCACTGCGCTGACGACGACGACTTCACGGGTCATGGGGAGGTCCTTTCAGATGAATTTGAGGCTAAATTGGCCGCTAGCGCTTATCCAGAAAGCGCGAGCAGCTATAAAAACAGGAGTTTCGGGGCTTTAGGCATCTCTGACATCGGCCACCGGGTTGGTGCCAAAGTCTGCGCGTTCCAGCCAGGCGAGCACGCGGATAGCGGCATCGGTGGGCGATGTGAGTTGGCCACCCGTCTTGAGGTTGGCGAAATTCTGGCGGTCCGGGAAGGCGGCCGGGTCGGCGCCGCGCAGCTGGACCTGCATGTCGGTGTCGATCACACCAGGCGCCAGCGAGCATACCTTGGCACCGTGGGGCTTGAGGGCCTCGTCCAGCGCCACGCAGCGCGTGAAATGGTCCATGCCCGCCTTGGCCGCGCAGTAGGCGGCCTGTGACGCCATGGCGCGGCGGCCCAGGCCTGAGGAGATGTTGAGCACCTTGCGCGGCACCGTCCAGCTGTCAGTGGCGCCTAAAAACGCGGCGGTCAGCTGCATGGGCGCCTCCAGACCCACACGCAGGGCAGTGGCCAGGTCGTCCACATCGCTGTGCGACAGCGGTGCAATGCGCGGGATCATGCCGGCGTTGTTGATCAGCGTGGCGCTGGCAAACGCCTGTGGGCCTTGTGCGGAGAGCCAGGCCTGCAGCTTGTGGGCGGCCTGTTCGCCCTGCGACAGGTCTTGCTGCCACTGTTCAATGGTGACGCCTGCCGCTTTCGCTTCGATGGCCAGGTCGGCGTTGGTGCTGCGCGCGATGCAGACCAGGGTGTTGCCGCTCTTCAAAAGCTGCTGGGCCATGGCCAGGCCCATGCCGCGCGATGCGCCGGTGAGGATGGTGAGGTGGTTTTGGGGCATCCCGCCATGTTACTGCGCAGTACCCATGGCCGGGGGTAATTACTGGCCCGTGGGCGACTCCAGCGCCGTCAGCAGCAGTGCCAGCCGGGCGTCAAGTGCCGCGAGGTCGGCGGCCTTCAGTGGCGCCAGGATGCGGTGCTCGTTGGCCACATGGGCTTCCACGGCGCGGTCGATCAGTGCCAACCCCTCGGGCGTGAGCTGTACCAGCGAGCTGCGCGCGTCGTCGGGGTTGGGCCGGCGGGTGATCCAGCCCTGGGCTTCGAGCTTGCCCATGCGGTGCGTCATGGTGCCCGAGGTGACCATGAGCGTGGAAAACAGCGTGGTCGGTGCCAGGCAGTGGGGAGCGCCGCTGCGGCGCAGCGTGGCCAGCACGTCGAACTCCCAATAGCTCAGGCCGAATTCGGCAAAGGTCTCGTCGAGCCTGCGCTGCAACAGCGCGGCGCAGCGTTTGATGCGGCCGATGGGGCCCATGGGGCTCACGTCCAGGTCGGGGCGCTCACGGTGCCACTGGGCCAGGATGGCGTCCACGGCGTCGGGTTGGCGTTGAGTGGCCATGGTATTGGTGATGAAATTATCTTGAATTCAAGATTGTAGGGCACAGGCGTGGTAGGATTATTTATCTTGAATTGAAGATAGATTGCCATGCAAAACCACCGTACCTCTTCCTGGCTGGATGCGCTCACCACGGCCCTGGGCCCGGTGATCTGGGGCTCTACCTACATCGTCACCACCGAGCTGTTGCCGCCCGACCGGCCCTTCACTGCGGCGCTGCTGCGCACGCTGCCTGCAGGCCTGCTGCTGGTGTTGTGGTGCCGCCGTTGGCCGGCGTGGGGCGATTGGGTGGGGTGGCGGCGCCTGCTGGTGCTGTCGGCGCTGAACATCGGGGTCTTCCAGGCGCTGCTGTTTGTTGCGGCCTACCGGTTGCCGGGGGGCGTGGCGGCTGTGGTGGGCGCCATAGGTCCGCTGGTGGTGATGGGGCTGGTCTGGGCGCTGGACCATCGGCGTCCGCCCGGCCTGGCGTTGGCGGCGGGTGCCCTGGGCGTGCTGGGCATGGCGGCACTGCTGCTGTCGCCGGGGGCGCGGTGGGACATGGTTGGCGTGGCTGCGGCGCTGGTGGGCACAGTGTGCATGGCAGCGGGCACGTTCTGGTCGCGGCGCTGGCGGTCGGACCTGCCGGTGCTGGCATTCACGGGCTGGCAGCTGCTGGCGGGTGGCATCATGCTGGCGCCCGTGGCCTGGGTGGTCGACCCGCCGCTGCCCGCGCTCTCGGCCACGCAGGTAGGCGGTTATGTCTACCTGAGTCTGGCGGGTGCCCTGTTGGCCTACGCGCTGTGGTTTCGTGGCATTGCGCGGTTGCCGTCGGTGGCGGTGTCGTCGCTAGGGCTGCTGAGTCCGGTCACGGCCGTGCTGCTGGGCTGGGTGTTGCTGGGGCAGGCCATGACAGGGGTGGCGCTGGGGGGCATGCTGGTGGTGCTGGCCAGCATTTTGGCGGTGCAGTGGGCGATGTCGAGGCAGGTGCAAGGGTAGGTTCGTTGGTCGCGCCGGGAGGCGGTCTTGGTTGCTATATTTTGTATAGCTAACAATGAGAATCATCATGCGCCAGGGCCTCAAAAGGCCCTGAACCATCGCCTTGCCTTGCGGCGCCTCAGGCTGCGGCGATGGCGCGGGGCGCGCCGACGCGTGCAACCGGTGCCAGGGCTGGGTGGGCCGTGTGGGCCGATGGCGTGGGCGCCCGACTCGCGGCTGGCAGCGGGGTGCTGCTGCCTGCTGCATCCAACTGGAACACCGAGACCAGCTGGACGAGATCCAGGGCCTGGCTCTTCATGCTGCTGGCGGCGGCGGCCATTTCTTCGACGAGGGCTGCGTTCTGTTGCGTGGCCTGGTCCATCTGCATCACGGCTTCACCTACTTGGCCCACGCCGTCGCTCTGCTCGGCGCTGGCGGCACTGATCTCGCTCATGATGTCCGTCACACGCCGGATCGACTGGACAACATCCGTCATCGTCTGCCCGGCCTTGTCGACCAGGGCCGTGCCTTGGTCCACGCGGCTGACGCTGGCCGAGATGAGTTCCTTGATCTCCTTGGCAGCTTCGGCCGACCGGCCCGCCAGCCCCCGCACTTCGGTGGCCACCACGGCAAAGCCCCGGCCCTGCTCGCCCGCACGCGCGGCTTCCACGGCGGCGTTGAGTGCCAGGATGTTGGTCTGAAAGGCGATGCCGTCGATCACGCTGATGATGTCGGCAATTTTCTTGGAGCTGTCGTTGATGCCCTTCATGGTCTCCACCACCTGGGCCACCACTTCGCCACCCTGCACGGCCACGTCGTTGGCATTGCGGGCGAGCTTGTTGGCTTGCTGGGCGCTGTCGGAGTTCTGCTTCACGGTCGAGCCCAGCTCCTCCATGGAAGCAGCGGTTTGCTGCAGCGCGCTGGCCTGGCGTTCGGTGCGGGCTGAGAGGTCGTGGTTGCCCTGCGAGATTTCTGCACTGGCGGTGGAGACGCTTTCGGCGCTTTGCCGCACGTTGGCCACGATGTCGGCCAGCTTGGCACGCATGTGTGCCAGCTCGGTGAGCAACTGGCCCGGCTCGTCCTTGGCCCCCTGGGGAATGGGAGTGGCCAGGTCACCCGCCGCGATGGCCGTGGTGGCCTGTACGGCCTGCCGCACAGGGGCGGTGATGGAGCGGGTGGTCCACCAGGCCAGGAACAACCCCACCAGGATGGCCAGCACGGTGCTGCCGCTCACCCAGGCGGTGCTGGCCTCGGCCTTGCGCGTGGTGTCCTTCAGGGTGCTGGCCACGCCTTCGTCCAGCGTGTGGGTCAGCTCTTGCAGCACGGCCGCGTAACTCTGAAAGACGGGCGCCAGCACGGTATCGGCCTGCGCGGCCACGTCCTGTCCCGCCTCCTTGGCTTTGACGAGTTCGGTGCGCTTGACGCGGTAGGCATCGCGCGCGGCAATAGCTTGGTCGTAAAGCTGCATTTCCTTGCCGGGCAACAGGTAGCTGTGCACCTCCTGCATGCGCTTGCTTTGCACCTCGACCACGGCAGACATGTCTTTCTTGAGCTTGCCGGCGTACTGGGCGTCGTTGGCTTTGAGGAAGGCCTCGGTGCGCAACCAGTTCATCTGGATGTCGGTCTGCCACTGGTGCACGATGCCCTGGCGCTTGAGTTCCGAGGTGGCAATGTGCTCATTGCTGTGCTGCAGGGCGGTCACGCTCATGACGCCGAGTACAGCGATGACCATGGTGATCAGTAGCAGCAGCCCGAATGCCACTCCAAGTCGAATGCCCAGTTTCAGGTCTTTGATGCGCATGGCGGTTCCTTGAGGGTGCAGTGGCGAAGGTGTGTGAAGGGGCTGGGGTCGGGTGCCTGTGGACCAGGTTGGTTTGTCGCGCTGGTCAGGACAAGGCCGCTGCCCCGGTTTCCAGGGAGCTGGTGCTTTGCAGGCGCTGGCGCACGCGCTCCAGGTAGTCGGCCCGCACGCGGCGGGCCGCATAGTCGCGCGGCGCACTGCGCAGCAACTGCTCCCAGGCCTCGACGCGCCGTTTTTCTGACTGCTGGTGGCACTGCGCCAGCACCACGGGCGTGGGGGGCAGGGCCTGGGCCTCGGTCATGCATTCGTAGCCGTAGTAGTGCATGGTTTCCCACGCCAGGCTTTCGATGGTCTCGATCTCATGGGGCTGCAGCTGGGTCTTGAACTTGTCCTTGTTCGCTGGCAGGGGGGCAAAGCAGTTGGACTCCCACAGGGCGGACATGCGGGACAGGTCTTGCGCCTCTTGCGATGCTGCGATGTCCAGCATCTGTGGCAGAAACTCGATGCCGATGAACTGGCAGATGCGCCGCAGCGTGTGTTCCTGGTCGCCCAGGAAGTCTTCGTAGCGGATGGTGAGCACGCGGTCCGGGTAGCGCAATGCCAGTGCGCGGCCTGTGGCGTGGGCCTTGACCCAGGCCAGGGCGTTGAGTGTGGTGTCGAAGTCGTGAATGATCGCCCGGTTCATCGAAGCCACCTGCGCCCGGGGGTCGCGGACCACGTTCAGAAAACGCATTTCCGGAAACAGGGCCATCAGGTCGTGCGCGTAGTGGACGCTGTCGAGCGACTTGTCCATGGCCACGCTGGCCCCGTGCTGCTCCGCGCTGCGCAGCAGCAGTTCCCACACAATGCGGTGCACGCTGCGGGGTTCGTTCTCCAGCGCGGTGAAGATCTCCTCGGCGTCGAAATGCACCCCCGGCCACTTCACCATGCTGGATTGCTGCAGTCCCACCACGTCCTTGACCATCTGCCGGTACGCGCTGTCGTCGCGCAGGTCGCCATACAGCGGCACCAGGGGCATGAAGTCCACGATGTGCAGGGGGTAGGGGGAGTGGAACTGTGGGCTGGCGTTCAGGCGCAGGCGCAGCGCATGGCTGCCGCAGCGCCGAAGCGGAATCATCAACAGCGGAAGCGGGCGCGTAGTGTGGGTTGGCTGGTTCATGGTGTGTCTGACTCCAGGTGCGCGAAGAACTCGTTGATGAAGCGATCCATATCCTGGTCGGGCAGCCGGTCGATGCCGCCCGCGCCATGGCGACCGCCACCCGCCGGGTAGCGGCTGCAGAAAATGTCGGCACGGCTGGCGCTGGCGCTGCCGATACGCAGGTTCACCAGAAAGTCGCCGTCCGAACGGGGCGTGAGCACGGCGACCGAACGCCCGTTGTTGCGCGCCACCAGCTGGTTGGCCAGGGTGCCGCACAGGCGCCGGGCCCATGCGCGGTCGGGCAGCACGTACACGGTGGCCCGGTCGTTGGCGGTGTAGGGGGCCAGGTCCTGCACGGCCTGCTGGTCGCTGGCATGGCCTTCTTGCAGGCGGCGGAATTCGTAGGCCTTGGCCATGAAGTCGAGCGGGCTTTCAAAGCGATGGAGTGACCGGTACAGCTGCACGGGGCAAAAGTGCAGGTCTTCGCGGCTTTCGCCATAGGCGTTGTAGTTGAGCAGGTAGCCCAGCTGCGCCAGCGCACCGCGTGTGGCCGCCGTGCAGCCATACTCGCGCGCCATGCGGTCGGCCACGGCGTCCAGGTTGTCACCGTAGGCCGCCACGATGGCCCACTGGCGCAAAACGCCGCCCAGGTGGCGGTCTACCAGGATGCTGGTGCAGACGTCCAGGCCGGTGTCAATGTGGGCGGTGAGTTGCGGGTGGCGGAAAAGGGTTTTTGCGCTGTGGTGGTCGAAATAAGTCACGTTGCCGCCGCCATTGAGAACCCGGCACACACCCTGCGCGTTGCGGTCCCACGAGATGTCGAGCGCCGTCACCTGCAGTGGCCGCCCCGAGGGCAGCTGGTCGAACAGGGCAATGTCCCGTTTCACCCCGCTGATGAGAAAGCTGTCGCGGGGCTCTACCAGGCGCAGCTGGTGCAGGGCACACAGCCCGTCGGCATCACCGTTGAAGAGGTCATAGGCGTGCACCCCATGGGCCGTGGGGGCTGGCGCCGGGGCGGAGACTGGGGCGTGGTCGGTAGACATGGAAAGAAACGTGCAAAAAAGACAGCCCTAGCGGATGTACCCGCGCTGACGCAGGAGCGCGAGCACCTGCGCGCAGGCATCGGGCAGGCTCAGGTGGGCGGTGTCGATGCTGAAATCAGGCGATTCGGGTGCCTCGTAGGGGGCGGAAACCCCTGTGAACTGTGGGATGTGCCCCGCTCGCGCCAGGGTGTACAGGCCTTTGGGGTCGCGGCCCTCGCACACGTTGAGTGGGGTGCTCACATGCACCTCCAGAAAGCGGTGTTCTCCGATGAGCGCACGGGCCATGGCACGGTCGCTGCGCTGGGGGGAGATGAGTGCGGTGAACACCATCAGCCCGGCGTCGTTCATGAGGGCGGCGACTTCGGCCACGCGCCGAATGTTTTCCGAGCGCTCGGCGGCGCTGAAACCGAGGTCGCGGTTGAGCCGGTGCCGCAGGTTGTCGCCGTCCAGCACAAAACTCGCAAACCCGAGCCCATGCAGTTCTTCCTCCAGCGCATAGGCCAGGGTGGACTTGCCCGCGCCGCTCAGGCCGGTGAGCCAGAGGGTGACGGGGCGCTGCTGCAGCAGGTCCTCGCGCAGGGGGCCTGTGACCCGTCCGGCATGCGGGATCACCACCCGCAGGCCGTGGGGCGTCAGGCTTGGAGAACCAGCCGCAGCCGCAGGGGTCGGGCCATGGGCCGGGTGCTGGAGCGAAGAAGGCTGCGGCATGGTCATGTCAGGCAAAGGCTGTGGGCGGCGAGCGTGTCAGCAGGCGGGTTCGTGTTGTCACTTGCACCGAATGGAGCAGGCAAAAAGCGGATGGCCCTGGACCACGGTGGGCGGGCCCAGGCGATGCGATTCAAAACCCGTGCGGCGCAGTAGGCGCTCCACCCCCAGTGGCGAGACAGTGACCATGCGCTGGGCCCCGTGTGCCATGGCGCACCGGCTGGCCGCCTGCAGCAGGCCGGTGGTGATGGGCGAGGAGAACTGGTCGAGCGCAGAGCCCGTGGGACCTGAAAAATCCATGGATGCAAAGCGGGACAGCTCCCACACCTCCGGCGCGTCGGGGGCCGGGGCACCGTTGAGCAGTTGCGGAAACACCTCGGCCAGCAGGTAGGGGCGGGTGGTGGGTAGAAGCCGGGCGGTGCCGATGACCTCGCCGTCTTCGTTCTGGGCGATGACGTAGACGGTGTCGTCCCGGTCGAACTGGTCCAGCTCCAGGGCATCGCGGCAGTGCAGCTGCCAGCCCAGTTTTTCCACAAAAACGCGGTGCCGGTACCGGGCCATGCGGGTCATCAGTGGTGGACGCAGTTCCGCAGAGCAGCCAGAGGTGATGCGCATCGGAGATTCCCTCATGAGTTTTCCCCATTAGAAAATCACCCGAAAATATTTGTAACTACCAACTCTGGTAGGTGTTGCCTGACCCCGTCCCTCTCAAAATCAACTCGCCAAAGGGCTTCAATGCCGCCAGAATGTGGAAAAACGTAACGGCGGTTGATGGTGCGTAATTCGCATGCGGATGGTCAGTCTCTGTGGGGTGGTGCTCGGTGTTGGAGTCCTATGACAAGCTGGCAAGAAGATCTTTTGGGGGTGATGGACCGCGCGCAGTCTGAGCAAGAGGTTTTTTGCAAAATCGAGCTTGCTGCGCACGCCTTGGGGTTTGAGTACTGCGCCTATGGCCTGCGGGTACCCATGCCCCTGTCCAACCCAAAGACCATTTTCTTGAACAACTACCCGCCGGCCTGGCAGGAGCGGTATGTGCAGCAGGGCTATGTGCAGGTGGACCCCACGGTGCAGCATGGGTGCCGCAAGCAGACCCCGCTGGTCTGGTCGGACGACGTGTTTGCATCAGCCCAGGATTTCTGGGAGGACGCGCGATCGTTTGGCCTGCGCTTTGGATGGGCGCAATCGTGCATTGATGGGGGCGGGGTGCGCGGCATGCTGACGCTGGCGCGTTCGTCCGATGCCCTGACACCCGACGAGATTGCCCACAGCGAGATGAAGATGCGCTGGCTGGCGCACATTGCGCACCTGATCCTGTCGCGCATCTTTACGACACGCCAGGCCGAAGAGATGCAGCCGCATCTGACGGCCAGAGAAATCGAGGTGCTCAAATGGACCGCCGACGGCAAGACCTCTGCCGACATCTCCTCGCTGCTGGATGTGTCGGAAAACACCGTGAACTTCCACGTCAAGAATGCCGTGACCAAACTGCAAACCACCAACAAGACGGCTGCCACCGTGCGTGCCGCCATGCTGGGGCTGCTGGGCTGATGCAGCGGCCCGGGGGCGCTGTAGGCCCTTGCGCACAGCCAGACCGCACCAAGCTGGGATGGGCTGCAACCTGGGCGGCCTGTGGGGAGCGGGCGTGAACGCCATGCAGGTGTCGCCGGATGGCCTGCTGCGCCTGTCGATTGACGAGTTGCTGTCCCTGCCCATCCACCATCTGATGTCGGCGGTAGACCTGGACCTGGTGGTGCCGCGCACCGCCGTGTGCGGCTGCGAAACCACCATCAGCGGCTATACCGAATGGGTGAGCGCGTCCTGCCCCGTGGTTTCCATTGGCTGGGACTGGCACATCAGTCTCTGGACAGCGCAACGGCCCTTTGCCTGGGCACGGCTGGGCCAGCCCCGCAGCAACGTGATGCTGGTGTATTCCACGGGCAACGACACCGGGTGGCACAAGAACCTGGAACTGCTGTCCACGGTGGTGGACGCTTTGCCCTGGCAGGAACAATTGAGCCATTCGGTGACGGCCCTGCTGCCCAGTCATTGAGCATGGCTTGCTATTAAAAATATAGCTATAAATGACACCCGTCAAGCGCTGGGTGGCAGATAACTTCAAAAATCAGCTGCCAGCTCCCACCGCATGGCCTGCCCCGTGGTGGGGTGGGCCAAGGCCAGTTCCCCGGCATGCAGCAGCAGGCGTGACGCCTGGGCCTGGGTGGCGGCATTGGCGTACAGCGCGTCTCCCAGGATCGGGTGGCCCAGGGCGGCCAGATGCACGCGCAGTTGGTGCGTGCGGCCAGTGACGGGTTCGAGCTCGACCCGCGTGGTTCCTGCCGCCGTGTTGTGGTCCAGGGGGTGCCAGCGGGTGTGGCTGGGCTTGCCGTGCTCTGCATCAATCACGCGCAGGGGGCGTCGCTCCCAGTCGGCAGCGATGGGCAGATGGATGTCTGCCCAGGAGCCGGTCGGTTCGGCCACCAGGCCTTGCACGATTGCGACGTAGCGCTTGTGAATCTGCCGCTGTTCGAACGCCAGGCTCAGGCGCCGTTGTGCCTCGGCATGCCGGGCCATCAGCACCAGGCCTGAGGTGGCCTGGTCCAGCCGGTGCACGATGAGTGCGCCGGGCCAGTGCTGCTGAGCGCGGGCACTCAGGCAGTCTTGCTTGTCGGGGCCGCGCCCTGGTACGCACAGCAGGCCTGAGGGCTTGCAGAGCACGAGCAGGTCCGCATCCTCATGCAGTGCCACCGGGGCGGGGAGGCCGGCAGTGTCCGCAGCCAGCGCGCTGGTTTCAGCCTGCGGCATGGCTGTCGCCGCCCACCAGGCGCTGCACGGTGGCGCAAAGCTCTTCCACGTCGTTGGGCTTGTGGATCAATGCCTGTGCGCCTTCGGCCAGCGCAGCCTGTTCGATTTCGGCCGTGACGTAGCCCGAGGCCAGGGCCACGGGCAGGTCGGGGCGGATCAGGCGGGCTTCGCGCACGAGGTCCACTCCACAGAAGCCGGGCATGTTGTAGTCGGTGACCAGCAGGTCAAAGGCCTGCGGGGCAGCGCGCAGCGCGGCCGTGGCCTCGTGCGGGTCGGTGTAGCCGCTGACCTCATAGCCCCGGCGGCGCAGCAGGCGCTGCACCAGAAACACCAGGGCCTGGTCATCGTCCACGTACATCACGTGGTGCTTCTTGCGCGGTGCGCTGCCGGGGGTATCGGTGGCGGGAGGCGTCGAGGGTGCGGAGGATGCTGGTGCGGCCTGCACCGCTTGAGTGGGCTGCGCATCCAGGGTGCTTTGCGCCGCGCTGTGGGCGACCGGAAAGTACAACGTGAACCGGCTGCCCTGGCCGGGGGCACTGTGCACGTCCACGCCGCCTTCATGTGTGCGCATCACGCCGTGCACCACCGCCAGGCCGAGGCCCGTGCCCTGGCCCACGGGTTTGGTGGTGAAGAAGGGCTCGAAGATGCGTTCCAGCGTGGCAGCGTCCATGCCGGGGCCACTGTCGCGCACGGTCAGTGCGACATAGTCCACGGGGGCCAGGCCCAGCCGTTCGCTCAGGCGCTGGTCGGGCTGCACGGCAGCGGCTTCCACATGGATGCTGCCGCGCTCGGTGCCTTGGCTCTGGATGGCGTGGACCGCATTGGTGCACAGGTTGAGCAGGGCCTGCTCGACCTGCGTGGCATCGGCCAGCACGGGGGGCAGGCCTGCTTGCAACTGCATGTGCAGCTCGATGGCGGGGGGCAGGGTGACGCGCAGCAGGCGTTCGGTGTCGTGCACCACTTCGGCCAACGACACTGCGGAGCGCTGCGGTGGCTCGTTGCGGCTGAAAGTGAGGATCTGGCGCACCAGGTCGCGCGCGCGGCGGCCGGCCTTGTCGATCTCCATCAGGCTTTCCAGCACTGGTGAACCCGGTGCGCAGTCGGCCTTGGCCAGCTCGACATTGCCCAGGATGGCGCCCAGGATGTTGTTGAAGTCGTGCGCAATGCCGCCCGCCATGGTGCCCACGGCCTGCATCTTGTGCGACTCGCGCAGTTGGGCTTCCAGCTCGCTGCGGTGCGCCTCGGCCTTCTTGCGGCCGGTCAGGTCGCGGGCGAACACGGTGGTGGTTTCGCCTTCGGCATGGCGCTCGAACGACACGCTCACCTCTACCGCCAGTTCCTTGCCGCTGGCGGTCAGCGCCGTCATTTCACCCAGCAAGGCCTGGGTGGTGAGCTGGGCAAACGCCAGGGCCTGCGCCGCGTCGGGCAAAAAGCGGTCCAGCGTACTGCCCAGCGCGTCGCTGGCGCTGCACTGGAACAGCGCTGCCGCCGTAGGGTTGAACACGGTGATGCGCTGGTGCTTGTCCACGCAGATGATGGCGTCCAGCGCGGAGTTGATGATGGCCTCCAGCCGCTTCTCACTGGCGCGGATCTGTTCGTTGCGCTGCTGCAGGGTAATGGCGCTGTGCTGCAGCGCCTGGCGCTCGGCCAGCAGCGGGCCTTGATCGATCACTGCACACAGAAACTGCGACAGGGGTGGACCACTGCTTTGCGGGGCCTCAATGTGCGCGATGTGCAGGTCGCCCGTGATGGGCGTATCTGCATTGATGGAAAAAACGACCTCCTTGACCTCGCTGCGGCCCAGGTCCTGCGCCAGCGCGAAGGCCTCGCGCACGCGCCGGGCGTCCTGCGGGCGCACAAAGGGCATCAGCGCCGTGAGCGGGCGGTCGCGTTCGGTGGGCTGGAACGAGCGGTGCGCCATCGAGTTGGCCTGCACCACCATGTCGTGTTCGTCCACCACCATGAGGGCCAGCGGCACGCTGGCAAACAGGGTCTCGAAGCGTTCGTAGGCGCTTTCCGCCACGGTCTGGCTGTAGCGCAGGACCTTGTTCTGGCTCTCCAGCTCTGCCTGGTAGGCGCGCAGCTCAGCCACCAGGCCCTCGGCTCCTGTGCTGGGGGGCGTGGCACGCGGGGTGGGAGTCCCGGGCGCGTGACCTGTGGGAGCGGGCTGCCGCCCCGCAGGGTCCAGAAACGACAGGTCGGGTTCACTCATGGGAGGGGCGCGGCCAGGGGTTTTGGCGCGAGGAAAGTGCGCGCGCTGCGCAATGCTGTGGGCCAGAAAGCATGGCCACGAGTGTACGCCCGCAAGCCTGCGGATCCTGCAGGCCCCGGGGGCTCGTACACGCAGAGACCGGGGTGAACGGCTTCAGCGCCTCTTTCAAGGGGCGATTGTTGATCAATTGCGAACAATCCTTTTCTCTCACGGGGCTTACCGAAGGAGATTCGGATCCCTACAGTTCCACCATCCCGCATTTTTTTAGATCCAACCCGATCGCTACTGACTGTCAGGAATTTTTGCCATGAACCCCATCGACGACACCTCCCTTGCCCAACCCCTGCTGAACAAACTGCAATGGCGCTATGCCGCCAAGAAGATGAACCCCGCCAAGGCGGTTCCGCAGGAGAAGGTGGAGCGCATTCTCGAAGCCGCGCGCCTGGCGCCCACCTCCAGTGGCCTGCAGCCCTTTGAAATCATCGTGGTGACCGATCCCGCTGTGCGCGCCAAGATCCAGCCCATCGCCTGGAACCAGGCCCAGATCACCGACGGCTCGCACCTGCTGGTATTTGCTGCATGGGACAACTACACGGCCGACCGCATCAACATGATGTTCGATCTGACCAATGACCAGCGTGGCTTCAAGAACGAAGGCTGGGAAAACTACCGCCAGATGCTGCTGAACAGCTACCCCCAGCGCGATGCCGAGGTGAACTTCCAGCACGCAGCCCGCCAAGCCTACATTGGCATGAGTGCCGCACTGATCGCCGCTGCGTTTGAAGAGGTGGACTCCACCCCCATGGAAGGTTTTGACCCCAACGCGCTCGATGAGATCCTGGGCCTGCGGGCACGTGGCCTGCGCAGCGTGTCGATCCTGCCGCTGGGTTACCGCGCCGATGAAGGCGACTGGCTGGTGAACCTGAAGAAGGTGCGCCGCCCCCGCGAGCAGTTCGTGACTGAAGTCTGAGGATCTCCTCCTAAGGCACAAAAAAGGCTGGACAGTGGTCCAGCCTTTTTTGCGTGGGGAGCCTCAGCGTGTGGCGGGTGCTGCATCCGTCACGCGGCGCATGGGCGTCAGTACAAAAGCCAGCGCGGCCAGCACCACCAGCGTACCTCCGCTGGCCGCAAACAGCTGGGTCAGCGTGATGCTTTTCATCACCCAGCCCGTGACGGCTGCGGAGATGGGGGCCAGGCCCATGAAGATAAACATGAACAGGCTCATCGCCCGGCCAATCAGGGCCGGCGGCACACGTTGCTGGATCCAGGTGAACACGCTCACCTGCATGAAGCCGCCGAGCAGGCCGATGACCAGCATCAGCGTTGCGCCCTGCCACACGGCCGTGATCAGCCCCAGAGGCATGAACAGTACACCGATGATGGCGTCGAACGCCAGGATGGTCATGCCCAGGCTGCCAAAACGCAGCTTCGGCAACATGCCCGACACCACCATGCCCAGGAGCGTGCCCGCGCCATGGGCGCCCACCATGGTGCCGAACGCTGCCGCGCCCAGCGCTGGCGTGCTGCTGGCCAGCACGGGGATGGCGATGTGGATGGGGCCCATGATGAACAGGGCGATGGCGCTCCAGTAGAGAAAGCAGGTGCGCAGTTCTCCATCGCGCCAGAAGTGAACCAGGCCCTGCGCCACCGATGCCAGCACCGCCTGGGGTGCGGCAGCCGGGGCCGAGTTGCCTGCATGGGTCTGCACCTTGGACAGCGTCCAGGCGGACACCGCAAAGCTCAGGGCATCCAGCGTGAAGGCCAAGCCGATGCCGGTGGCGTTGGCATGAGCCGGTGCACTGGCGACTTCTTTGACTGCGTCGCCCGCACCAAACAGCGCAATGAGCAGCCCTGCCAGCAGGGGCCCAAGGAACATGGTCAGCTGGCGCAGGCCCAGGCTGATGCCGTTGGCGGCCTGCAACTGCGAGCGCGCCACCACGTGCGGCATCATGGCCGTGCCGGCAGGAATGCTGAAGGCCGTGGCCAGGCCAATGCCCAGCGACAGCGCATACACCATCCACAGCGTCAGGGTGCCTGCAAGCACCAGCCCCGCCAGCACGGCCAGCAGCACCAGGTTGATGTATTTGGTGATCATCAGCACCTGCTTGGGCGAGTGGCGGTCTACCAGTGCTCCGCCGATCAGGATGAACAGTGCGCGCGGCACGCTGATGAGGGCCAGCACGGTGCCCAGCACCAGGGTGTCGCCCGTCATCTGCAGCACCAGCCAGGGCAGTGCAATCAGCGTGAACTGGTCGCCCAGCATGGACAGGAAGGAGCCGCTCGTCATCCAGCGAAAGTTGGGGTCCTTGAACAGCGCGGCGCGTGGGTCTTGGGGTGCGCTCTTTGGTTGGGGGGGCGAAGGGTGATGGGGCATTTCAGGTCGCATGAACAGGGTCTCCAAAAGATTTGCGGGTGTGCCGGCGCCCGTTGAGCCACTGGCTCACGGCAGTGAATCGCACGCACAGGTGGTAGCTGGCCAGGCACAGGGCCGTGGTGGCCAGCACATTGAGAGCCATCTTGGCCAGGACGGGAATCGGCACCCCATACAGCAGCGCGCCAAAACCAATCGTCAGCGGCAGGTGCACGAGGTACACCCAGTACGAGCTGTCGGCCAGGTAGGCGAGCCAGGCACGGGGCTGTCCGACGTGGCGCAGAAAGAGTCCGATCAGCGCAAAACTCCACAACCAGGACGCGGCGTTGTAAGCCAGTGCCATCCAGAACTGCAGGTGCCGGGTGGCAGAGACGGGCTCGGCCAGGATCTCGGTGAAGGCACCGGTGACCAGGACCAGAGCAAAGGCCAAAGCCTCAGGCTGGGCCAGCACTTCCGACAAGAATGCAGTGATCAGGAAGCACACGAGCCCCAGACCCGCCAGCACGGGCCAGTGCCTTGCGTAGCGCACCATCAAGTCCATGCGCTGCGTATACAGGCACAGCCCGAATCCGTAGAACAGCCCGTTGTGGAGCCATTCCGCCAAGGGAGGCAGAAAGGAACCGCTGGGCGTGACGATTCCGTGGTCGTAGTGGGCGCCGATCCAGGCGAGTGGAAGTGTGAGCGCCACAATGCCCAGGGCCGAACCGCCCAGCCAGGCGGTGAAGCGCCCCAGGGCTTTTTGTACGCCGCCGGGCAGCGCACGTGCTGCAGCCCACACCACAGGCGTGAACACGGCCAGCCACAGCAGCATCCACAGAAACCACAGGTGCATGGTCGGCGGGCCTTTGGGTACGTTGGGGCCGTGGGGCAGCAGGCTGCGGTCCACGCCCCAGGTGCCATGGGCCATGCGGTGCAGGAACAACAGGCCCAGCAGGGCGCTGACCGCCAACAAGGGCGGCCAGAACACCACAAAAGGCAGGCCCAGGCGGCGCAGCCGGTTGCGCACCATGCCCGCCAGCCCTCGGTGCTGCACCAGTGCCGACACAAAAAAACCGGCCAGGATAAAAAACAGGGGCATGCGGAACGCATGGATCACCGCTACCAGCAAGTCGGCCACCGACGTGGACAAATCGTCGTGCCAGGGCAGGGGAGACGGCCGGCTCATGTAAATGACCGAGACATGCAGCACGATGCCCAGCCACATCATGGCGGCGCGCAGATTGTCCAGGGCATGCAGCTTTCGGCCCGGGGCGGCGGATTCTGGGGTGTGAGTCGGTCCATTCATAGGGACCGACTGTGAAGCCTCACGTTGCGTGAGGGTCAAGCACTTTTCCGACTTTTTGGGGCGGTGTTGTTGTCAGCGGTGTGGGGATACCACAGCGGCCGCAGGTGCTGGCATGGCATGCGCCAGCGCTGCCTGCAGATAGGCGCGCACGGGAGCACTCAGGGGCGAGCCTGCCTGCAGCAGCGGTTCATTGGCCGAGGCCATGAGCAGCTTTTGGCGCAACTCGGGGCTGCGCCGCGTGAGTGTGTCGAACAGTGCGTTCCAGCGCAAAGCGGCAGCCACCGCATCGGGGTGGTGGGGAGGAAGGGCGCGGGCCAGAAGCTGCTGAACGTCCTGCTCCAGCGCTGCCCAGTCGGTATGGGGCACATGGCCCAGTGTGCGCAGATCGTTGCGGGTCAGGTACTTTTCCAGCAGCGCCATGCGCAGCTTGATGGCCGTTTCGATGTACTCGATCATTTCACCCGGCGGTGCATGGTTGCGCCCCTGGGTGCTGGGTTCGGTGCGGAACATATGGCCCCAGCGCTCCAGCAGGTCCAGATCGCCCTTCATCCAGTGCAGCATGAGCGCCATCCAGCGGTAGGCCAGCGCCTGCACCTCGGGTGTGTCGGGTGCCAGTTGGCGGTCCATGGCGCTGCGCACCAGGTCTTTGACGATCAGCCAGTCAGCCTCAATGAGGTTCCAGTTCTGAAAGATGTGCTTGAGTTCAGCCGAGCTGAAATACTTGCCATAGGTCGTCATCAGCGCCAGGGCCTCCAGCCAGTTGCCCATGTCTGGCTCGGCACCGGCCATCAGGCCGTCCCTCAGCATGGTCAGGCGTCCGCGTAGTTCGGTGGCCTGCGCGATTTGCTGGTCCAGCGAGCGGATCTGCTGCCCGATGATGCGTTCGGGGGCCATGCCGTCACCCGCCAGCAGCGCCCCGATGTCGCTGAGCGCCAGGCCCATCTGGCGCATGGTCTGGATGCCGTGCAGTCGCTGCACATCGGCCTGGCTGTAGAGGCGGTAGCCCGCCTCGGACCGGCCTGAAGGCTTGAGCAAACCGATCTCGTCATAGTGGTGCAGCGTGCGCACCGTCAGGCCGGTGCGCCGCGCGAGATCACCGACCTTGAGCAGCATGGGGTCAGCGGCCGATGGAGATGAGTTCGATCTCGAAGTTGAGCGTGGCGTTGGGTGGGATCACGCCACCGGCTCCCCGGGCGCCGTAAGCGATGGAGGGCGGGCAGGTCAGCTTGGCCTTGCCACCCGGCTTCATGCGTTGCACGCCTTCGGTCCAGCAGGGGATCACGCCGTTGAGCGGGAACGACGTCGGCTCGCCGCGCTTGTAGGAGCTGTCGAACTCCTTGCCGTCCAGAAACATGCCTTTGTAGTGCACCTTGACGGTGTCGGTGGCCTTGGGCGAATCGCCGGTGCCGTCCTTGAGCGATTCATAAACCAGGCCACTGGCCGTGGTGACGGGGCCTGCGGCCTGGGCAGAGGCAAAGGGGGCAGCCAGAAGGCCAATGAGCACAAGGGCGGAAGAAATGCGCACGGGGAGTCCTTGAAACAAAAAGAAAGGGGGGAAAAGTCAGAACGCCATTTTGCTCGTCAGCAACGGTTGGGCTGAGAGCGGCGCGCCAGTGTAAAGGGCGTGGCGCCGTGGCTGGTGCCAATCCACTGTGGGCGCGTTAACCAACGTTAATGCGCAGCGGCATGCGGATGGCAACACTGCAGCTGCGGCCAATGGGTGCCGAGTGCTTGTTTTTGCGGAGATGACGGATGCGTTCATTCAACGGCCACAGCGGACTGGCTCGGAGGACTTTTTTGGGGGGGCTTGCGACGGGGGGCGTGGGTATGGCGGTGGCGCAGGCAGCGCCGCCACAGCCACTGGCCGCCCGCTTGCCCGATGCGATGACCCGCCCCGGTGGGGCCGATCTGCCGTACGGCCTGCCCGCAGCACAGGAGGCGCAGGTGGAGCGGACCTTGTCCACTGCGGCAGGCTTTCCGGTGTGGCGCACGCCGTTGCAGCACCAGCGCGGCATCATCACCCCCAGCGGCCTGCACTTTGCCGTGCACCACAACGGCGTGCCCGACATTGCGCCGGAGCGCCACACACTGAAGGTGCATGGGCTGGTGCACAAACCGCTGCGCTTTGACTTGGAACGCCTGCTGCGCTACCCCATGGTCAGCCGCGTGCATTTTCTGGAATGCGCGGGCAACTCAGCCGCCAACGCGCTATCGCCCACGGCTCTGGACCAGACGCTGGGCGAGATTGCGGGCGAGGTGTCGTGTTCGGAGTGGACGGGCGTGCCGCTGGCCTATCTGCTGAACGAAGCGGGGGTGAAGGACAGTGCCCAGTGGGTGGTGGCCGAAGGCGCCGACGGTGGATCGCACAGCCGCAGCCTGCCCCTGAAGGCCTTGCTGGAGCACGGCATGGTGGCGCTGTACCAGAACGGAGAGCGGCTGCGGCCTTCACAGGGCTACCCCATGCGCCTGTTCATGCCGGGCTGGGAGGGCAACGTCAACGTGAAATGGCTGCACCGGCTCGAAGTGACCGACGCGCCCGCCTACACCAAGGACGAGTCGGGTCTGTACACGCAAGTGCTGGCCGATGGACGGATCGAGCGCTTCGCGTTCCACATGGAGGTGAAGTCGGTGATCACGCACCCCTCCGGCCAGCAGCGTTTGCCTGAGCCCCATGGGTTTTGCGAAATCGCTGGTCTGGCCTGGTCGGGCCGGGGGCGCATAGCGCGTGTGGATGTGTCCGTGGACGGAGGTCGCACCTGGGCTGCGGCGCAGCTGCACAGCCCGGTACTGGACCGGGCCTTTACGCGCTTCACGCTGCCCTGGCAGTGGAACGGCCGCAAGGCCGACCTGATGAGCCGCGCCACCGACGAGCACGGTCGTACACAGCCACTGCGCAGTGAATGGAAGCGGCGCTATGCCATGCACTCGTTCAACCACTACAACGCGGTGCAGGCCTGGCGCGTGCAGGCCGATGGCCGCGTGGAGAACGTCTATGCGTGAAGACCTGTGCAGCCAGTTGCTGCCCGCAGCACGCGCCACCCTGCGGCGGGGCGTGGCCGTGGCGATGGTGGTGGGACTGCTGAGTGCAGGCAGAGCCAGCGAGGTCCAGGCGCCATCCGCTGCGGCTCCTGCACCAGCAGCGCCGCCACTTGTCATCGGCTTAGGCCAACCGCTCTCGCCTGCCGACATTGATCGCTATGCCATCACCGTCTTCCCCAACGGCCGCAATCTGCCACCGGGCCGGGGCAGCGTGGAGCAGGGCGCGCGGCTGTATGCCATGCACTGTGCCGCCTGCCACGGCGCACAGGGCATCGAAGGGCCTGCCGCACGGCTGGCGGGCACAGATGGTTTTATCGGCTGGAGCGACCCGCTGCGCCCCCTGCGCGTGCGCAAGTACCCGCTGCAGGTGTTGTCGGTGGGCGCGATGTGGCCTTATGCCACGACGGTGTTCGACTATGTGCGTCGGGGCATGCCGATGCACGCGCCCAAGAGCCTGACCGATGACGAGGTGTACGGCATCACCGCGCACCTGCTGCATCTGAACGGGCTGGTGGCAGGTGACGCCCTCATGGACAAGGAAAATTTGCCCCAGGTGGTGATGCCAGGGCGGGATCGCACGGTCAGCGCGTGGCCACAGGAACGCTGAATATTCTCAAACGCCGCGTGACGCTTCCAGCATGCCCAGCCGTGCCCGGATGCGTGATAGCGATACCGGCGAGATGCCCAGGTAGCTGGCCACATGGTGCTGCGGCAGGTGGGGCGTCAAATCACCGTGTGTAGCGAGAAAAGATTGGTAGCGCACCTCGGGCGGGTGGCTCAACAACTCGGCTTCGCGCTGTGCGTGCTGCTGAAACACATAGCCCAGGGCCTCTTCCAGCAAGGGGCCGATGTGGGCAAAGCTGCTTTGCCACTGCTGCAAGGTGGCATAGGCCAGCTCCACAGCCTCTACGGGTGCCAGGGCCTCGATGGCATAAGGGCTGGGCAGCGCCAGAGGCGGCAGGTTGCCAGCCACCCAGCTGCCGGTGCCGTGAAACGACCGGTTGCGTTCGGTACCTTGTTCGTTCAGGTAGAACAGCCGAACCACACCGCTGCGCACCTGCCAGCAGCGCGTGCTGGTCTCGCCCGCGGGCTGCAGCAGCGTGCCTGCGCCGAACTGACGACGAGGCAGGGCCTGCCACAGAGCGGCCAGGGCAGGCTCAGACCGGACCAGCGCGTCCAGCGCAGGCGGCTGGCAGACAGTGCAGGCGCTGGTGGTCGAGGTCACTGCGTTCAGGCAATTCAGGTGTCTCAGGCGTAGTCAGACACCGGGATGCAGCTGCAGCTCAGATTGCGGTCACCCCATACGTTGTCCACGCGGCCAACAGGAGACCAGTACTTGGCCTGGCGCAGGGCGGCCACCGGGTAAGCGGCGGCTTCGCGGGCGTAAGGGCGAGCCCATTCGCTGCCCAGCAGACTCTCGGCCGTGTGGGGTGCGTTCTTCAGCGGGTTGTTGTCCTGCGGCCAGGCGCCGGATTCGATCTGGCGGATCTCTTCGCGGATGGCAATCATCGCGTCGACGAAGCGGTCGATCTCGAACAGCGTTTCGCTCTCGGTGGGCTCCACCATCAGCGTGTTGGGCACGGGGAAGCTCAGCGTGGGCGCGTGGAAGCCGTAGTCGATCAGGCGCTTGGCGACATCCTCAGCCATCACGCCGCTGGTGTCCTTGAGGCCGCGCAGGTCCAGGATGCACTCGTGCGCCACGTGGCCATTGGCACTCGCGTACAGCGTGGGGTAGTGATCCTTGAGGCGTGCACTGATGTAGTTGGCCGAGAGGATGGCGGTTTCGGTCGCGGCCTGCAGGCCTTCGGCGCCCATCATGCGGCAGTACATCCAGCTGATGGGCAGCACGGCGGCATTGCCCAGAGGCGCTGCCGACACGGCACCCACGCCGCCGGCCACACCGGCCGTAGCATGACCAGGCAGGTAGGGCACCAGATCGGCCACCACACACACGGGACCTACGCCGGGGCCGCCACCGCCGTGCGGAATGCAGAAGGTCTTGTGCAGATTCAGGTGGCTCACGTCGCCGCCGAACTCGCCAGGGGCGGCCACGCCGACCAGGGCGTTCATGTTGGCGCCGTCCACATACACCCGGCCGCCGTGGCTGTGCACCAGGGCGCACAGCTCCTTCACCTGCGTTTCGAACACGCCGTGCGTGCTGGGGTAGGTGATCATGATGCAGGCCAGGTTGGCACTGTGCTGTTCGCACTTGGCCTGCAGGTCGGCCATGTCCACGTTGCCGTTGGCGTCGCAGGCGGTCACTACCACCTGCATGCCCACCATCTGGGCGCTGGCGGGGTTGGTGCCGTGTGCGCTGCTGGGGATCAGGCAGATGTTGCGGTGGCTATCGCCCTGGGCCTCGTGGTATGCCTTGATGGCCAGCAGGCCCGCGTATTCGCCTTGCGATCCGGCGTTGGGCTGCAGGCTGATGCCTGCGTAGCCCGTGGCCTGGCACAGCCAGGCGCGCAGTTGTTCGTCCAGCTCCTTGTAGCCTTGCAACTGGTCAGCGGGTGCGAAGGGGTGCACGTTGGCGAATTCGGGCCAGGTGATGGGGATCATCTCGCTCGTGGCATTGAGCTTCATGGTGCAGCTGCCCAGCGGGATCATGCTGCGGTCCAACGCCAGGTCCTTGTCAGACAGCTGGCGGATGTAGCGCAGCATGCCGGTTTCGGAGTGGTGGGTGTTGAACACCGGGTGCGTGAGGTAGCTGCTGGTGCGGCGCAGCTCGGCCGGAATCAGCAACTCCACGCCTTTCTCAAAAGCATCGAACGTGGGCAACGCCTGGCCGTCCTGGGCAAAGACTTTCCACAGCAGCTCGATGTCGGCGCGCGTGGTGGTCTCGTCCAAGGAGATGCACAGGTAGTTTCCGAAATAAATTCGCAGGTTGGCGCCCAGCTGTACTGCGCGAGCAGCTATGGATTTAGTAGCGCCATCGGTTTTGAGCGTCAGCGTGTCAAAACACGCCTGCGGGCGCACCGGTGCGCCCAGTTGGGCGAGCCCCTTGGCCAGAATGGCGGTGTAGCTGGCCACCCGCTGTGCAATGCGCTTGAGCCCATCGGGGCCATGGTACACGGCGTACATGCTGGCGATCACGGCGGGCAACACCTGCGCGGTGCAGATGTTGGACGTGGCCTTTTCGCGGCGGATGTGCTGCTCGCGCGTTTGCAGGGCCAGGCGGTAGGCGGGCTTGCCATGTGTATCCACGCTCACGCCCACCAGGCGGCCGGGCAGACTGCGCTTGAACTCGTCGCGGCAGGCCATGTAGGCAGCGTGCGGGCCACCCGCGCCCATGGGCATGCCGAAGCGCTGCGTGGTGCCCACGACGATGTCGGCACCCCATTCACCGGGCGGGGTGATCAGCGTGAGGGCCAGCAGGTCGGCCGCTGCGATGAAGGCCGCCTGTTTGGCATGCGCCTTCTCCACATCAGCGCGCAGGTCGTCAATGCGGCCGCTGGTGGCAGGGTACTGGGCCAGCACGGCGAAATACTCGCCATTCAGCGCTGCATCCCATTCGGCGGCGGAGTTGGCCAGCACCACTTCGATATTGAGGGGCTTGGCACGGGTCTGGATCACTTCGATGGTTTGCGGGTGGGCATCACCGGCCACCACAAACACATTGCTCTTGCTCTTGACGGAGCGCTTGGCCAGCGTCATCGCCTCAGCGGCGGCCGTGGCTTCGTCCAGCATCGACGCATTGGCAATCGGCATGCCGGTCAGATCGCAGACCATGGTCTGAAAATTGACCAGCGCCTCCATGCGGCCTTGCGAGATTTCGGCCTGGTACGGCGTGTAGGCCGTGTACCAGGCGGGGTTCTCCAGGATGTTGCGCAGGATGACGCCCGGTGTGTGGGTGCCGTAGTAGCCCTGGCCGATGAAGCTCTTCAGGACCTGGTTCTTCGATGCCATCGCCTTGAGTTCGGCCAGCGCCGCCGCTTCCGTGATCGGCAGGGGCAGGTCCATCGCGCTGCTGCGTGCAATGGAGCGCGGGACGATGGAGTCGATGAGGGCGCGGCGCGAGGCCTCGCCAATCACCGACAGCATGTGCGCTTCATCGGCCGCATCGATGCCGATGTGGCGTGGCAGGAATTCGGTGGCGTTTTCAAGCGCTGCGAGCGTGGTCAGGGGGGCGAGGGTGGTCATCGGCGGCGGCGTGGGACAACAAGGAGGCACATTGGCCCGGCAGGGCGCCGGGCCTCGGGGAACAAAAGATCCGGAGATCAGGCGTTCTTGGCGAACTCTGCGTACGCAGGTTCGTCCATGAGCGCGTCGAATTGCATCATGTCGGTCACGTGGACCTTGAAGAACCAGCCAGCGCCCAGCGGGTCGGTGTTGGCCAGCGAGGGGTCGGCGCGCAGGGCTTCGTTCACCTCGACGATTTCGCCGCTGACGGGCATGTACACGTCGGCGGCGGCTTTGACGGACTCCACCACGCCGGCGACTTCACCTTGGGTGAAGGTCTTGCCGACTTCGGGCAGGTCCACAAACACCACATCGCCCAGCGCGTCCTGGGCGTGTACCGTGATGCCCACGGTGGCGGCTTCGTGGTCGGAGATGTCGATCCACTCGTGATCCTTGGAAAACTTGACGGTCATGGGGGCTCCAGAAAAAAAGGGGGGAAACAAACAAAAGTGCCGATGCCAGCCAAGACTGTAGCCGGGCTGGCGCAGTTTCAGACGGTCAGCCGCGGTAGTAGCGCGCGGGGGTAAAGGGCATGGCACGCACTTCCATGGGCACGGCCTTGCCGCGCACGATGGCGTTCACCCGCGTGCCGATGGCGGCGAAGGCGGGTGTGACATAGCCCATGGCCACGGGTTCGTTCACCGTGGGGCCCAGCAGGCCGCTGGTCACTTCGCCAATCTTCTGGCCGTCTTCGCTCTGCAATTCGGTGTGTTCGCGCACGGGCACACGCTCCAGCGCGACGAGGCCAACGCGCTTGCGCTGCAGGCTGGCGGGGTTGTCGATCTGCGCGAGCACCTTGTCTGATCCGGGGAAACCCCCTGCGCGGGCGCCTCCCATGCGACGCACCTTCTGGATGGCCCAGTTCAGCGCGGCTTCAGGCGGCGTGGTGGTGGTGTCGATGTCGTTGCCATACAGGCACAGGCCCGCTTCGAGCCGCAGCGAGTTGCGGGCGCCCAGGCCGATGGGTTTGACCTCGGGCTGAGCAAGCAGGGCGCGGGCCAGGGTGTCGGCCTGCGCAGCGGGCACCGAGATTTCAAAACCGTCTTCACCGGTGTAGCCGCTGCGGGTCACAAAACAGTCGCAGCCTGCAATGGAAAAATCGCCGCCCGTCATGAAAACCAGCTTTTCCACGCCGGGCGCCAGGCGCGCAAGTGCTGTGACGGCCTGCGGGCCCTGCAGCGCCAGCAGCGCGTGGTTGGGCATGGGGATCACATTGCAACGCTGGCCGATGCGCGCCTGGATATGGGCAATGTCGCCCACCTTGCAGGCACCGTTCACGATCACGAACAGCGTGGGCTTGCCATCCACCACGCCTTGGTTGAAAAACATCAGGTCGTCGATGACCGTGCCTTCGTCGGTGAGCAGCAGCCCGTAGCGCTGTTTGCCCACGGGCAGGTCGATCACGTCCACCGGCATCAGGGTTTCAAACGCCGCTGCGGCGTCAGAGCCGACCAGCTTGAGCTGGCCCATGTGCGAGACGTCAAACAAGCCCGCCGCGCTGCGCGTGTGCTGGTGTTCGGCCATCAGGCCAGCGGGGTATTGCACGGGCATGGAGTAGCCGGCGAACGGCACCATGCGGGCGCCCAGCTCGATGTGCAGGGCGTTCAGGGGCGTGGTAAGCAGGGGGGCGGTGGCTGACATGGCGGAACTCCGGGGCAAATGAGGGCCGCAGCCACAAGGTGGCTACGGGATTTGCCCTGCTGTCCGCTTTACCTGAGAGATTCACCGCAGCGCCCTGGCTGGCCATGCGGTTTGCTCCTTCGGTGGATGGCCTCAACACGCGGTGCGGTGGGCCATCTCTCTCCAGCAAGGGAACGCCCACATCACTGCGGGCGGTTGTCAGTCCTTTTGCCTGAGCGTTCGGCTGCTGCCTGCGCCTTCGGCGGTGCGGTGGCCTGTGGGGCTTGGCACTCTCTCCTGACCGAGGGATTCTAACTACTTTGCGTAGACCAGATCGCGCAAACCCAGCGACAACTGCGGCACATAGGTCACCACCATCAGGCAGGCCATGATGACAAGCACAAACGGAATCAGGTGCCCGACGATGCGGTCCAGCGATATTCGCGCCACGGTGCAGGCTGCAAACAGGTTCACGCCAAACGGCGGCGTGATCATGCCCATGGCCAGGTTCACTACCATGATCAGGCCAAAGTGCACCGGGTCCACACCAAAGTGGATGGCCACGGGAGCCAGGATGGGCGCCAGAACGATGATGGCGGCACTGGTCTCGATGAACATGCCGATCACGAACAACGCCGCGTTCACCCCGAGCAGGAAGAGGGTGGGAGATTGCAGCACCGCCTCCAGCCAGCGGCCAATGGCATCCGGCACGCCAGCACGGGTGATGAGGAAGGCGAACAGGCCCGCATTGGCAATGATGAACATGATCACTGCGGACGAGATGGCCGATTTGCGCAGGATGGCAAACAGGTCCTTGAGCCGGATCTCGCGGTATATCACCACCCCCACAATCAATGCGTAGAACACCGCCACGGCCGATGCTTCAGTGGGGGTGAATACGCCACCGTAGATGCCGCCAAGGATGATCACCGGCATCAGCAGCGCCCAGCCCGCCTGCAGCGTGGCCTTGCCAAGAGACATGCGGCCGTCGCCGTCGTTTTTGCCCCAGCCCTTGTACTTGCAGTACGCCCAGACAAAAAGCATCAGCGCGCCACTGATCAGCAGCCCCGGGCCAAAGCCGGCGATGAACAGCTCGCCAATCGACACTTCGGCGCTCACGCCATACAGGATCATGGGGATGGAGGGCGGGATGATCACGCCCAGCTCGGCGCTGGTGGCCTGCAGGGATGCGGCGTAGCTCGTGGGGTAGCCATGCTTGATGAGCGCGGGGATCAGGATGGCGCCAATGGCAAATGTGGTGGCCACCGACGAGCCCGACACGGCCGCAAAGATCATGCAGGTCAGCACGCAGGTCATGGGCAGGCCACCCTGCACGCCGCCCACGATGCTCTTGGCAAACTCCACCAGGCGGCGGGATATGCCGCCCGTTTCCATCAGGTTGCCCGCGAGGATGAAGAACGGAATGGCGGCCAGCGGAAATTTGTTGATGGAGCCAAACATCTCCTTCACAGAGATCAGCATGTTGGCATTGGCTACCTGGATGCCCAGGATGGAGGCCAGGCCGATGGAAACGGCCACGGACACAGTGAGTGCAAAACACAGCACCATGGTGGTGATCATGACGGGCGTCATTGCGCGGTCTCCAGCTCAAGGCGTTGAGGGTCTAGCAGGTTGCCGACGATGCCAATGGCGCTGAACACGCCACCCACCGGCATGGCCACGTAGGCCCAGAACATGGAGACGGATTCGAGCCCCGCCATCGACTGCACGCCGCCGCGTTGGGCATAGTCCCAGCCCCACCACACGATCACGCCAATCAGTGCCAGCGCCGCCACTGCCACGACATAGTCCAGCACCCGGCGCACGCGCGGGGGGCTCCAGCGGTACAGCACATCCACGCTGACCATCGCGCCCTGGCGGAACGCGCTGGGGATGGCCAGGAACACCATCCAGATCAGGCTGAAACGGATCAGCACTTCAGTCCACTCGGCGGGCTGCTCCAGCACAAAGCGGGTCACGATCTGGAACATGCCCAGCGATGCGGCAATGACCAGCATGGCGCACGCGCCGAGCAACGCTGCAAACGTGGCCCCGCGTTCAAACATCAGAAAGGCTTTTTTCATGGGGCGGACAACGCCATGGGTTCAGAAGATTCGGTGGAGAGAATCAGATTGAAGATAAAAAACGCCCGTAGCGCTTATTCTACGGGCGTTGTGTGCTACTAAAAATATAGTAGCTGATGCGCATGCAACTACTTGACGTCGCGGATCTTGTCCAGGGTGGCCTTGCCAAACTGTTTTTCAAACTCGGCGTTCACAGGCGCCAGCGCCGCCACAAACTTGGACTTGTCCGGATTGTCCACCACCGTCATGCCTTTGGCGCGCAGGTCGGCCACGCCCTTGGCGTCGTCTTCATCCACGCGTGCACGGTTGGCCTTGGTGCCTTCCTTGGCGGCGTCGATGAAGGCCTGCTTGTCGGCGGCCGAGAGCTTGTCGAACGAGGCCTTGTTCATCACGAAGATGGCAGGCGAATACACGTGGCCGGTCAGCGTCAGGTGCTTTTGAACCTGGTCGAACTTGGCCGAGATGATCACGGGCAGCGGGTTCTCCTGGCCGTCCACGGTGCCTTGCTGCAGGGCGGTGAACACTTCGGGGAAGGCCATGGGCGTGGTGATGATGCCGAAGCCCTTGTACGCGGCGATGTGCACGGGGTTTTCCATGGTGCGCATCTTCAGGCCCTTGAGGTCTTCAGGCGTGTTCACCGAGCGCTTGCTGTTCGTCATGTGGCGAAAGCCGTTCTCGGCCCAGGCCAGGGCCTTGAAGCCCTTGCTATCGAACTTGGTCAGCATCTCCTGGCCGATGGGGCCATCCAGCACCGCACGCGCATGGGCCTTGTCGCGGAACAGGAAGGGCACGTCAAAGATGCGCGCTTCGGGCACAAAGTTGGGCACGGGGCCGGTGGAGCTGAAGGCCAGCTCTTGCGTGCCCAGCTGCACGGCTTCAATCGACTCGCGCTCGCCACCCAGGGCGCCGTTGTAGAACGTCTGTACCTTATAGCGGCCGGCCGTGCGCTTTTCGACTTCCTTGGCAAACGTGTCGATGGCAATCCCCTGGTGGGAATTCTGGGCTGTCGAGATGCTGATGCGCATGGTGGTCTGCGCGGCAGCGGTGGCCACAAAGCCGAGCGCAAGGCTCAGGCCGACGACGAGTTTGGTCAGTTGCATGCTGTCTCCTGTTAATGGTGGGCTGGGTTGGTGGGGATGCACGGTTGCTCCTTGCAGAGCGGACCCCAGCCTCTGCCAAATTATGGCGGTGCAGCATCGGCGCAGGCATCGGGGTTTGTGCTGGTAAGCGTGCTTATTAACTACCCACCAGGGCGCTAGCCAAGACGCTTCTGGCGGCCATGGGCGACGCCAAAAAATGCCAAGGGCCCCGTGCTGGCGGTAACCAGCCGGGGCCTTGTCAGTTTGTGCGCTCCGGTAAGAGCGCCTTGATGGAAGAAGTATGCGCGGGGCGGATGAGATGAATTTGCTGAATTCGCTTCAAATGGAGTGAATTGCAGAATAATTTTCTGTGTTGGCGAATATTGGTGAATAATCCATCCGATGGATCGACTGGATAGAAAAATTCTCGCTGTGCTGCAGGGCAACGCCCGCGCCAGCCTGCAAGAGATCGGGCAGGCCGTGGGCCTGAGCGCATCGCCCTGCTGGGGCCGCATCAAGAAGATGGAAGAGGCGGGTGTGATCCAGGGCTATACCGTGCGCATCAACCCGCAGTCGCTGGACCTGGCCGACACGGTGCTGGTGCAGGTCACGCTCGACAGCCATTCCGACAACACGCTCGAAAAATTTGGCGAAACACTCGCCAGCATTCCCGAGGTGATCGAGGCGCACCTGGTGTCGGGCGACTACGACTACCTGCTGCGCATCGTCGTGAAGGACACGCGCGACTACGAGCGCTTGCTGCGTGAGAAGCTCTACAAGATCAAAGGCATCCGGCACAGCCGCTCCAGCTTCGTGCTGCGCACGCTCAAGAAGGCCGATCTGCCCCTGTTTGTGGGGTGGGTTTGAATGAAATTGGACTCTAGCGCTTATCTGTAAAGCGCCAATAGCTATTGTTTTTATAGCATTTGCATTCGGTCGCAATTCCATTGCGCAGGCATCGAGGAAACCCGGCGATGCTCTGTTTTTGCGGCTCAAAGGCTGTGGAGCACGTGGATCAACGGCAGAATGGCCACGCCTTTCGGCGCTGGCTTGGGGGATGTTGCACCACCACGGTGCACCGCCAAGGAGCTTGCAACGTGCCAGCAAGGCCGGAGAACCACCACCATGAACCTGCGTTTTGTCGAAGCCTTTTACTGGGTGGCCTCCCTCAAGAGCGTGACGCGCGCGGCGGAAAAACTCTTTCTGACGCAGTCGGCCATGTCCAGCCGCGTGGCGGCGCTGGAGGAAGAACTGGGCGTGCTGCTGCTGGACCGGCGCGACAAGCATTTCAAGCTCACAGTGGCGGGCACGCGCTTTCTGACGTACGCCAAGCGGATGCTGGAGCTGCAACGCCAGCTCAAGGCCGAGATGGGCTCGGGCGGCCCGCTGGAAGTGTCGATTCGACTGGGCGCCATTGAGTCGGTGCTCCACTCGTGGCTCATCCCCTGGGTGGAACAACTGCGCAAGGACAACCCGCTGCTGGAGCTGGAACTCACGGTCGAATCCACGCCGGTGCTGCTGGATCAGATCCGCCGGGGCACGCTGGATGCCGTGTTTGCGGCCTTGCCCGCATCGGCCGAAGGCATTCGCAGCCAGGCGCTGACGCCGATGGAGATGGTGTTCGTCGGCAACAGCAAGATCCACCGCAAGCGGCGCTATGCATCAGAAGACTTTGCCGGCACCGACATCCTGACCTTTCAGCGCGGTTCTCAGCCCCATGTGTACCTGTTGGACACGCTGCGCCAGGCGCAGGTGGAGCCGCGCTGCGTGCACACCATTTCCTCAATCTCTGCCATGGTGCAGCTGGTGCAGGGCGGTTTTGGCGTTGCCACGCTGCCGCGCCTGGCGGTGCAGAGGATGCTGGCATTCCCGGATCTTCGTGCGCTGGCCTGCGACATTGCGCTGCGTCCACTGCCCATTCACGTGAGCTACCGCGAAGACCCGTCTTCGCCCGCGATGGAGGCGATCGTGCGTTCGGCGCTCAGCTTCATCGAAGCGCAGCAACCCCCAGCGCCCAAGCCCCGCAAGGCCCGCGCCTGAGCGCGGGGACCACGCACGCTCCTTTTTTCCGCTGCGCGCACTGCGGTTGCGCTGTCTGCGTTTACGGCGCAGCCCCGAGAACTTCGCATTGAAGCGACATGCGCAGTTCGGTGCGGCTGCGCTTGTGCAAATTCTCCTTTCGAGGACTCGGGTTAACCCTAAATAGAAGTCCAAGGGTTAACCCTTAGCACCAAATTGGTTTGCTTCGCCCCAATGAAGTGCATCGAAAAAATCGATGAGCTAAGAGAAATTTTTTGAATTTGCCAGCGCAGTTACACCCCAACACAATCCGTCCAACGTCATGCAATTGACTTTTCTCAATGCAAGGAAATACGGTGGACTTAGCTCAAGAAAATTCGCTCGCGGTGTTTGGCCCTGAGGGCGCCAGCAATCCGAACCACGTCCGCGACACCATCCGCAAGGGCCTGTGGACATCGCACACCAGCGGTCTCGCAGACGGCCATGTGCAAGGCAACGTGGTCATCCTGCCCGAGGTGCTTGCCAGTGACTTTCTGCGGTTCTGCCAGCGCAATCCCAAGCCTTGCCCCGTGCTGGCGGTCAGCGAGCCCGGCCAGTTCACCCTGCCTTCGCTGGGCAAGGACATCGACATCCGCAGTGATGTGCCGCTGTACCGCATCTGGCGCCACGGTGAAATGTCGGAGGAGGTGGCGGACATTGCCAGCCTCTGGCGGCCGGACCTGGTCACCTTCATCCTGGGATGTTCTTTTTCGTTCGAGTCCGCATTGATCGAGGCAGGCATCCGCCTGCGCCACATCGACGAAGGCAAGAACGTGGCCATGTTCCGCACCAACGTGCAAACCGAGCCGGCCGGCCCTTTTGGCGGCGCCATGGTGGTGACCATGCGTCCCATGCCCGCAGCGGATGTGATCCGCGCCGTGCAAGTCACTTCTCGCTTTCCCAACGTGCATGGAGCGCCTGTGCACATCGGTGACCCGGCCCTGATCGGCATCGCTGATCTGGCCCATCCCGACTACGGGGACGCCGTAGCGCTGATGCCGGGCGAAATCCCTGTTTTCTGGGCCTGCGGCGTCACCCCGCAATCGGCCATCTTGAATGCCCAACCCGCGTTCTGCATCACGCATGCACCGGGCTGCATGCTGGTCACCGACCTTCTCAACCACCAGCTCGCCAGTTTCTGATCCGCTTTCAACAAGGAGTTCCACCATGAAGAAAATCACAATTTGTTTGTCCGCAGTCCTCAGCGTCTGCGCCGCCCAGGCCCAGATCAAGTGGGACCTGCCCACGGGTTATGGCGCCAACAGCTTCCAGACGCAGAACGTGCAGCAGTTCGCCAACGAGGTGGATCAGCTCACGGGCGGCAAGCTCAAGATCGTGTTGCACCCCGGTGGCTCGCTGTACAAGGCCAACGAAATCAAGCGTGCGGTGCAAACCGGCCAGGTGCCTTCGGCCGAGTTCATTCTCTCGGGCGCATCCAACGAGAACCCGCTGTTTGGTGTGGACTCGATTCCGTTCCTGGCCACGAGCTATGCCGATTCCAAGCGCCTGTATCTGGCCGCCAAGCCTGCCCAGGAGAAGCTGCTCGCGTCCCAAGGCGTGAAAGTGCTGTTCAGCGTGCCATGGCCCGGCCAGTCGCTCTACTCGCTCAAGCCCGTGAGTACGCCCGCGGACTTTGCAGGCACCAAGATGCGGGCCTACAACCCCGCCACCACGCGCATTGCGCAACTGCTCAAGGCGCAACCGGTGACGATCCAGCTGTCGGAGCTGGGCCAGGCCCTGGCTACCAACACCGTGCAGAACTTCCTGACGTCCAGCGCCAGCGGTGTGGAATCCAAGCTGTATGAGCAGGTGAAGCACTTCTATCCCGTCAGCGCATGGCTTCCGCGCAATGCCACCGTGGTGAACCAAAAGGCGTTCGATGCCCTCGACAAGCCTTTGCAGGACGCCGTGCTGAAGGCAGCGGCAGCCGCCGAAGAGCGCGGCTGGGCCACAAGCGAGCGCGTGGACGAGGAGTTCATCAAAGAGCTGGGCGCCAAAGGCATGACCGTGGCCGAGCCCAGCGACAGCATCAAGAAGGAACTGGCAAGCATTGGCGAGTCCATGACGGCCGATTGGATCAAGTCTGCCGGGCCTGAGGGGCAGGCCATCATCGACGCCTACCGCAAGAAGTAATCGTCGTTTTCCGGGCCCCCGCAGTGGGGCCGGGGTAGCACAGGCGCCTGCTGCCCAGTTCTTTCGTCGCCACTCCCCCTCATTTTTTTCAAGCGTTACCGGAGTACGCCATGGACAAACTCGTCCGAAATTTCTACAGGCTGCTGATGTTGCTGTCCGGCCTGTCCATGCTGGCTGCGTTCGCCGCAGTCACGCTGGGCGTGTTTGCCCGCGAGGTCATTCACGTCAACATCGACGGTCTCGACGCGTATGCAGGCTACGCCATCGCCGCAGCGCTGTTCTTTGCATTGCCCGGCACATTGCAAAACGGAGACCACATCCGGGTGACCCTGTTGCTCGACCGGCTGCCGTCACGCTGGCGCGGCGCCTTTGAATGGTTCTGCCTGTCCAGTGCACTGGTGCTCACGGCCTATATCGCCTGCTACGCAGTGCGCTCGGTGTGGATTTCCTACGTCACGCACGACATTTCGCCTGCGGCCGATGCTTCGCCGCTGTGGATTCCCCAGATCAGCATGGCCATGGGCTGCATCGGCTTTGCGCTGTCGTTTGCCCATGCGCTCATCCTGCGCTTTCAGGGCGTGGCCTTCATGGCCGTGTCTGAATCGGCCCGTTCCGAGTAACCCCCGCAGGAGAAATCAACATGGACGTCATCATTGCCTTTGGCCTGATCGTGGTGCTCTTTGCAGTGCTCGGTTCGGGTTTGTGGATCGGCCTGTCACTGCTTGCGGTGGCGCTGGTCGGTATGGAGCTTTTTACCAGCCGCCCCGTGGGCGACAGCATGATGCTGACCATCTGGGGGTCTACCTCCAGCTGGACGCTCACGGCCTTGCCGCTATTCCTCTGGATGGGCGAGATACTGTTTCGCAGCAAGCTATCGAGCAGCATGTTCAAAGGCCTGGCGCCCTGGCTGGACCGTCTGCCCGGCCGCCTGTTGCATGTGAACGTGGTGGGCTGCACCATCTTCGCTGCCATCTCGGGCTCATCGGCGGCCACTTGCGCGACCATCGGCAAGATCACGCTGCCCGAACTCAAGCAGCGTGGCTATCCCGAAGACATCTCGGTGGGCACACTGGCTGGCGCAGGCACGCTGGGCCTGCTGATCCCGCCGTCGATCATCATGATCGTCTATGGCGTGGCGGCCAATGTGTCGATCTCCAAGCTGTTCCTGGCCGGCGTGATTCCAGGCCTGCTGCTGGCAGCACTGTTCATGGGCTACATCGTCGTGTGGGCCTTGTTCAACAAGGACAAGGTGCCAGCGCCCGATGCCCGCCTGAGCTTTGTGCAGAAGCTCTATGCGTCGCGCCACCTGATCCCTGTGGTGTCGCTCATCGTGGTGGTGCTGGGCGCCATCTACAGCGGTATTGCCACCGCCACCGAGGCCGCGGCGCTGGGTGTGGGCGGGTCGCTGATTCTGGCGAAGATCGAGGGATCACTCGATTGGGCGCGCTTCAAGGACGGGCTGGTCGCTGCCTGCCGCGTGTACTGCATGATCGGCCTCATCCTGGCGGGCGCCGCGTTCCTCACACTGGCCATGGGCTTCATCGGCCTGCCACGCCACCTGGCCGAGTTCATTGGCGCCCTGCACCTGTCGCCCTTTGCGCTGATGCTGCTGCTCATCGTGTTTTTCATCCTGCTGGGCTGCTTCCTGGATGGCATCTCCATGGTGGTGCTGACCATCGCGGTGCTGCTGCCCACGGTGGAAGCTGCAGGCTTTGACCTGGTGTGGTTCGGCATCTTCATCGTGTTGGTGGTGGAGATGGCGCAGATCACGCCGCCGGTGGGCTTCAACCTCTTTGTGCTGCAGGGCATGACGCGACGCGAAGTTACCTGGATCGCCCGCACTGCGCTGCCTTTGTTCGCATTGATGATCGTTGCGGTCATCCTGACGTATTTCGTGCCCGACGTCGTGCTCTGGCTGCCACGCCAGATGCAGGGCTGACCCCGCAGCACCCCTCGCCGAAAAGTCCGTACAGGAGCTCACCATGAAGACCATCGTGTTGTTGGCCGCGCTTGCCGTGGCACCGGTGCTGCACGCCCAAACCCAGTGGAAGCTGGCCACGGGCTACCGGGCGGAGTCGTTCCACACGCGCAATATCGTCCAGTTTGCGCAGGACGTGGAGCGTGCTTCAGCCGGTGCATTGCGCATTGAAGTGCATGCCAACAACGCCTTGTTCAAACTGGCGGAGATTCCTCAGGCGGTGCAGGACGGCAAGGCCCAGGCGGGCGAAACCATCATGACGAGCCTGGTGCGTGACATCCCCATGGCAGGTGGCGATTCCGTGCCTTTTGTGGTCCGCAGCTATGCTGACGCACGGCGCATGTGGGATGTGCAGCGACCGTTGATCGAAGTGCACATGGCGCGCAAGGGGCTCAAAGCCTTGTACGCCGTGCCGTGGCCTCCGCAGGGGCTGTTCACCACGATCCCGGTGCGTTCGTCGGTGGATTTCAAGGGCACCCGCATGCGCACCTACAACCCCGGCACGGTGCGTATTGCCGAGCTGCTGGGCGCCACGCCCGTGGATGTGCCCATGGTCGAGGTCAACCAGGCCCTGGCGGCCGGAAAGCTGGATTCGATGATCACATCGGCCTTGACCGGGGTGGAAAACCAGGTCTGGGGCCAGATCAAGCAATACTACGGTATCAACGCCTGGTTCCCCAAGAACATCGTCTTCGTGAACCAGCAGGCGTTTGACGCACTGCCCGCCCCGGTGCGCCAGGCCGTGAGCCAGGCTGCAGCAGACGCCGAAAAACGGGGCTGGGCGATGAGCGCCGCCGTGGCCGAGGAGTCGGTGATCGAACTGCAGCGCAAAGGCATCAAGGTCGAGCCCCCCACCGCGGTGCTGGACTCCGAACTCAAACGCCTGGGCGAACGGTTTTCCCGCGAATGGGTGCGGTCCGTGGGGAGCGAGGCCAACCAGCTCTTCATCCCGTACTACACGCAGCGCTAGGCCATTGCATTGTTGGCATCACCAAGGAATCACCATGCAAACCCCTTCCGACACCATCGAGACGTATCTGCTGGCCAAGGATGGCAACCGGCCTCACCTGATCGAGCGGGCCTTTGCCGGCGGCGCGCTGCTGCGCATGGACGTGCGGCAGGGCGACATGGACTTTCCGCCGGTGGCCCACGGCCGCGACGCCATTGCCGAAACCCTGGTACGCCGCTTTGGCCGCACTTATGAAAACGTGTACAGCTTCTGTCTGGCCGATCCTCCCGATCCTGCGTGCGCGGAGTTTCACTGCCCCTGGCTCGTGGCCATGACCGAAAAAGACAGCCGCGCGGTGCGCCTGGGTTGCGGCCAGTACCACTGGCGCTTTGCACCGGGCTCGCGCCTGGCGCAGGAGCTGAGCATTGTGGTGGACAGCATGCAAACCCTGCCGCCCTCGGACATCCATGTCGTGATGCCCTGGATCGCTGCACTGGGCCGCCCCTGGTGCGGAGCGGACAAGGCCATGGTCACAGCGCCCTCCATTCCTTCTGTGCGCGCGGTGCTGGAGGCACTGGCTCGCGCGCCGCGCTCCCCGGCCCGCTCCCCTCTGGCCCTGGCGGCCTGAGCGAGCACCGAACCCTTTCATTTCACTTTGCAAACCATCACACCATGACACAACTTGCACCCACCACCCACATTCCCCGCTGGCAGTTCTGGATTGACCGTGGGGGCACATTCACCGACATCGTGGCCAAGCGGCCCGATGGCTCGCTGACCACCCACAAGCTGCTGTCTGAAAACCCCGAGCAGTACAAGGACGCCGCCGTGGCGGGCATCCGCCACCTGCTGGGTTTGAAGCCCGGCGAGCCCGTGACACCCGCGCTGGTGGAGTGCGTGAAGATGGGCACCACCGTGGCCACCAACGCATTGCTGGAGCGCAAGGGCGAGCCCACGCTGCTGGTGACCACGCGCGGCTTTCGCGACGCGCTGCGTATTGCCTACCAGAACCGCCCCCGCTTGTTCGACCGCCACATCCAGTTGCCCGAGCTTTTGTACACCGAGGTGATCGAAGCGTGCGAACGGGTGGGCGCCCATGGCGATGTGCTGCAGGCACTGGACGAACCCAGCCTGCGCGGCGACCTGCTGGCCGCCTACGGACGTGGTCTGCGCAGCGTGGCCATTGTGTTCATGCACGGCTACCGCTACACCCAGCATGAACAGGCGGCTCAGCGCATCGCCAAAGAGGTGGGCTTCACGCAGATCAGCACCTCGCACGAAACCAGCCCGATGATGAAGTTCGTGAGCCGGGGCGACACCACCGTGGTGGATGCTTACCTCTCACCCATCCTGCGCCGCTATGTGGAGCAGGTCGCCAGCGAGATGCCGGGCGTCAAGCTGTTCTTCATGCAGTCTTCGGGGGGCCTCACCGATGCGGGTACCTTCCAGGGCAAGGATGCGATTCTGTCGGGGCCCGCAGGTGGCATCGTAGGCATGGCGCGCACGGCGGGCCTGGCCGGGCATGAAAAGGTCATCGGCTTTGACATGGGCGGAACGTCCACGGATGTAAGTCACTACGCCGGTGCGTTCGAGCGCGAGTTCGAAACCCACGTCGCCGGTGTGCGCATGCGCGCCCCCATGATGAGCATCCACACGGTGGCGGCTGGCGGCGGCTCGGTATTGGCCTACGACGGTGCCCGTTTCCGAGTGGGCCCCGAAAGCGCAGGCGCCAACCCAGGCCCGGTGAGCTACCGCCGTGGCGGCCCGCTGGCAGTGACCGATGCCAACGTGATGGTGGGCAAGGTGCAGCCGCGTTACTTCCCCAGCGTGTTTGGCCCCGCCGCCAACGAAACACTGGACGCCGATGCGGTGCGTGCCCGCTTTGAAGAAATTGCTGCGCAGACCCAGCGCAAGCCCGAAGAAGTGGCCGAAGGCTTCATCCAGATCGCTGTGCAGCAGATGGCCAACGCCATCAAGAAGATCAGCGTGGCACGCGGCTACGACGTGACGCGCTACACGCTGCAGTGTTTTGGTGGCGCGGGCGGCCAGCATGCCTGCCTGGTGGCCGATGCCTTGGGCATGTCGCGTGTGTTTGTGCACCCGCTGGCGGGCGTGCTCAGTGCTTATGGCATGGGTCTGGCGGACCAGACGGTGATCCGCGAACAGGCGGTGGAGATGCCGCTGGCCGCCGCATCGCTGCCGCTGATTGCGGAACGCCTGGACGCACTGGGCTCTGCGGCCCAGGCCGAGCTGGAGCGCCAGCAGGTCAGCGCCAACCCGGTGCAGGTGCGCCACAACGTGCACGTGCGCTACGAAGGCACCGATTCGGCCCTGGTGGTGCCGTTTGGCGACATGGCCAGCATCCAGGCCGCTTTCGAATCTGCCTATCGCCAGCGTTTTGCCTTCCTGATGGTCGGCAAGGGTCTGGTGGTGGAGGCCGTGTCGGTCGAGGCCATGATTGCGGGCGATGCCCCCGCCGAGCCGCGCCTTCCCGTGCATCCGCATCGCAAGCACCCACAGCGCGAGACGGTGAAGATGTACTCGGGCAGCGCATGGCACGATGCCGCCCTGGTGGTGCGCGAGGACCTGCACCCTGGCGACGTGATCCCAGGCCCGGCCATCATTGCCGAGAAGAACACCACCACCGTGGTGGAGCCCGGCTGGTCTGCGCGCCTCACGGACCTGGATCACCTGGTGCTGGACCGCGTCACCGCGCGCAAGGTGCAGTACGCCGCAGGCACCACGGTAGACCCGGTGCTGCTGGAGGTGTTCAACAACCTGTTCATGAACATCGCTGAGCAGATGGGCCTGCAGCTGCAGAACACGGCCTACTCGGTCAACATCAAGGAGCGCCTGGACTTCAGCTGTGCGCTCTTCGATGCCACGGGCAACCTGATCGCCAACGCGCCGCACATGCCCGTGCACCTGGGTTCCATGGGTGAGAGCATCAAGACCGTGATCCGCGAGAACGCGGGGAAGATGCACCCGGGCGATGTGTACATGCTCAACGACCCGTACCATGGCGGCACCCACCTGCCCGATGTGACGGTGATCACCCCGGTGTATGTGGCCGAAGGCGCTGAGCCCACCTTTTATGTGGGCAGCCGGGGCCACCATGCCGACATCGGCGGCACCACGCCGGGCTCGATGCCACCGTTCTCCACGCGCATCGACGAAGAGGGTGTGCAGATCAACAACGTGAAGCTGGTGGACCGTGGCATCTTTCTGGAAGAAGAGGTGCGCAACCTGCTGACGACGGGTGGCGGCACCACGCCATACCCCAGCCGAAATCCCCAGCAGAACCTGGCCGATCTGCGCGCGCAAATCGCTGCCAACGAGAAGGGTGTGCAGGAACTCTCGAAGATGGTGGGGCAGTTTGGCCTGGATGTCGTGCAGGCCTACATGCGCCATGTGCAGGACAACGCGGAAGAGTCGGTGCGCCGCGTGATCACGCAGCTCAAAGACGGGCAGTTCACCCTGAAGTTGGACAACGGCGCACAGATCAGCGTGTCGGTCAAGGTCAATGTGGCCGAGCGCAGCGCGGTCATCGACTTTGCAGGCACCAGTGCGCAGCAGACCAACAACTTCAACGCCCCGCGTGCGGTGTGCATGGCGGCGGTGCTGTATGTGTTCCGCACGCTGGTCGACGATGATATTCCGCTCAATGCCGGGTGCCTCAAGCCCCTGCAGGTCATCATCCCGCAGGGCTCCATGCTCAACCCCAACCCGCCGGCCTCGGTGGTGGCGGGCAATGTAGAGACCTCCACCTGCATCACCAATGCGCTGTTCGGCGCCTTGGGCGTGATGGCGGGCAGCCAGCCCACCATGAACAACTTCACCTTTGGCAATGCGCAGTACCAGTACTACGAAACCATTGCCGGCGGCAGCGGTGCCGGTGCGGTGTTCGATGCTTCGGGCCGCACGGTGCGCGGGTTTGACGGCACCAGCGTGGTCCAGACGCACATGACCAATTCGCGCCTGACCGACCCCGAGGTGCTGGAGTTCCGCTTCCCCGTGGTGCTCGACAGCTACGAGATCCAGCGCGGGTCCGGCGGGGCAGGCCGCTGGGCGGGTGGTGATGGTGGCGTGCGGCGCGTGCGCTTTCTGGAGGCGATGACGGCCAGCATTTTGTCCAACGGGCGCCTGAACCCCGCCTTTGGCATGGCAGGCGGCCAGCCCGGCCGGCCCGGTGCCAACCGCGTGCTGCGTGCCAACGGCCAGGTGGAAGAGCTGGGCCATATCGGCGCGGCGCTGATGGAGCCTGGCGATGTGTTCGAGATCGCTACCCCCGGCGGTGGCGGCTTTGGCGAATGCGTCACGTCGTGACGTGATGGGCCGCTGACCCCAGTGGGGCATGTGCTGTGTGCGATGTACCTGCGGGGACACACTGGGCACAGCGCTTGCCACCACTGGTTTCCACCCCCGCACGGTGCGGGAAATGAACCAGGAGAACGCTCATGAATTACTTGCCAGCCACTTCCGGGGCGCTTGGCGGCGCCACCTTCTCCGCCGCACCTGTACACGCGGATGTCAGCCATGCCACTACAGACTCTGCCGCCCAGAGCCCAGAGCCTGCGCGGCGCAGCCGCACCCTGAGCGTGGGGCAGAAGCTGGCGGCCAGCTTTGGCATTCTGGGCTTCGCGGTGGCCTTGCTCGGCGCGACCACCTGGCTGACGGGCCAGGACACCAGCCGCCAGGCTACGCTGCTGACTGCAGAGCAGCTGCCCATTGAGCGCACGGTGCGGGACTGGAAAACGCAGTCTGTCTATATCGGCCAGATTGCATTGCGCGCCACGTTGTCGTCCGACGTGTTCCCGCTGGTGGCTGAGATGCGCAGCCAAATCGCCGCTGAAGACGCGATGCGCAAGCGCATTGAAGAAGCGATGGCCAAGGCGTCCTCCAGCGAGAGCGCCGGGCCGCTGTGGACCGAAGCCCAGGAGCAACGCCAGAAATATGCAGTGTTGCGGGATGCGCTGGTGCAAAACGCCCTCGAAGCCAAGATCATCAGCCAGAAGGAGTTGCAGGAACACGCTGCTGCGTTGACCCAGTACCTGCGCTCCATTGACCAGTTGCTCGCAGCCTCCGAGCAGTCATCCCTGAAAGCGGGTGACAGCATGATTACCGACGCGTCCCGTGCGCAATGGGTCAGTGCTGTGGCGGTGCTGGTGGTGGTGGCGCTGTCGGCGCTGTTTGGCTGGCTGCTGCGGCGCTCCATCGTGCTGCCGCTGCGCCAGGCCTGCGAGGCGGCGGATCTGGTGGCGCGGGGCGACCTGACGGTGCGCATGCAAACCCAGCGCACCGACGAGATTGGCCAGCTGCTCACGGCGCTGGACAAGATGGTCGAGTCGCTGCACTACGTGGTGACCGAGGTGCGTGACTCGGGCGAATCCATCCATGTGGCCAGTTCGGAGGTGGCAGCGGGCAACACTGACCTGAGCATGCGCACCGAGCATGCCGCCAGCAACCTGCAGCAGACGGCGGCCAGCATTGCGCAGCTGGCGCAGATGGTGGCCGCCAATGCCGACAGCACACGCCAGGCCAATGCCCTGGCGCTGAACGCCACCGAAGTGGCCAGCAAAGGCGGCGAAGTGGTCAGCCAGGTGGTCAAGACCATGGAAGAGATCAACGCCAGTAGCAAGAAGATCGCCGACATCGTGGGCATCATTGATGGCATTGCGTTCCAGACGAATATCCTGGCACTGAACGCCGCCGTGGAGGCCGCCCGCGCTGGCGAACAGGGGCGCGGCTTTGCCGTGGTGGCCAGCGAAGTGCGGGGCCTCGCAGGGCGCAGTGCCAATGCGGCGCGCGAGATCAAGGCGCTGATCTCCACCAGCGTGGACAAGGTGAGTGACGGCGCCCGGCTGGTGGTCACCGCAGGTTCCACCATGGGCGACATCGTGCAGAGCGTGGAGCGGGTGACCACGCTGATGTCCGAGATCAACGAGGCCAGCAGCGAGCAGAGCACGCAGATCGGCCAGGTGAGCCAGGCGGTCGACCAGCTCGACCACATGACGCAGCAAAACGCCGCGCTGGTGGAGCAGGGCGCTGCAGCGGCCCAGAGCCTCAAGGACCAGGCCAACCGGCTGGCGGGTGCGATGGGGCAGTTTCAACTCACGCGGGCAGCCGCGTGAGCGCCAGTGCCAGATACATCAATAAAAAAGGGCCTGCAGCGCAGGCCCTTCAAGCACAAGGTGCTATGAATTTTGATGGTGCTCACATGCCTGCATAGTTCGGACCGCCGCCGCCTTCAGGGGTGACCCACACGATGTTCTGCGTGGGGTCCTTGATGTCGCAGGTCTTGCAGTGCACGCAATTTTGCGCATTGATCTGCAGGCGCTGGGCATCACCGCCTTTGGTGGTGTCGGGCACGAACTCGTAAACGCCCGCCGGGCAGTAGCGCGCCTCGGGGCCCGCGTACTTGGCCAGGTTGATGTTGACCGGCACGCTCGCGTCCTTGAGCGTGAGGTGGGCGGGCTGGTTCTCTTCATGGTTGGTGTTGCTGATGAACACGCTGGAGAGGCGGTCGAACGTGAGCTTGCCATCGGGCTTGGGGTAGACGATGGGTTTGCACTCGGCCGCAGGCTTGAGGTACGCGTGGTCGGGCTTGTCGCGGTGCAACGTCCAGGGGATGTGGCCGCGCAGCACAAATTGTTCGAAACCGTTCATCAGCGTGGCCGTGGTCAGGCCGTACTTGAACCAGTTCTTGAAGTTGCGGTCCTTGTTCAGTTCGGTGTGCAGCCAGCTCTTTTCGAAGGCTTCGGGGTAGGCTGTCAGCTCGTCGTGCTGACGGCCTGCCACCACGGCGTCGTAGGCGGCTTCAGCGGCCAGCATGCCGGTCTTGATGGCGGCGTGGCTGCCCTTGATGCGGCCCACGTTCAGGTAGCCCGCATTGCAGCCCACCAGTGCGCCGCCCGGGAACACGGTCTTGGGCAGGGCGTTGATGCCGCTGGCGTTGATGGCGCGCGCGCCGTACGACAGGCGCTTGGCCGTGATTTCGCCTTTTTCGTTTTCGAAGTAATAGCGGACGTTCGGGTGCGTCTTCCAGCGCTGGAATTCTTCAAACGGGCTGAGGTAGGGGTTCTGGTAGCCCAGGCCGGTCACAAAACCGACGGCGACTTTGTTGCCCTCCAGGTGGTACAGGAAGGCGCCGCCGTAGGTGTCGTTCTCCATGGGCCAGCCAGCGGTGTGCATCACAAAGCCGGGCTGGTGCTTCTTGGGGTCGATTTCCCAGAGTTCCTTCACGCCAATGCCAAAGCTCTGCGGGTCGCGGTCCTTGTCGAGCTGGTACTTGGCAATCAGCTGCTTGCCCAGGTGGCCGCGTGCGCCTTCGGCAAACACGGTGTATTTGCCCAGCAGCTCCATACCGAGCTGGAAGTTTTCGGTGGGCTCGCCGTCCTTGCCGATGCCCAGATTGCCCGTGGCCACACCCTTGACGGAGCCGTTATCGTTGTAGAGGACCTCTGCGGCGGTAAAGCCGGGGAAGATTTCCACGCCCAGGGCCTCTGCCTGCTCGCCCAGCCACTTGGTCAGGTTGCCCAGGCTGATGATGTAGTTGCCATGGTTCTGCGCAAACGGCGGCAGGAACATGTTGGGCACACGAAAGCCCGATTTTTCAGACAGGAAGATGTAGGCGTCGTCGGTGACGGGCTGGTTGAGCGGGGCGCCGCGCTTTTTCCAGTCGGGGATCAGCTCGGTGAGCGCCTTGGGGTCCATGATGGCGCCCGACAGGATGTGCGCACCGGGCTCGGAGCCTTTTTCGAGCACCACGACCGAGACGTCCTGGCCTTTTTCGGCCGCCAGTTGCTTCAGGCGGATCGCAGTGGCAAGGCCGCCAGGGCCACCGCCAACGACCACCACGTCGTATTCCATGGATTCACGGGGGCCGTATTGGGCGAGGATTTCTTCGTTGGTCATGGGCTTCTCGTCGGGCGTTTGATAATGGATTATTTTCTACAGAGCGCCGACCGCGCCCTGTCTGTCTGGCGACTGATTGTATTCACGGAATATGGACAATCGAACGACCGTTCTATTTTGATCAGTAGGGAGACTCTAAATGGCATACAGCATCGACTTGTCCGGCCGCGTGGCCTTCATCACGGGCGCCTCCAGCGGGCTGGGCGCGCAGTTTGCCCGCACGCTGGCCCGCGCGGGTGCAGGCGTCGTGCTGGCCAGCCGCCGGGTGGAAAAGCTCAAGGAGCTGCGCGCGCGCATCGAAGGCGAGGGCGGTGACGCCCATGTGATCGAGCTGGATGTGACCGACCACGACTCCATCAAGGCCGCCGTGGCCCATGCCGAGACCGAAATGGGCTCCATCGACATTCTGGTGAACAACTCGGGCGTGAGCACCACGCAGCGCATCCAGGACGTGACGCCCGAGGACTATGACTTCATCTTCGATACCAACGTGAAGGGTGCCTTCTTTGTGGCGCAAGAGGTGGGCAAGCGCATGCTGGCCCGCTCCCGCGGTGCAGCGCCGGGCAGCTTCACCGGCGGTCGCATCATCAACATTGCCTCGATGGCGGGCCTCAAGGTGTTGCCGCAGATCGGCGCCTATTGCATGAGCAAGGCCGCCGTGGTGCAGATGACTAAGGCCATGGCCATGGAATGGGGCAAGTTCGGCATCAACGTGAATGCGATCTGCCCGGGCTACATCGACACTGAAATCAATCACCACCACTGGCAGACCGAGCAGGGCAAGAAGCTCATCGACATGCTGCCCCGCAAGCGCGTGGGCAACGCGCAAGACCTGGATGCGCTGCTGGTGATGCTGGCCAGCGACCAGAGCCATTTCATCAATGGTGCGGTGATTGCGGCTGACGACGGCTTTGGGGTCTGATCCCTCGGGTGTGCGAAGCCATGAAGATTGAAATCCCCGAAGTCAAGAAGCTGGTTTTTGAAATGCGCTTCCCCGTGCGCTGGGGCGACATGGACGCGATGGGCCATGTCAACAACACGGTGTATTTCAGGTACCTGGAGACGGCGCGCATCGACTGGATGGTGTCGGTGGGCTGCAACCCCGATCCGCGCGGTCAGGGGCCGGTCATCGTCAATGCGTTCTGCAATTTCTACAAGCAGCTCGAATACCCGGCTGACGTGCTGCTCAAGCTCTACGTGAGCGACCCGGGCCGCACGACGTTCGAGACCTGGGGCACCATGGAGCGCACGGACCAGCCCGGCGTGATTTGCGCGGCAGGTGGTGCCACCACCATCTGGGTGGACTTCCCGCAGCAGAAGGCAGCGCCCTTGCCGGACTGGATGCGGGCGCTGGTCTCTGCGGATTGAATTTGAATGAAATTGGGCTATAGCGCTTATTGGGTAAGCGCTAGTAGCTATTAGATTGATAGTAAATGCGCCAGTGCACTTACTTCTGCTTGGGCACCCGTCCCATCAAGTAAAACTCTGGGTTGGGCTGCATGCCCGTAAAGCTGGCCATGCGGTTGCTCAGGCCAAAGAATGCAGTGATGGCCGCGATGTCCCAGATGTCCTCGTCGTCAAAACCATGGGCGTGCAGGGCCACAAAGTCGGCGTCCTCGACTTCGTGTGCGTCAAGGCAGACCTTCATCGCAAAGTCGAGCATGGCGCGCTGGCGCGGGCTGATGTCGGCCTTGCGGTGGTTCACGGCCACCTGGTCGGCCACAAACGGTTTCTTTTCGTAGATGCGCAGGATGGCGCCGTGGGCCACCACGCAATACAGGCACTGGTTGGCGGCACTGGTGGCGGTCACGATCATCTCGCGCTCGCCCTTGGTCAGGCTGCCTTCCTCTTTCAGCATCAGTGCATCGTGGTAGGCAAAGAACGCTCGCCACTCGGCCGGGCGGCGTGCAAAGGCCAGGAACACGTTGGGGATGAAGCCCGCCTTCTCCTGCACTTCCACGATGCGTGCGCGGATGTCTTCGGGCAGGGTGTTCAGGTCGGGAAAAGGGTAGCGGCTCACGGCGGTCTCCTGGGGTTGTTGTGGTGGATGCCGCAAGTATCACGGATGCCTCAGGGGTGCCAGTGGGTCGCTCGCACCGGACTCTGGGCGGGCGCGGCCGAATTGCCCGCCAGCGCATACGACAACTGGGTGGCCGCAGCCATCACTGTCTGCGCCAGCGCTTCGAGCTTTTCGGCGGGCAGGCGCGATGCCGGGCCCGAAATGCACACCGAGCCCATCAGCCGCCAGTGCATGCCAAACACCGGCGCCGACACCGTGGCCACGCCCTGTTCTCGCTCACCAATCGACCAGTGGTAGCCCTTTTTTCGGATCTCTTCATAGGCCTTGCCCGGCTCGCCCGAAAACGCCAGGATCACGCGGCCCGGCGATCCTTTGTCCAGCGGCAGGCCTTCGCCCATGCGTGCATGGTGGCGCAGCGCCTGCGGGCCTTCCACACGGACGAGGCAGGTCCGCACATTGCCTTCGCGCACATAAAACGCGGCGCTTTCGCCTGTGGCAAGGGTCAGCTCGCGCAGCGCGGGCTCCAGCACGTTCTGCACGTCAAAACCGGCCTGGTAGCGCGCGCCCAGCCAGCCTGCAGCCGGGCCCAGGCGCCAGTCGCCATCCTCGCGCTGCACCATGAAGCCCGACTGCGCCAGCGTGCGCGCCAGGCGCAGCACGGTGGTCTTGTGCAGGCCGCAGCGGCGGCTCAGCTCGGCCAGGGGCAGGCTGGATTCGCCCAGTGCAAAGGCTTCCAGCACCTGCAGGGCACGTGTGACGGCGATGACACCACCACCGGGTTCTGCATCTGCCGGGGCCATGGGACGGGGCGCGGGGGCGAGGGGTTGGGAGGGCTTGGCGGGGTGGTTGCTCATGGCGCAATTCGTTTCATGGTACGCAACTGCATTGTATGGGTTGAAACGTCTGCGTACAGTCGCACCCACGGCGCCGGACCAGAACACGTATCACAACAAAGGCCCTGCAGACCGGCGTGACGAACCACCACAACGGAGACAAATTCATGACCGCCTTCACTTCGCTTTCGCGCTCCCTGTGCGCTGCCTTCCTGGGCTTTGCGGCCGCAGCCGCACCCACCGGGGCCGCTCTGGCGCAGGCCGCTTACCCCAGCAAACCCATCCGCCTCATCGTGCCGTTCCCGCCCGGCGGCGGCACCGACATGATTGCCCGCACGGTGGCGCAAAAGCTCACGGACCAGAACAAGTGGAACGTCATCGTGGACAACCGCCCCGGCGCGGGCGGCAACCTGGGGGTGGACGCCGCCGCCAAGTCACCCGCCGACGGCTACACGCTCGTCATTGGCCAGACCAGCAACCTGGCCATCAACCCCACGCTGTACCCCAAGCTGCCGTACGACCCGCTCAAGGACCTGGTGCCCGTGGCGCTCGTCTCGTCCTCGCCCATCGTCATGGCTGCGCCCATCAACTCACCCTTCAAGAGCTACGCCGATGTGGTGGCGGCCGCCAAGGGCAAGCCTGACGCGCTCACGCTGGGCTATTCGGGCAACGGCACCGTGGCCCACCTGGCCGGTGAGCTGGCTGAAAACGCCGCCGACATCAAGCTGCGCCACATCCCCTACAAGGGCGCGGCCCAGGCCATGACGGACCTGGTGGGCGGGCAGATCGACCTGTACATGTCGTCGGTGCCCACGCTGCTGGGCCAGGTGCGCAATGGCAAGCTCAAGGTCATCGCCATCACCTCGGCCAAGCGCTCGCCGCAACTGCCGGATGTGCCCACACTGGCCGAGTCGGGCTACAAGGGCTTCGAGGCCGTGACCTGGTTCGGCATCCTGGCCCCTGCCGGTACGCCCACACCCATCCTGGCGCAGCTCAACAAGGCCATCAACGCGGCACTGCAGCAACCCGATTTGGCCGACAAGCTGCGCTCCGAAGGCGGCGATGTGCTGGGCGGCACCGCCGAACAGTTCAGCGCGCTGCTCAAAGCCGAAGTGCCGCGCTGGGCCAAGATCGTCAAGGACTCGGGCGCCAGCCTGGACTGACGGGCTCACGCTGGGGGGAGCGGTTTGTCCCCCGTATCTGCCCGCCCCACTTCTTCACCTTCGCATTTCGTCTGCACTTCGCCAGCCGCTGAGTCCGGGGCTGGTTGCGCTGCGGCATGGGCGCCTTGCACGCGCATCCCAGTCAGCCGCGCCCATTCGCTCCCCAGCATCTCCGCGTTCTTTCCAAGGATTCCCCATGAGCCAACTCCCTGAAATCATCCGCACCATCGACCGCGTGAGCGCCGACGTAGTGCAAAAAGCCGCCACCTACCAGGCCGCCATCCTGGCCGACGTGGCAGGCCGCCGCGGCACCATGCACGGCCGTGTGGCCCCTGTGCACCAGAACATGAAGGTGGCGGGCCCGGCCTTCACCGTGGAAGTGCGCCCCGGCGACAACCTCATGATCCACGCCGCCATCGCCCTGGCCCAGCCGGGCGATGTGCTGGTGATCGACGGCAAGGGCGACCAGACGGCGGCGCTGATGGGCACGCTGATGCTCAGCGCCTGCAAAAAGCGCGGCCTGGCCGGCGTGATCGTGGATGCCGCCATCCGAGACAAGCTGGAGATCCTGGAGCTGGACTTCCCCGTGTTCAGCGCGGGTTTCAACCCTGCAGGCCCCACCAAGTACGTGCCCGGCCGCATCAACCACCCCATCTGCGCCGGTGGTGCCGTGGTGAACGCGGGTGACCTGGTCGTGGGCGATGCTGATGGCGTGGTGGTGATCGAGCGCGAAAAAGCCCCCGCCATGCTGGCCCTGGCCGACAAGAAGGTGGCCGACGAAGCCGCCCGCATCGAAGCCATTGCACGCGGCGACACCGCATCGAAATGGCTGCCTGCCGCGCTGCGCGCTGCTGGCGTGCTGAAGGAAGGGGAATCGCTGTGAGCCAAACCATCATCGTCACCGGCGCCGATCTGGCGCAGCAAGCCCTGGACCTGCTCACGGGCTACGACATCGTCTACGCAGGCAAGACGCCTACCGAAGAAGACATGGTGGCCCTGTGCGGTGCGCACAACCCCGTGGCCATCATCGTGCGCTACGGCAAGGTGGGCGCTGCGGTGATGGACGCGGCCCCGGCGCTCAAGGTCATCTCCAAGCACGGCAGTGGCACCGACACCATCGACAAGGTGGCGGCCAAGGCCCGGGGCATTGAGGTGGTGGCCGCCGTAGGCGCCAACGCTGCGGCCGTGGCCGAGCAGGCGCTGGCGCTGCTGCTGGCCTGCGCCAAATCGGTGGTGCAGCTCGACGCGCGCATGCACGCGGGCCACTGGGACAAAGCCACGCACAAAAGCCTGGAGCTGGGTGGCCGCACCGTGGGCCTGGTGGGCCTGGGTGCCATCGGCCTGCGGTTTGCCAAGATGGCCGACGCCCTGGGCATGCGCGTGATCGGCTTTGACCCGTTTGCGAAGAACCTGCCGGACTATGTGCAGAGCGTGGGCCTGGAGGCGATCTGGCGCGAAGCCGATGCCGTGTCTCTGCACTGCCCGCTGACTGACGAGAACCGGGGCATGCTGAACGCCACCACGCTGGCGCAGTGCAAGCGCGGCGTGATCGTGGTGAACACGGCGCGTGGCGGCCTGATCGACGAGGCCGCGCTGCTGGCGGCCGTGCGTTCGGGCCAGGTGATGGCGGCAGGGCTGGACAGTTTTGCGGTCGAGCCGATGACGGCGGGCCATCCCTTCCAGGGCGAGAAGCACTTCATCCTCAGCCCCCACATCGGCGGTGTGACCAGCGATGCCTACGTGAACATGGGCGTGGGCGCGGCGCAGAACCTGCTGGCCGTGCTGGCCCGGGTGCCTGGCGCAGCGATGGCTGCGGCCTGACGCCAGCCCCCTTCCTGAAAGCAAAGAGAAAAAAGGCACGGGGCAGGGCGCCCCGGCCCATGGAGACAAAGACATGCACACTATTTTGAGAAGAAAAATGGCCTCTGCGCTCGTCCATAAAGCGCTGATAGCTATTGTTTGTATAGCATCCGGTGCAGCAGGGGCGCAAACTGCGTTCCCCCACAAGCCCGTCAAGCTGGTGGTGGGATTTGCCACAGGCGGCCCCACCGACGTGGTGGCCCGTGCGTTTGCCGACCACGCCAGCCGCGCGCTGGGCCAGCCCTTTGTGGTGGACAACAAGCCCGGCGCCAACACCATCCTGGCCGCCCAGGCGGTGGCCAGCGCGCCCGCCGACGGCTACACGCTGCTGTTTGGCGCCACCAACCACACCATGATCCCGGGGCTGTACGCCGGGCGGGTGAAGTTCGATGCGGTGAAGTCGTTCAAGCCGCTGTGCACCGTGGCCACCAGCCCCACGGTGCTGGTGGTGGGGCAGGCCCTGCCCGTGAAGTCGCTGGCTGAGTACATGGCCCGTGCGCGCAAGGAGCCGGGGCGTCTGTCCGCAGGCACGGCGGGCGTGGGGAGCTCAGGCCACTTTGCCACCGAGATGTTTGCCCGCGCCAACAGCTTGCAGCTGAACCATGTGCCCTACAAGGGCGCCGCGCCAGTGGTCACGGACCTGGTGGGCGGCCAGCTCGACAGCTCGTTTGCCACGCTGGGCTCGGTGCTGCCGCAGATCAAGAGCGGCAAGCTCACCGCGCTGGCCGTGGCATCGCCCAAGCGGTCGTCGCTGCTGCCCGACGTGGCCACGTTTGCCGAGGCCGGTGGCGGCAAGTATTCGGCCGACGCCTGGTATGGCCTGCTGGCCCCGGCGGGGCTGGACGACGCCATCGCCCAGCAGCTGGAGCGCGTGGCCAGGGACTTTGTGCAAAGCCCTGCGGCCAACGACAAGTTGCGCGGCCTGGGGCTGGACGCCGATGCCACCTGCGGCGCTGCGTTTGCCAGCCAGGTCGGCCGCGAAGTGGCCGCCTATACGCAGATTGCACGCGAGCTTGATCTGAAAGTGGATTGACCCCCCTGAGGCGCTTTGCGCCTTCCCCCCTCTCTCTCGCCTCGCTGCGCGATGCGGGAAGGGGGACGCAGCCAGTGCGGCGGGGCGGCCCTTGCACGGCTGCCTGCGCTTTGTCAGCGCCAGTTTCGCAGGCCATGGGCCAGCGATACCTGTTTGTTCTTCATGGATTGAATAGATAAGGAGACTTCATGTTGCGTTTTCTCAAACCCTTGATCGCCGCCTGCGCCCTGGCTGCAGGCCTGGCCCACGCCGCCTTCCCCGAGCGGCCCATCACCCTCGTCGTGCCCTATGCCCCTGGCGGCGCGGCCGATGCGGTGGCCCGCGTGGTGGCCACCCGCCTGGGTGCCAAGCTGGGCGGCAGCGTGATTGTGGACAACAAGGCGGGCGCGAGTGGCACCATTGGCGCGAGTTTTGTGGCCAAGGCATCGGCGGATGGCTACACCATGCTGTACGACGCCACGCCGCACTCCATCAACCCGCACCTGTTCCCCAAGATGCCGTATGCCAGCACCGCGCTGCAGCCACTGTCGCTGGTGCTGCTGGCGCCCAATGTGCTCATCGTGAAGGCCGATGCGCCTTACAAGAATTTGGGCGAGCTGATCGCCAAGGCCAAGGCCCAGCCTGGCAAGATCAACTTTGCCTCGGGCGGCAGCGGCACGGTGCAGCGCCTAGCGGCGGAGCTGATGGCCCAGAAGCTGGGCCTCGATATGGTGCACGTGCCCTACAAGAGCGGTGGCCCCGCCATCACAGACGTGATTGCGGGCCAGGTGGACTTCATGTTCGGCACCGTGGCCGCCACCTACCCGCATGTGGCGGGCGGCAAGCTGCGCGCGCTGGCCGTGTCGGCGCCTGAGCGTTCCAAGCGCCTGCCCGATGTGCCCACCGTGGCCGAGGCGGCCATCCCCGGTTATGAGGCCTATGAGTGGAACGGCGTGTTCCTGCCTGCGGGCGTACCTGCCGACGTGGCCACCAAACTGCAGCAGGCCCTGCAAGAGGTGCTGAGGGAAGACGAAGTGAAGCAGCGCCTGGCCGACCTGGGCGCCCAGCCCATCGGCTCCACGCCTGCGGAGTTTGCCGCCTTCCTCAAGAAGGAAGACAGCAAGTGGGGCGAGGTGGTGAAGAAGGGCAACATCAAACTCGACTGAGCCATGTCTTTGCCCGCGCTGACCACGCCCGTGCCGCACTCGGTGGGCCTGAACCGCCCGCAGCGCCTGCTGCCGCCCGGCGCGTGCGACAGCCACATGCACATCTTCGATGCACGTTTTGCACCGTCTGCCCACTGGCCGCGCACGCCGCCCGATGCGCCCGTGGCCGCCTATCGGCAGCTGCAGCAGCGCCTGGGCAGCACCCGCACGGTGGTGGTCACGCCATCCACCTACGGCACCGACAACGCCTGCACGCTGGATGCGCTGGACCAGTTGGGTGACGACGCACGTGGCGTGGCTGTGGTGGACCCCCGCGTGAGCGATGCAGAGCTGGCCCGGCTGGCCGCGCGCCGCGTGTGCGGGCTGCGGGTCAACTTTGTCTCGCTCCAATCGTGGGGCACCACCACGGCGCAGATGCTGAGCACGCTGGCGGGCAAGGTGGCACGGCATGCGGATTGCGATGGCTGGCACATCCAGGTGTTCGCGCACCCGGAGCAGATCGTGGCGCTGGCGCCTGTGCTGCAGGCGCTGCCGGTGCCGCTGGTCATCGACCACCTGGGCCGCATCGATCCGGCCGAAGGCCCATCGGCCCAAGCCTTTGGCGTGCTGCGCCGCTTGCTGGACAGCGGCAACACCTGGGTCAAGCTCTCGGGCGCCTACATGCGCTCTGCCGTGCAGGGCCCCAGCTACGCCGACACCCTGCCGCTGGGGCAAGCCCTGGTGCGGGCGGCCCCCAGTCACCTGGTGTGGGGCAGCGACTGGCCCCACACCACCGAGGCGCCGGGCACGGTGAACGATGCCGACCTGGTGGACCTGCTGCGCGCCTGGGCGGGCTCGGATGCCGCGATGGACCGTATCCTGGTGGACAACCCGGCGCGGCTGTATGGTTTCGGCACCACCTCCTGACAACGAAAGCCTCTTCCATGTTTCTGCTGCAATCCCCCGCGGTCTGCGAGCTGGCGTTTTTCAGCTCTATGCCCGACACTTTCCGCCGCCCCGAGCGCAGCGCCTGGGCCGATGCCAACCGGGGCGGCACTGTCACCGATTCGTTCCTCGAAGGCCCGGTGTTCGACGGCGTGGGCAACCTGTACGTGACCGACATCCCCTGGGGCCGCATCTTCCGCATCGACTCGCAGGGCGCGTGGACGCTGGTGGCCGAGTACGACGGCGAGCCCAATGGGATGAAGTTCATGGATGCGGGCACGCTGCTCATCACCGACTACAAGAACGGGTTGATGCGGGTCGATATCGCGACCGGCAGGGTCACGCCGTACCTGGAGCGCCGCAACAGCGAACGCTTCAAGGGCGTGAACGATTTGATCTTCGACGCCGACGGCAACCTGTACTTCACCGACCAGGGCCAGAGCGGCCTGCACGACCCGAGCGGGCGCCTGTACCGGCTGCGCCCCAATGGCCAGCTCGACCTGTTGCTGGCCAACGTGCCCAGCCCCAATGGCGTGGCCCTGTCGCCCGACGGCCGCGTGCTGTACCTGGCCGCCACACGTGGCAACTGCGTGTGGCGCGTGCCGCTGCTCCCCGATGGCAGCGTGGCCAAGGTGGGGCAGTTCTTCACGTCGTACGGCCCGAGCGGCCCGGACGGGCTTGCGGTGGATGGGGCGGGGCGCCTGTTGGTGGCCAACCCGGGCCTGGGTTATGTGTGGGTGCTCAACCACCGGGCCGAGCCCGTGCTGGTGCTGCGGGGGCCTGCCGGAGCCTCCACTACCAATCTGGCTTATGGCGGGCAGGGCGGACAAACGGTGTTCGTGACCGATTCGACCCACGGCCACATCCTGCACGCACAGCTGGATGCGCCGGGGCTACCCCTGCACCGCTCGACCCCGGACTAAACGTCGGGCCAAAGGGCAAGGGCGTTTTTCAGAGCTTTACTGGGCTGCGGCGACCTTTGCGGCGCCGCGATAGCGCGACAGCCAGTGCGCGTAGGGCGCGGGCAGCGTGTTCCATTCAGGCTTTTGCACGCCCAGCACCTGCGCCAGGTGGTAGGTGTAGTGCGGATTGGACAGGTGGGCGCGGCCGATCATCACCAAATCCATCTGGCCGTCGGCCACTGCACGTTCAGCGATTTTCGGGTCATCGATGCCCCACGACGAGGCCACGGGCAGGTCGGCTTCGCTGCGCACGCGCTGTGCGACCGGGGCCAGGAAGGCGGGGGTTGCCCAGGGAATCTGCGTCTCGGCAATCACGAAGTTCGCGCTGACGTTGACCATATCCAAGCCACGTTCGCGCATCTGGCGCACCAGCTCAATGGACTCGGCCACGGTTTCCTCGTCGCGTCCGTCGTATTCGATGACTCCGAAGCGTGCCGTGAGTGGCAGGTGCGCGGGCCACACCTTGCGCACGGCCTCCACGGTTTCCAGCAGAAAGCGCGCGCGGTTGTCAAAGCTGCCGCCGTACTGGTCGGTGCGCTGGTTACTGTGGGGCGAGAAGAAGCTCTGCGCCAGGTAGCCGTGGGCAAAGTGCAGTTCCAGCCACTCGAACCCTGCGGCCAGTGCGCGACGTGCGGCGGCCACAAAGTCGGCCTGCACGCGGGCAATGTCTTGCAGTGTCATGGCCTGGGGTACCCGGGGCAGACCGCCGCCGTAAGCAATGGCGGACGGTGCTATCGGCTGCCAGGCACGCGCGTCGTTCTCGGGAATGTGGTCATCGCCTTCCCAGGGGCGTTGGGCGCTGGCCTTGCGGCCTGCGTGGGCGATCTGGATGCCGGGCACGGCGCCAGCGGCCTTGATGCTGGCGGCGATGCGGCCCATGCCTTCGACGTGCTGGTCGTTCCAAAGGCCTGTGCAGGCCGGGGTGATGCGGCCTTCGGGCGATACGCCCGTGGCCTCGACGATCACCAGGCCTGCGCCGCCGCGAGCGAGACCGGCGTAATGCGCTTGGTGCCATTCATTGGTGAAGCCATCCACCGCGCTGTACTGGCACATCGGCGGGATCGCGATGCGGTTGCGCAGGGTGACGCTTTTGAGCTGGAACGGTGTGAACAGGGCAGACATGCAGCTTGCTTTCTTGTCGGTTAAATAGAAAAGGAATTTCGGTCTGAGGGCGGGGGCAAAGACACCACGACCACGCAGAGTGAAGATGGTGGGTACGATGCGGCCATAAACCAAATCGATAGTTCTTATTTCTGAAATCATGGCAATTGATATCAGGGCCATGGACCTGAACCTGCTCAAGGCACTGGATGCCTTGCTCGACGAACGCAGCGTAACCCGCGCCGCCCAGCGCCTGTCGCTCACCCAGCCTGCGGTGAGCGGCATGCTGACCCGGCTGCGCGAAAGCTTCGATGACCCGCTATTCGTGCGTACACAGCGTGGCATTACGCCCACGCTGCGCGCACAGGAGCTGGCCGCGCCGGTCAAGGAACTGCTGGGTGGGATCGAGTCGCTGCTGCAACCTCAGGTCTTTGACCCTGCCACGGCGCAGATGACGGTGCAGCTCGCATCCACCGACTATGCGCTGCAGGCGGTGGTCGTGCCATTCCTGGCCATGCTGCGTCGCCACGCGCCCGGCGTGCGTGTGGCCGTGGTGCCGGCCCAGCATCTGCCGGTGTACGAGCGGCTGGAGCGGGGCGATATCGATCTGGCCCTGATCAGCCCCGAGAACACGGCGCCAGACCTGTATGCCCGGCACCTGTTTGACGAGCGCTACGTGTGCGTGATGCGCGCCGGGCACCCGGATGCAAAGGGCGGCGCGCTGTCGCTGGACCGCTTCTGCGCGCTGGACCATGCGCTCATTTCGTACACGGGTGGCGGTTTCTGCGGCGTGACGGATGAGGTGTTGGCACGCTTGGGCCGATCACGGCGGGTGGTGCTGTCGATCACCAGCTTTCTGGTGCTGCCGGAGATCCTGCGCAACAGCGACCTGATCGCGGTGGTGCCCCAGCGGGTGGTAGCTGATGCTCGCGGGCTGGTGGTGCTGGAGCCACCAGTGGCCATACCTGGCTTCGTTAAAACTGCTGCCTGGCATGAACGCACCCACCGCTCGCCGGGGCACCGCTGGGTCCGCTCGGTGCTGTTCGATACGTGTGGGTGCAAGGAGGCCGGTAGTCCGCTGCATTTGCCGAAATTAGAGAAAAACTATTGAATTAATCAAAACTATTGCCTTTTCATACGGAAATGCACTCCATAACATCGGCTGCTCACCAACGCCAACAGGAGTGCCTCATGACACAAGAGACCAACAAGTGCCCGTTTGACCACACCAAGGCTGCTGCGCCCAAGGGCCGTGGCAATGCCGACTGGTGGCCAGACCAGCTCAATATCCGTCCCCTGAACCAGAACTCCCCGCTCACCGATCCCATGGGCGACGGCTTCGACTACGCAAAAGAATTCAAGAGCCTGGACCTTGCTGCCGTAAAGGCCGACCTGCATGCATTGATGACCGATTCGCAGGACTGGTGGCCGGCCGACTTCGGACACTACGGTCCGCTCTTCGTGCGCATGGCCTGGCACAGCGCCGGCACCTATCGCCTGGCCGATGGCCGCGGCGGCGCCGGGGCAGGGCAGCAGCGTTTTGCGCCCCTGAACAGCTGGCCCGACAACGCCAACCTGGACAAGGCACGCCGCCTGCTCTGGCCCATCAAGCAGAAGTACGGTCGCAAGATCTCGTGGGCCGACCTGATGATCCTCACGGGCAACGTGGCACTGGAGTCCATGGGCTTCAAGACCTTCGGCTTTGCCGGTGGCCGCCCCGACGTGTGGGAACCCGATGAAAACGTGTACTGGGGCGCCGAGAACACCTGGCTGGGCGGGGACAAGCGCTACAGCGGTGAGCGTGACTTGGCCAACCCGCTGGCTGCTGTGCAGATGGGCCTGATTTACGTGAACCCCGAAGGTCCCAACGGCAACCCCGACCCCATCGCCGCCGCGCGCGACATCCGCGACACCTTTGCGCGTATGGCCATGGACGATGAAGAAACCGTGGCGCTCATCGCGGGTGGCCATACCTTTGGCAAGACCCATGGCGCGGGCGACGCCGCGCTGGTGGGCAAGGAGCCGGAGGGCGCAGGCATCGAGGAGCAGGGCCTGGGCTGGAAGAGCAGCCATGGTTCTGGCAAGGGCGGCGACACCATCACCAGCGGCCTGGAAGTCACCTGGACCACCACACCCACCCAATGGAGCAACAATTTCTTCGAAAACCTGTTCGGCTTTGAGTGGGAGCTGACCAAGAGCCCGGCCGGTGCCCACCAGTGGACGGCCAAGGGTGCCGAGGCCACGATTCCACACGCACACGATGCGTCGAAGAAGCTGGTACCCACGATGCTCACCACCGACCTGTCGCTGCGGTTTGATCCGGCTTACGAGAAGATCTCGCGCCGCTTCCTGGAGCACCCTGAGCAATTTGCCGACGCATTTGCGCGCGCCTGGTTCAAGCTCACACACCGCGACATGGGGCCGCGTGCACGCTACCTGGGCCCTGAAGTGCCCGCCGAAGTGCTGGTCTGGCAAGACCCTGTTCCTGCAGTGGACCATGCTCTGGTCAACGAACAAGACATCACGGCACTCAAGTCCAAGGTGTTGGCGTCGGGCCTCTCGATCTCTGAGCTGGTATCGACGGCCTGGGCTTCTGCCTCAACTTTCCGAGGCGGCGACAAGCGCGGCGGAGCCAATGGGGCGCGCATTCGTCTGGCTCCGCAGAAGGACTGGGACGTAAACCAGCCTGCACAACTGGCCAAGGTGCTGGGCCAGCTCGAAGTCATCCAGCGCGCGTTCAACGCCGAGCAGACGGGCGGCAAGAAAATCTCGCTGGCCGACCTCATCGTGCTGGCCGGTGGCGCCGCTGTGGAGGCTGCCGCGAAGCGAGGCGGGCAGGACGTGACCGTGCCTTTCACCCCCGGCCGCACCGACGCCTCGCAGGAGCAAACCGATGTGCCATCGTTCGAAGTGATGGAGCCCGTGGCCGATGGCTTTCGCAACTACGTGCGCCCCGGGCTGGAGGGCGCTGTGGCCGAACTGCTGATTGACCGCGCGAACCAGCTGACCTTGACTGCGCCAGAGATGACGGTGCTGGTCGGCGGTTTGCGGGTACTGGGTGCCAACATGGGCCAGGCGCCTCACGGAGCTTTCACGCAGCGCCCGGAAACGTTGAGCAATGACTTCTTTGTGAACCTGCTCGACATGCGCACCCAATGGCAGAAGTCAGCGAGCGCAACCGGTGTGCTGGAAGGGGTGGACCGCAGCACAGGCGCCAAGAAATGGACCGGCACCGTGGTCGACCTCGTGTTTGGCTCGAATTCCGTGCTCCGTGCGCTGGCCGAGGTCTATGCCAGCAGCGATGCCCAGGCCGTGTTTGTGCAGGACTTCGCCCGCGCCTGGACCAAGGTGATGAACCTGGATCGCTTTGATCTCGCGGCAGCGTAAACCTGGGGCTCAGCACTTTGATAAAGCCACCTGCCTGGCCCTTCCCGGGGCATGGCAGGTGGCTTTGTGTTTTTCGTGCAGGCGCTGCGGCTACGATGGCGGCCCCAACTGAACCGGAGAGCCCGCATGACACAACAACTCCCATCCACCAAGGACTTCGACAAGGGTCTGGCCACACGCAAGCAGGTCATGGGCGAGGACTTTGTCGCCAATGCCTTTGGCAATGCCACGGCGTTCACCCAGCCGATCCAGGAGTTCATCACCCGCAATGCCTGGGGCGATGTATGGCAGCGGCCGGGGCTGGACATGAAGACGCGCAGCTTGATCACGGTGGCGTTTCTTACCGCGCTGGGCAAGCAGCATGAGCTTAAGGGCCACGTGCGCGGCGCGCTCAACAACGGCGCTACAGCGGCAGAGATCCAGGAAGTGTTGCTGCACGCCAGCATCTACTGCGGCCTGCCGACGGCAGTCGAGGCTTTTCGCACAGCTGCTGACGTGATCGACGGCCCGAAGTAGGGCTCAACCAGCGAGTAATTTGTGTACTAGGTCGGCAGCGGTGGATGCGTTGTACTTGCGCATGAGGCGTGCCCGGTAAATCTCCACCGTGCGGTGGCTGATCTCCAGGGCCCGGCCGATCTCCTTGGAAGTCAGTCCCTCCAACAGGCGCGCGGCCACCTCGCGTTCGCGGCCTGTCAACTCGGCCTTCACGGGGCGTTGCGAACTCAGGTCTTCAAAGCTCCAGATGCCTGATTCATGCGGGGCATCTCGGTTGAGTGCACGGCCTGACACATGGCACCAGAAGACCTCGCCGTTGGCACGCTTCATGATGCGGTTGTCGGCGTAGTGGCCCTTGGCGTTCAGGATAGGTTCCATGTGCGCGCCAAGGCGCTCGTATTCGTCGGCGCTTGGATAAAGTATCTGGAACGACTGACCGATGAGCACCTCGCGCGAGGCGCCGAACATCTCGCACACATGCCGGTTGCAATCGACCATGGTGCGGTTGCGCGACAGCACCAGGCCCACGGGGGCCATGTCAAAAGCGAGTCGGTAATCAACGTCCATTGGCAACGTCCATAGTGCAAGTCTTTACGGGATACTACTTAATCGGGTACGTAGTATCGTAGCGCATCCAAATTCACAAGGAGATCGTGGTGAACAAGTTATTCCCCTCCGCAGCTGAGGCCCTCAAGGGCGTGGTTGCAGACGGCCAGCTTATGGCTGTGGGTGGTTTCGGTTTGTGTGGCATCCCTGAAGCGCTGATCGACGCCTTGCGCGATTCCGGCGTCAAGAACCTCACCGTGATTTCCAACAACGCAGGTGTGGATGGCTTTGGCTTGGGCAAGCTGCTGGAAACCCGCCAGATCAAGAAGATGATTTCGTCCTACGTGGGTGAAAACAAGGAGTTCGAGCGCCAATACCTGGCCGGCGAGCTGGAACTGGAGTTCACGCCCCAGGGCACGCTGGCCGAGAAGCTGCGTGCAGGCGGCGCGGGCATTCCTGCTTTCTTTACCAAGACCGGTGTGGGCACCATCGTGGCCGAGGGCAAGGAACTGCGCGAGTTCGACGGCGAAACCTATGTGATGGAACGCTCGCTCGTGCCCGAGGTGGCGCTGGTCAAGGCGCACCGCGCCGACAAGTCGGGCAACCTGCAGTTCCGTCTGACGGCCCGTAACTTCAATCCTGCCGCTGCCATGGCCGGCAAGGTCTGCATCGTTGAAGTGGAAGAGGTGGTGGAAACCGGTGCCATGGTGCCCGACCAGATCCATCTGCCCGGCATCTATGTGCACCGCATCGTGCACAACCCGAACCCGGAAAAGCGCATCGAAAAGCGCACCATCACTGAGAAGGCGGGCGTTTAAGCCTGCGTTTATCGAAAAGCAGGCGTGCAAGCCTGCCGTCACCGAACAAGCTGGAGAAATACATATGTCGTGGAGTCAAGACCAAATGGCGGCGCGTGCCGCCCATGAGCTCGAAGACGGCTTTTACGTGAATCTGGGTATTGGCATCCCTACGCTGGTGGCCAATTTCGTGCCCGCCGACAAGGAAGTGTGGCTGCAGTCCGAAAACGGCATGCTCGGCATCGGCCCGTTCCCCAACGAAGATGAGGTGGATGCGGACCTGATCAACGCTGGCAAGCAGACCGTGACCACCATCAAGGGCTCGTCCATCTTTGGCAGCCATGACAGCTTTGCCATGATCCGTGGCGGCAAGATCAACCTGTCCATCCTGGGCGCCATGCAGGTCAGCGAAAAGGGCGATCTGGCCAACTGGATGATCCCCGGGAAGATGGTCAAGGGCATGGGCGGCGCGATGGACCTGGTGGCGGGTGTCAAGCGCGTGATCGTGCTCATGGAACACGTTGCCAAGAAGAAGGACGGCACCGAAGACCTGAAGATCCTGCCCCAGTGCACGCTGCCGCTGACGGGCGTGGGCGTGGTCGACCGCATCATCACCGACCTGGCGGTGATGGACGTCACCCCCCAAGGCCTGAAGGTGGTGGAACTGGCTCCGGGCGTGACGTTTGATGCCCTACAAGCCAAAACGGGCGTGACGCTGATTCCTTGACCGTTGTTGGGGGCGTTTCTCAAACGCAAAAAGGCCGAGGCCCCCCACGGGGCCTCGGCCTTTTGCTTTCGGCATCGGGCTGCAGCCGTGACAACGACCGCAGTACCTCCCGCGCAAATTACATGGCGCTGAATTCGCCCGAAGGGATCTTGCCAGTGCGCAGGGCTTCAG